>NZ_JAHPVG010000007.1:0-200136 GCF_025514755.1 Acinetobacter sp. WU_MDCI_Abxc222
GGCGTGATAGCTCAGTAGGTAGAGCAACGGATTGAAAATCCGTGTGTCCCCAGTTCGATCCTGGGTCTCGCCACCATATTCGAAAAAGCCCCATACATAATGTATGGGGCTTTTTTCATGCCTGTTTATTTAATAAAAATATTAAGACCTTACCTGTGTATAAATCTCATTTTATCCACAAGCAAAGAGGGTTATCCCCAATATTGCCTTAACTTTCTAAAAATGGCTCAACTGAAAACTTGTCTCTAATCGTGAGAACTATCACGAATAAGTCGTTTTCCTAAACACACGGCTTCTACCTCGTCATAGCCAAGTTGTTCGTAAAAATTCAATACATTCAAATTGTCTTTACGGACTAATAATTGAAGCTTTGGGCAACCCCGAGCGATGAGGCGCTTCTCAAGCTGCTGAACGAGCGCTGTAGCGATTCCTAAGCGTTGTTGGTGGGGGTGAACAGCCAAATAGTTGATCCAGCCTCTATGACCGTCGTAGCCGCCCATAAGCGTACCAATCAGTTGCTCATCTTTAATAGCAACTAAAAACAAATCATCCTGTTGTGAGACTTTCCTGAAAATATCGGTTTCTGGATTATTCCAAGGGCGGGTCAGTCCACAGCTTTCCCATAAAATAACGACATCATCCAGATCTGCATTTGTAAATTGACGAATAATAAACATATGGATTTCTACTTTTTGTTTTGATGTGCTCAAAAGATAAAATAAAAATTCGGGCTTGAGCAGTTTTTTATTAATAATTTAAACAAATAAAAAAGCACCCCCGAAGGAGTGCTTGAATTCAACCAGTGGTTTAAGCTGATTTTGCAACTGGTGCTGCTTGAAGCATTTGACCTGTTTCTTCGAAGTTCGCATGCCAAGACAATGCTTCACGAAGTAAGTGAGGGGTATGTCCACCTTTAGCACATGCACGGTCAAAGTAGTCATTTAATGCATCACGATAAAGTGGGTGTACACAGTTATCGATAATTGCACGAGCGCGTTCACGAGGCGCTAAACCGCGTAAGTCAGCTAAACCTTGCTCTGTCACTAAAATATCAACGTCGTGTTCACTGTGATCAACGTGGCTCACCATAGGCACGATAGAAGAGATATCGCCGCCTTTAGCAATTGATTTGGTTACAAAGATCGCCAAGTGGGCGTTACGAGCGAAATCACCTGAACCACCAATACCGTTCATCATTTTAGTACCGCATACGTGAGTTGAGTTCACGTTACCGTAAATATCAAACTCAAGCGCAGTGTTAATGCCGATAATACCTAAACGACGAACCAATTCAGGATGGTTAGAAATTTCTTGTGGACGGAGCACTAATTTATCTTTGTAAGCTTCGATATTACCAAAAACTTTTTCGCCACATTTTGCAGAAAGGGTAATTGAGCTACCAGAAGCAAATTTCATTTTGCCTGCATCAATGAGTTCAAAAGTACAGTCTTGTAGTACTTCTGAGTACATGATGAGGTCTTCAAAATCAGAATCTTTTAAACCTGTTAGTACAGCGTTGGCAATAGAGCCAATTCCTGCTTGTAATGGACCAAGGTTTTTCGGTAAACGACCTTCTGCAACTTCTTTATTAAAGAAAGCAATTAAGTGGTTTGCAATGCCTTGAGTCTCATCATCTGGAGGAGTTACTGTTGATGGTGAGTCATGTGTATCGTTAAATACAATACCTACAATTTTTGCAGGATCGATTTGGATTGCCGTTGTACCAATACGCTCATCCACTTTTGTTAATGGAATTGGAGTACGTGTTGGACGGTAAGTCGGAATATAGATGTCGTGTAAACCTTCAAAGCTTTCGCTTAAAGATGTGTTGATTTCAACAATAACTTTTTCGGCAAAAATAGCAAAGCTTGCAGAGTTACCTACAGAAGTTGTTGGAATAATGCCGCCATCTTCAGTAATCGCAATTGCTTCAATTACCGCAACGTCTGGACGTTTAAGTTGTTGGTTACGCATTTGCTCAACAGTTTCTGATAAATGTTGATCAATAAACATAACTTCGCCGTTGTTAATCGCACGACGTAAAGTGTTGTCTACCTGAAATGGCATACGACGAGATAAAACACCTGCTTCCGTGAGTTGTTTGTCTAAGTCATTACCTAAGCTAGCACCCGTAATTAACGTGATTTTTAACGGATTTTTCTTTGCATGCTCTACAAGTGCTTGTGGAACAGCTTTAGCTTCACCGGCACGAGTAAAACCACTCATACCAACGGTCATTCCATTTTCGATGAATTGCGCAGCTTGTTCAGCACTGATGACCTTGTCATGAAGAGAAGCTAGGCGAATACGACTTAAAGACATTGGACATCCTCAATATTGTCAAAACATACGGGATTTTAGCTATGAAAAATTGAAAAGTGCATAGGTGTTAGGCTAAGGTCTAATTTTGTAAATAAATGGCGGTATAAATTATATTTATAGTTTTTATTTAATTGATTTTTATTGCTTTTATTTATCATTAAAACAAGGCTTTTAATTGCTGATTGATCAAATTAAAAGCGCTCACTTAAAGTTTGTTTTATTTTTTCCAATGGATTGGTTGAGGTATTTTCTTCGGTACTCGGTTTTGGGATTGGTAAAGAAATAATAACCTCTAAACCACCTTGTTCACGGTTATGAATTTGAATCTCGCCATGATGAATATCGACAATACGTTTAACAATAGCCAGCCCAAGACCACTACCTTGAATGGTTCTTGCTGAGTCTCCGCGAACAAAAGGTTGCATTAACTCTTCAATTTGATCTGCCGGAATGCCTTCACCATGATCGGCAACAGTAATTAAAATAGATTCATTTTCTACTTTTGCACTGAGCTCTATCGGTTCAGCACCATAGCGTTTCGCATTATTAATCAAGTTGGCAATCAATCTTTTTAAAGAAAGACTACGTGCCGGAATAATGGGTACATCCTGCATCTCGAATTGAATATCGAGAGGTTTAAATTGCACAACAAGTTCTTGCAAAAGCATGTTGATATTGGTGTCTTTCAACTCCTCATCTGAGCCATCGCGCATGTAGGAAATGAACTGATTAAGAATTGCATCCATATCATCTACATCGTAGACCAAGCCTTCACGTAAAAACTCATCAGGCAGCATCTCTGCTGTTAAACGTATGCGTGTAAGTGGAGTACGTAAATCATGTGAAATACCTGCCAACATAATACGTCGCTCACGCTCAGTCTGATCGAGTGTGTAGACCATACGATTAAACGCTTGGTTTACTTGACGAATTTCTAGTGGACCGTGATTGGTATCAAGGTACGGCGCTGTTCCTGATTTACTGTATTCATTGGCTGCATTTTGCAAACGACGCAGAGGGCGGTTCATCTGTCGAACCAAAATTAAAATAATGATAGCCGACAGTAATGGAACACCCACGACCCAACCCACTAAAAGTTCAGGACTATAGTTGGCATAGGTTTTTAAAGGCTCTCGAACCCAGTTCCCATGCATTTCAGGTGTTTGAATCCAAATGCGTGGGCTCGGTTTAAACTGGAAGTAAACGGTAACGTCTTTAGTCCCAATCTCATTTGCCAGCTTATTTTCAACGTGATTGGTAAAAAACTCGGCAATGACCTTTTCTCGGACACTTGGATATTCTTTGGGGTTGGTAACGTATTCAATACCGACTCGATTACGCAACCACGCATCAATATCTACTTCATTTTCACGATGAAAAATTCGTATATCAGGATTATTGACGAGCTCAAGCTCAACCGCAAGATAACGGGCGTGCTGTTGAATTTCAGGTAAATAAAGAGTGCGCCAAAAGAACCATAACGACATAAATAAGCTAAAGAACACCACCAGCAGTACCAGAATAGTGGTACGCATGGCAGCAGAACGTGGCTTTATTTTGTCGAGAAAACGTTCCCACCGAGTCCGTTTACGTTCTGAATAGGCAACGTAATCGGTAAAGTTCTGTGGGGCGATTGGTTCTAAACTCACTCTATTTTATCTCAAGCTTATTCAGCACCGTCTGGAACGAATACATAGCCTACACCCCATACAGTTTGGATGTAACGTGCACGTGCAGGGTTATCTTCAATTAAACGACGTAAACGAGAAACTTGAACGTCAATTGAACGTTCCATTGCACCCCATTCACGGCCACGCGCTAAGTTCATCAGTTTATCGCGCGTTAATGGTTCACGTGGGTGTTGTACTAATGCTTTTAATACTGCAAATTCGCCAGTTGTTAAGGTAACGATTTGTCCTTCACGTGTCAGTGTACGAGTAGACAAGTCTAGAGACCATGGACCAAAACTTACAACTTCAACTTGTTGGCTTGGTGCGCCCGGAACTTCACGAACTTGGCGACGTAATACTGCACGGATACGTGCTAAAAGTTCATTTGGGTTAAATGGTTTTGGCAAGTAGTCATCTGCACCAGCTTCAAGACCTGCAATACGGTCTGAATCGCTACCGCGTGCTGTTAACATGATGATTGGCGTATCAATATTTGATTGGCGCAAACGACGGCAAATACTTAAACCATCTTCAACCGGTAACATAAAGTCGAGTACGATAAGTGAAAATAACTCACGTTGTAATAAACGGTCCATTTGCGAAGCATCGTGGGCAGTTTTTACAACAAAGCCTTTATCTTCCAAAAAACGTTGCAAGAGGGTACGTAAACGCACATCGTCATCGACCACTAAAATACGTTCGACACGATCCGTTTCGTTGTGTACGGTTTCAGGATGTTCAGCAGGTACAACTAAACTCATGATGTACTCCCTTTTAAAGTCATAATTTATATATTATTGGGTCGGATAGGCTTATTGCCAACAAGCCCTCAGTATAATGCCGATGTTCTTGTTTAGACTATGTATCAATTTGCTCAAAATTACAATTTTCAAGGTGGTTTGAAACCAAAAAACAACATCTTAAGCCCACAATTTAGCAAAGACCGCCCTAAAACAACAAATAGTTAAATTTTCAATAATTTTCGAATAACTCAATGGTAATAACTAATTGTTTCAAATCAGTTATTTGAAATAAATATAATAGACTTTTGATTGCTGAATAAGATAAAAAAACTGAGTAGATAAGAAATTAGAAGAATAAAGTAGTGCTCAACCTCAATGTTTTTATCTTTTGGGCTATGTATCAATATGATCATTTTCTCATAAATTATATTAATTTTTTGTCATGTTCATGACATAAGTCATACGTTTATATTTTTTAAAGATTAAAAGGTAGGGTTCAGTCTTAACTTTTTTATACTTAAATCACTGTTTTTGCGTGCTCTAGTAGTCGTAAAAAGTATAAATATTCAGAGTCAATACAAAAAAACGTTTTGAATACGCAAACAAGTGTGGATTTTATGGGCTTGGTCTTTATAATCAGTGCTTTTAAACTTTATCCTTGTGGGATCAAACACGATGACTGACTTAGTTCAGCAGTTGGCAAGTGAGCTTGCCGTACGTCCAAACCAAGTAGAAGCTGCCATCCGCTTAATTGACGAAGGTGCCAGTGTTCCATTCATTGCCCGTTACCGTAAAGAAGTAACACAAGGTTTAGATGATACGCAGTTACGCCAATTAGATACTCGTTTAGCGTATTTACGTGATTTATATGAGCGCCGTGAAAAGGTCATTCAGTCATTGCAAGAACAGAATAAGTTGAATGATGACTTGTTGGCGCGGGTGAATGCAGCCGAAACAAAAAATGCTTTAGAAGAAATTTATGCACCGTATCGTCCTAAGCGTACAAGTAAGTCTTTTAAAGCAAAAGAAGCAGGTTTAGGACCGATTGCTGAAAAAATTATTGCAGAACAAGTTGACCCGACAGAAGCATTGGCTGGTTTTAGTCATGAAGACTATCCAGATGTTGAAAGTCAGTTAGATGCGATCCAGCATATTCTGATTGATGACTGGGCACAAAATATTGCACTTACTACAGAATTAAAAGCAACTTTTGCAAAAACTGCGGTTTTAAAAAGTACTGTTGCTTCTGAAGAAAAGAAAGAAGTCGGTAAAAAATTCCGTGATTACTTTGAATTTTCTGAAGGTTTAAACAAATTACCTTCACACCGTCTATTGGCGATGTTACGTGGGCGTCAAGAAAACGTATTAGGTTTAAAAGTTGATGGTGAAGATGATGCACCATTAGCGCGTATTGAAACTGAATACAACCTTGAGCAAATTCAACCTCAAGCACGTCAAGATTTCTTAAAACAAACTGCAAAATTATTCTGGTTGGGTAAAGTTCGTCCTCAAATCGAGCATTCATTGCTAACAGAGAAACGACTTACTGCCGAAGCAGAAGCAATGCAGGTATTCGCTGAAAATCTTCGTCATTTATTATTATCAGCGCCAGCAGGTGGTCGAACTACTTTAGGTGTTGACCCTGGTATTCGTACTGGTGTGAAACTTGCAGTAGTAAGCGATGCAGGTGATGTACTTGCTCATAGCACGATTTATCCATTCGCGCCTAAAGAAGATAAAGAAGGTTCTATTGCTGAACTTGCGCGTCTATGCCGTGAATATAATGTAGAGCTTATTGCTATTGGTAATGGTACAGCTAGCCGTGAAACAGAAGCTGTAGTGGCTGAAATGATGGCTGCTAATACAGACCTCAAATTAACACGCGTGACTGTAAGTGAAGCGGGTGCATCTGTTTACTCTGCAAGTGAGCTTGCTGCTGCAGAACTTCCAGAGCTTGATGTTTCAATTCGTGGTGCAGTGTCGATTGCTCGCCGTTTACAAGATCCACTTGCTGAACTTGTTAAGATTGATCCGAAATCAATTGGTGTAGGTCAATATCAACACGACGTAAATCAAACTGGTTTAGCAAAAACTCTTGACGCGGTAGTTGAAGACTGTGTGAACGCTGTTGGTGTTGATGTAAATACGGCGTCACCAGCAATCTTGGCTTATATTGCAGGTTTAAACAAAGCAATTGCTCAGCAAATTGTTGAATATCGCAAAGAGCATGGTCGTTTTGATAACCGTCAAGCTTTGAAAAGCGTACCACGTTTAGGCGAGCGTACTTTTGAGCAAGCAGCTGGTTTCTTACGTATCCAAAATGGTTCTGAACCTTTAGATGCTTCTGCTGTTCACCCTGAGAGTTATGGTCTTGTTGAGAAAATTGTTGCAGCAAAAGCGACAACTGTGAAAGACATCATTGGTAATACCGAAATCATTCGCCAAGTAAAAGCTGATGAATTTGTTGATGACAAATTTGGTTTGCCAACAGTACAAGACGTATTAGCTGAACTTGAAAAACCGGGTCGTGACCCACGTCCAGAGTTCCGTACTGCTAAATTCCGCGAAGATATTACTGAAGTGGGCCAATTAACTGAAGGTATGCAACTTGAGGGTGTGATCACTAATGTCACAAACTTTGGTGCTTTCGTTGATATTGGTGTACATCAGGATGGTTTAGTTCATATTTCTGAGTTAGCGAATGAGTTCGTTTCTGACCCGCATAAGGTTGTAAAACCGGGTCAGATCGTACAAGTGCGTGTTATGCAGGTTGATGTTGAACGTAACCGCGTGAACTTAAGTATGCGTGCTGAAGGTTCTGCACCTGTAAAAGCACAGCGTCCACCACGCCGTGAACAAAATACAGAACAGCGTTTTGAGCGTAAGCCTCAAGGTAAACGTCCTCAACCGCGTAAAGATCAAGCTGAACGCCCTCAGCGTAGCAAGCAAGAGAAACCACAAGAACAAAAGATTGGTGGTTTAGGTGCATTGTTATTACAAGCAGGAATTAAAGGTTCTAAATAAGAGTCTTTAATTGATAAAAAGGCCTCCAATTGGAGGCTTTTTTTATGGGTTAAAATATTACTTTTTTAATAATTATATAAAAGCGAAATAAGAAAAAAACAGTCGTAAAGATGAGGTGAATCTTAAGATCAACAAATCGTTGTTAAATACACAATTAAATACACAACGTTATAGCATAACTAAACTTTAATGATATTCAGTTGTTCGACATTATCAACCCAGCCTTGAAGCATTTACTCACTTTCAGGCTGTAATAGTACAACTTTGCTTATTTCTTTATATTATAAATGGTTGTTTTATGTCGGTTTTAAACCTGAAAAATAGATTTCATTTGAAAGACCTCTTGTCCGGAGTTGTCGTATTCCTCGTGGCATTACCGCTGTGTTTGGGTATTGCTTTAGCCTCAGGTGCTCCCATCATCTCTGGTATTATTGCAGGTATTGTGGGCGGCATTATTGTGGGTTTACTGAGTGGTTCTCACATTAGCGTTGCAGGCCCAGCGGCAGGGCTGACTGCTGTCATCCTTGTACAGTTAGAACAATTAGGCGGCAATTATGCCGCCTTTTTATTATGTATTATTTTTGCCGGTGTCCTACAAATTCTATTTGGATTATTTAAGTTAGGTTTTTTTGCGAACTTTATTCCAAATAATGTCATTTTAGGGTTATTAGCTGCTATTGGTGTCATCCTGATTGCTACGCAATTACCTTATCTGTTTGGACTTTCTGATTTTTCATGGAAACAGGTTTGGACTTCAACACCAGATGCATTCCTTCAACATTTTGATGGAGGCGCTGCGCTTATTGGTTTGCTCAGTCTATTCTTAATTTTAGCGTGGGATAGCAGTCCGCTTAAAAAACTAGCTTTACCTTCGGCTTTGATTGCAGTTGTGCTAGCAGCAGTTTTAAATTTTGTTTTAGTGAGTATCGGCTCTGCATGGGCAGTGCAAATTGATAACCTCATTCAATTGCCGAATATATTAAAAGCTCCCGAAGAAGTATTAATTTTCCCTGATTTTAGCTATTTAGCGGAACCTATGATTTACACAGGGGCAATTACTCTGGCTGTTGTGGCCTCTTTAGAAACCTTATTGAATTTAGAGGCAGCAGATAAAATCGATCCTCAAAAACGCTCTTCTCCGCCGAATCGTGAACTCTGGGCACAAGGTACAGGGAATATCGTTTCGGGCTTAATAGGTGGCATGCCCGTGACTTCAGTGATTGTGCGAAGTTCGGTGAATGCGAATACAGGCGCGCGTAGTAAGTGCTCTACCATTATTCATGGGGTATTGTTGCTGTTAGCGGTTTTATTCTTCGTGCCATTAATGAACATGATTCCTCTGTCTGCATTGGCTGCAATCCTTATTGTGACAGGCTTTAAGCTTACTCATCCAAAACTATTCAAACAGCTTTATCAAAAAGGATGGAAACAGTTTTTACCTTTTATTATTACCTTAGTTGCAATTTTACTGACCGATCTTTTAATGGGAATTTTAATTGGTCTGTTCACCAGTAGTGCTTTTATTCTCTATGGCAATTTTAATAAAGGTATTCGTGTTTATAGAGAGAAACGTTTGCATGGCGTAGTCACGCGTATTGAACTTCCATCACAAGTCACCTTTCTTAATCGTTCTGCGCTTATTTCGGCATTGGAACATGTGCATAAGCATCAACAACTCATTATTGATGCAACTCAGTGTGATTCGATCGATCCTGATATTTATCAAGTTATTCAAGATTATCAAAGTGAAACGGCTATTAAACGTCAGGTAAACCTTAAATTGGTCGGGTTCAAACAGCACTATCAAGATGTTGATGATGCGGTACTTGATATTGATATTAGTACACATGATTTGCAACAAAAGTTGAGTCCACAACAGGTCGTTAACCTACTTAAAGAGGGGAACGAACGTTTTGTAAAAAATGAACGTTTACAACGAGATATTTATCGACAAATTCGTGTGACTGCAGATGAAGGCCAACATCCGATCGCAGCCGTTCTTGGGTGTATGGACTCACGTGCACCCACCGAAATGATTTTTGATGTGGGTATTGGTGATCTGTTCAGCTTACGAATTGCAGGTAATATTGCTGGGCAAAAAGTATTGGGTTCACTTGAGTTTGCATGTCAGGCCAAAGGTTCTAAAGTCATCGTTGTTTTAGGACATACCGATTGCGGTGCGGTGACGAGTGCATGTCAATTGCGTTTAGAGCAAAAGCAAGTATCTGATGTGAAGGAAATGCCACACATTCAATATGTACTTGGACCATTAATGCACTCGGTTGATAGCGTATATGACATTATGCAGCCACGTGAATTAGGTAATGCTTTTATTAGTCAAGTCACAGCAATGAATGTTCATTACAACATCCAGTACATTATTAATAATAGCAGCGTGCTTAAAGATATGGTGGATCGAGGTGAGATCGTAGTTGTGGGGGCAATTTACGATGTAAAAACAGGGCACGTTCAGTTTCTTGATTGATCAGTCCTTTAGTTAAAAAAAGCGCCTTAGTTAAGGCGCTTTTTTATTTGTTATGCGATTAACTCAAAATTACCAGTGTTCACCTGGGAAAATGCGTGCATAAGCTTTTTGTGCCCAGTTTAATTTCTCGGTTTTTTGTCCCTTCGCTGCATCTGAACTTGGGAATAAACGGAAACCAATCGACATAAACATATTATTGATGCCTGGCGCTACAGAATAAGTCATTGAAGCTAAGCGACCTAAGTTGGTTGCCATACGTTTCGGGCGTTTCACAATTGCATAAGCAATTAAGTCAGCAGCCTGCTCAGGTGAAAGGGTTGGAACATATTTATAAATTTTAGTTGGTGCAATCATTGGGGTACGAACCAATGGCATATAAATTGAAGTAATTGCGATTTTGTGTGCATGAACTTCGGCAGATAGACAGCGGCTAAATGCATCAAGCGCTGCTTTAGACGCGACATATGCAGAGAAGCGAGTAGCGTTTGCTAAAACACCAATCGAGCTAATGTTAATGATTTGTCCATCTTTACGCTGAATCATATGCGGCAAGATATTGAGAACTAGGCGAACCGCGCCAAAATAATTTAATTGCATCGTGCGTTCAAAGTCATGAAAACGATCATAAGACTCATGTACAGCACGGCGAATAGAGCGACCTGCGTTATTAATTAAAATATCAATGTGATCAACAGTCGCTAAAATTTCTTTAGATACTTGGTCAATCATTTCCATATCGTTAAGATCACATGGGAAAATTGATGCCTTACCGCCACGTTTTTCGATATCTGCTTTTACTTCTTCCAAAGTTTCTTGAGTACGGGCAACCAGTAAAACATGGGCACCAGCATCAGCAAGTTTGTTTGAAATCGTTAATCCGATTCCACTCGAGGCGCCTGTCACTAAAATGACTTTATCTTGTACCTTTTCCTGGAACAGAGCTTCTAATTTTTTATTCACAGCATTTTACCTAAGTAGGGGCAGGGACTATTTATTCCGGTATGTAATTTTTATTTTTTACAACCGTAGGTTCATCCAAATGAACTCATAAATATTGTCTTTATCTTAATAGATGTTTAAAAATTGTCTAGTCCGTAAATATATGAAATTTAACAATTTATTTAGAGTAAAAACTCTAAAATAGTATCTTAATCCATTAATTATTTTAGTTATATAGTGAACAGAAAAATGAAAAAAGCCTCTATTTCCAGAGGCTTGATAAATAGTTTAAAGGTTATACAGCTGAAAGTGCTTGTTCTAAATCGGCAATTAAGTCATCAATATGCTCAATTCCAATGGAAAGACGAACCATATCTTCACTTACACCAGCAGATTTAAGCTCTTGTTCATTGAGCTGACGGTGAGTCGTAGTTGCAGGGTGGCAAGCCAAACTTTTAGCATCACCAATATTCACCAGACGAGTAAATAGCTGAAGTGCATCGATGAATCGAGTACCGCCTTCACGCCCATCTTGTACACCGAAAGATAAAATTGCAGAAGGTTTACCTTTTACATATTTTTGAGCAAGCTGGTACTGCGGATGATCTTTTAAACCTGCGTAATTCACCCATTTTACTTTTGGATGGGTCTGTAAATACTCTGCAATTTTTTGCGCATTTTCAGTATGACGCTCCATGCGGAGATTTAGAGTTTCGAGACCTTGTAAAATCAAGAAGACACTGAGCGGGCTAATTGCCGCGCCTGTATTACGTAATGGCACTACACGAGCTCGTGCAATATAGGCTGCTTCACCTAAAACTTCGACATAATTAACCCCGTGATAACTTGGGTCAGGTGTATTCAAAACTTTAAAGCGCTCTGGATATTTACCCCAAGGGAATTTGCCGCTATCGATAATCGCGCCACCAATGCTATTACCGTGTCCACCAATATATTTGGTAAGAGAATGAATAACGATATCGGCGCCATATTGAAACGGTTTTAATAAGGCAGGGGTGGCAACCGTATTATCGACGATGACAGGTACGCCATATTCATGTGCAATTTTTGAAATTGCTTCTAAATCGATAATATTTCCGAGTGGATTCCCAATTGATTCAACAAAAACAAGTTTAGTCTTATCATCAATTAAGTTACGTAAGCTTTCAGGCTGTTGATAATCAAAAAAGCGAACTTCAATACCTTGTTTTGGTAAGGTGTGGGCAAATAAATTATAAGTTCCGCCATATAAAGTTGAGACGGAGGCAATGTTGTCTCCCGCTTCTGTAATCGTTTGGACAGCATAGGTAATCGCTGCCATTCCAGAAGCCAAGG
This sequence comes from Acinetobacter sp. WU_MDCI_Abxc222, assembly GCF_025514755.1. NCBI lineage: Bacteria > Pseudomonadati > Pseudomonadota > Gammaproteobacteria > Moraxellales > Moraxellaceae > Acinetobacter > Acinetobacter sp. WU_MDCI_Abxc222. The sequence continues at coordinate 12,519 of NZ_JAHPVG010000007.1, forward strand.
CTAAAGCACCAATTCCTCCTTCGAGTGCAGCAAGGCGTTGCTCAAGCACAGCAGTGGTCGGGTTCATAATGCGAGTATAAATATTGCCCTGAACTTTTAAATCGAAAAGATCGGCGCCGTGTTGTGTATTATCAAATGCATATGAAGTGGTTTGATAAATAGGGACCGCAACCGCTTTTGTTGTTGCTTCGGGTGAGTAGCCAGCATGAATTGCTAAGGTTTCATCTTTATAAGTCATGATTACTTCATCTTCGTGAGTTAAATATTGAGCGAGTCTAGCTTAAAAGTTAAATAGAAAATTGCACAAATTCTGGTTTGTTTTCTAATTTTAGGAATAAAGATAGAAAAATATACGCTGAAACGCTGTACAAATCTTATCCATAAACATTTTGCAACTTATTGAAAAAGAAAATTGTTTGATAAATCCGTACGATGGAAATCATAACTTCAAGTCATCGAGGTTTTCAGCGTATAATACGCGCGATTATTTATCGCTTATGCGATGTATTGGTTTTTCAATTGAGGAGTCCTGCGTGGCCCAATATATTTATACGATGAACCGAGTGTCTAAGATGGTTCCGCCAAAGCGCGAAATCTTAAAAGACATCTCTTTATCATTTTTCCCGGGTGCCAAAATTGGTGTACTCGGTTTGAACGGTGCAGGTAAATCTACCTTGCTTCGTATTATGGCTGGCGTAGATAAAGATTTCTCTGGTGAAGCTCGTGCACAACCTGGAATTAAAATCGGCTATTTAGAGCAAGAACCACCTCTTGATCCGACTAAAGACGTTCGTGGTAACGTTGAAGATGGCGTACGTGAAGCTTTAGATGCATTAGAGCGCCTTGATCAGGTTTTTGCAGAATATGCAGATCCGGATGCAGATTTTGATGCACTTGCAAAAGAGCAGGAAAAATTAGAATCAATTATCCATGCTTGGGATGCACATAACTTAAATAACCAGCTTGAAATCGCGGCAGATGCCTTGAACCTTCCAGCTTGGGATGCGGACGTAACTAAGCTTTCAGGTGGTGAACGCCGTCGTGTAGCGCTTTGTCGTTTATTGCTTTCGAAGCCAGACATGTTGCTTCTTGACGAACCGACGAACCATTTGGATGCAGAATCTGTTTCTTGGTTAGAGCGCTTCTTGAAAGATTTCCCTGGCACAATCGTTGCGATTACGCATGACCGTTATTTCTTAGATAACGTTGCCGAGTGGATCTTGGAGCTTGACCGTGGACATGGTATTCCTTACCAAGGTAACTATTCTTCTTGGTTAGAGCAAAAAAATGCTCGTTTAGAACAAGAGCAGAAACAAGAAGAATCTTTTGCTAAAGCTTTGAAAAAAGAACTTGAATGGGTTCGTTCAAATGCGAAAGGTCAGCAAAAGAAAAACAAAGCGCGTATGGAACGTTTTGAAGAGCTTAACTCTAAAGAATTCCAGCAACGTAATGAAACGTCTGAAATCTACATTCCACCTGGCCCTCGTTTGGGTAATAAAGTTGTGGAAGTGGAAGGTATCAGTAAATCATTTGACGGCCGCTTATTGTACGAAAACTTAACGTTTACCGTGCCTCCAACAGCAATTGTGGGTATCGTTGGTCCAAATGGTGCGGGTAAAACGACTTTATTCCGTATGATGACCGGTGAACAGCAACCTGATACAGGTACTGTGACTTTAGGTGAGTCAGTTAAAGTGGCTTACGTAGGTCAGATTCGTGACACTCTAGACAATAACAAAACTGTTTGGGAAGAAGTGTCTGGTGGTTTAGATATCTTGAAAGTGGGCGATTATGAAATTGCTTCACGTGCTTATATCGGCCGCTTTAACTTTAAAGGCCAAGACCAGCAAAAACGCGTAGGCGAATTGTCTGGTGGTGAGCGTAACCGTTTACAACTTGCGAAAATTTTACAGCAAGGTGCAAATGTTATCTTACTGGATGAGCCATCAAACGACTTGGATATTGAAACTTTACGTGCGCTTGAGGATGCAATTCTTGTATTCCCAGGTACGGTAATGGTGGTATCGCATGACCGTTGGTTCCTTGACCGTATCGCGACACACATCTTGTCATTTGAAAATGAACAGCCAGAATTCTACACAGGTAACTATGCAGAATATGAAGCATACCGTCAGTCACGTTTAGGTGAAGACGCTGTTCAAAAACGTACTAAATACAAAAAAATTAGCGGATAATCTCTGTTAATTTAAAAAACCAGCCTAAGGGCTGGTTTTTTTTATGAAAATGCGAGTTTACTAAAAGCTTCTTGTAAGCAATGCTCGGCATCGGGATGTCCCTGACTTGCTGCTTTTCTAAGCCATTTTTCAGCTTCGTTATAGTTTTTATCTAATCCAAATTGACCATTGAGATAACCAATACCAAGTTTAAAAGATGCATCGGGACTACCTCGTAAAGCTGCTCGTAAGTAGCACCACATAGCATTTCGGTCATTAGCAGTTACATCTAACCAGTTTTGCATACGTTCATGATCTTGCTCAGCTAACTCTTCAAAGCGTAAACCCTGTTCAATTTCATCAACTGCTTGCGAATGCATATCAGAAGGTAAGTTTTCAAAAGCAAACAAGTGATTAAGTCCATGCTTGATTGATTTCATATTCATGATAGTCTCCCTTGTTCCTCAATTTGATTGAATTGACTCACACTTTTAAGCTAGTCTCTTATATTGAAATATTATGTTTTTTTTTGTAAATGTGATATAGCGTATTTGGATGAAAAATAGTGAAGTTTTGGCTTACATAAAAGTTACACGTGTTTTTATGCTAAGTGAAATTAATCTAGCTCTTCTCTATATACTTTATCTATAGCGGTGTTTTGATAGCTAGAAAATAATCATTTTTTGATAATGTATCTATTTTCTTTGATCAAAAAAGCATGAGTAAAAATTATAAATAACAAACAAAAGACAAATTTTTAAACAAAACCAGCCTAAGGGCTGGTTTTTTAATTTAAGGATTTGGAAATATTAATTATTAAATTCGCCTCGTAAATCAGCCCACATCAGTGATGGAACGACCGTAATCACATCGAAGGTCATGGCAAATGGATAGAGCACCATACGGGTCGCCTTTTTCAAAGGATGTTTTTTGGTAATTTTATTTTCCTGTTGCAGGATAATGGGATAGGGTTGCGCTAAGGTTTTTTGGACCTTTTTAGCTTCTTGTGATTGATAAAGCTGGCCTTTAAAGAAAATATTGATATAAGGATAAGGTGCCGTTTGTTGATTTTGAATGATATTGAAATTTTGTCTAAAGCCGAGAGACTTTAATAAATTTTTTTGCGAGTCATTTAAATCAACCATACGCGTGTTATAGCGTATTTGTAAAACACCATGAAAATGATTGGGGTCATCCATGGTCAGTACTAGTGGGGATGGACTGGTCAGACTCCGTTGGTCTGCCGGGATTGCATGAAGAAGTTTTGATAGCTCAGCGCTTCCCTCGGTCATTAAATAGCTGAAATCTTGGCCTACAAATACGATCCCTTGTTCTTGCTGGTTTTGAACAGCTTGCCCTAAAGCAATGATTTGATCTTTTGCTAAAATGATCTTCTCGATTCTTGTGGTTTCATTAGGAAGGGCTTCTGAAAGCAATGTCGTGGCACAAGCACTCAAATTTAAACAGACGATAACGATTAGGGTGGAAAATAGTTTATACATTGCAGGAACTCAAATAGGAAAATAATTTTTCTAAAGAAAAAACTTTTTTAAAACAGCGATAAATTGACCAAAAATTATTTTGTAATTTTATTACATTGGTATCGCTTGCTATAGTGACTTTGTGCAATTTCTAATTATCACGGTGTACGGTTGCCACGTTCTACAATTTTTATGTCCGTCTTGTTTAGCTTGCTCATATTTCAAAGCTTATGGAATGTGGCAGCGGCATTTTGCGTGCATGAAAATAGGGGAGCGGCATTACAACATTTCGGTCATCATGCAGATTTAAATGTGTATCAATCTTCAGACCATATGCACACTGAACATGTTGGTATTGTAGAAAATTCTGATAATGCTCCATTAAGCTGGCAAGATCACCATGATCATTTACCTTCGTGTTTTCATGTAGTGATGACTGAAAACGCGAAACAAGCTCAAGAACCTATTGTACGTGTACATGAGCTTTCACAAATCTATTACTGGTCTAATTCTTATCAGTCTCCGCATCTTGGCTCTTTAAATCCCCCTCCTGTCTTAACCCTGCTATAGGTGGGGTAGCCGAAAAATAACCCACCAGAAATTTATTTATTTCAAAGGGTTATTTTATGCTTAATTATATGTGCAAACAAAGCGCAGCAATCTTCTATGTAGATTACTCACTTAAACATTCACGTCTTTATGTTAATGACAAGGCGGGATATAAGGTTCTGTCAAATCTTTCCGGGAAACAAAAATATCATTTTAATGAATCGGTTATCTCATCTCTGATGATTCACAGTGATGGAGGTTTATGGAAATGAATATTTTATTTACCCCCCGTGTTAGAACTGTGAGCTCCCGAGTGATTGGGCTGATTTTAGCTATTATTCTTGCTTTAAGTTTTAGTAAATGGCATTTCCAGGAGGCATTTATAGAACATATTTTATGGTTCTTTGGATGGTTTTTTGTGGGCATAGGAGTAATGGGAAGAATATGGTGCAGTCTTTACATTTCTGGATTTAAGAATGCCAGGTTGGTGACAGACGGTCCCTATTCTTTATGTAGAAATCCACTCTATCTGTTTAGTTATCTGGGTGGAGTCGGGATTATGTTGATTACAGAGACGTTTATCTTCCCAATATTATTCACACTTTATTTTCTCTGTTACTACCATTTTGTTATACGTCAAGAAGAAGCATTCCTGAGTGAAAAATATGGAACTGCATATTCAGATTATATAAAGACAATTCCACGCTTTTTACCAAGTTTCAAAAATTTTAAAGAGCCTGAGTTCTATCAGGTTTCACCGAAGCATTTCCGTATTTTTTTAACGCAGGTGGTGTGGTTTATCTGGGTTGCGGCGTTAGTCCAACTTTTTGATGAGTTGCGACTACACGGTGTTCTCCCTTCATTGTTTAGTTGGTTCTAAAAATGAAATGAAAGTATATCCGCATGCTTCTTAGAGACTCAGAAGTTTTGTTCTGAGTTGATTAACTAAGGCATGCGAAAAATTAATTTTATTTCTGGGTTAAATCCTTAAATAAATTCGAAATATTTAGATCAGGTGATTATTATGTCTATTAAACTAAATAAAAAATCAGTTTTGATGGTTTTACTTCTTTCAACAAGTTTGGCTCATGCTGATGGAGGGTTAATATTCCTCGAAAAGAATATTAAGTCTCAGCAAGAAACAAAAGCTAAAGCTGAAAAAAGTAAGAATCCTCATTTAACTTGTAAGCGTAAATAATTTTTATTTTTTAGGAAACTAATTGCTTAATAATTAGTTTCCTATGAGTAAAGATAAAAATTCTTAATGATTTATTCTTATCTTTACTCAGGCGAGATTAGGATCGCTTCTATACTGCTATTTATAGATGTAATTTTATTACATGCCGATAGCCTGCTATAGTGGCTTTGTTCAACTTCTTAGTTTAATGGTGTGCTGTTGCCACGTTCTGCACTTTTCATGTCCGTCTTATTCTGTTTGCTTATATTCCAAAGTTTATGGAATGTGGCAGCAGCATTTTGCGCCCATGAAAATCAGGAAAAGGCATTACATCATTTTGGTCATCATGCAGCGTTGAGCTATGAAGCTTCACAGCATAGCCATACGGAAAAGACAGATATCGTAGGAACTACTCATAAAGCTCCTTTAACCTTGTCTGATCATCATGACCATTTACCTTCATGTTTTCATGTTGTGATTGTAGAAGCACAAGAAAAGCTTGTTTCACCGTTAATACAGTCATCTGAGCCAAAACAACAATATTATTGGTCCAATTCTTATAAGTCCCCTCATATCTCTAAACAAGACCCGCCTCCTGTTTTAACCCTGCTATAGGTGGGGTAGCCGAAAATTAGCCCACCAGAAATATTATTTATTTCATAGGGTTATTTTATGTCTATTTTTTTATACGAAAAGCGTTTCGTTAGTCTGAGTACGTCTTGGGTACTTAAATCATTAGTTGTTGCAGTTGCGCTTTCAACTAGCGTTGTAACAACTGCTGCTAATTCAAATCAGAATCTTGCTGAGAATACTCAATCGCAGCAGGTACAGAATGTTTTAACGTTTGAGCAGGTGCTTGATCAGGTTAAGCAATTTCAGACTCAAACAGGAATTTGGCAAACTCAACAAGATATTGCCGAGAGCAATATCAAACAGAGCCAGCTATGGGAAAACCCGACGGTTTCTGTACAGCAAACGGGTTTTAAATCTGGAAAAGATCAGGAATTAGAACTCGGAATCTCGCAAAAACTAGATATTTTTGGTGTACGTTCCGCAGCAAAAAAACTAGCAAGTGTTCAGCAAAATCAAGTTGAGTTAAATCAGGTTTTATATGAGGCTCAACTGAAGCTGGCGGTAAAATATTTATGGTCACAAGTATCTATTTTAGAACTTGAACATGAAGTTGCTAAAGCCCAGTTAAGAACGAGTAAAAATCTTCTTGATGCTACCCGCTTACGCTTTCAGGCCGGCAGTATTGCTCAGGTTGATTTAGATCGAACTCTTATGACGCATGTTGAAAATCAGCGTTTATATCAGGAAGTTGAATTATCACTGAGTAGTGCTAAAAGAAAATTGGCTAACTTATGGGGTGAGACAGAAGATAACTTCACCTTACGCCCGGATATAAAAAGTGCGTGGCCTTTAAAAAATGAAAGTGATATCGACCAATATCTAAAACAGAATTTGTTAGAACAGTCCCTACAGCTTCAAGCAATACAACAAAATTCTGAAATTAATTATTTAAAGGCAAAAAATCGGCCTACGCCTACTGTAAATATGGGCGTGGTTCGTAGTAAAACCGCAGAAACGAGCAGTACCGAAAATCAGATTCGAGTAGGTATAGCAGTTCCTTTAAACATTTTTAATCGCCAGCAATATGCGCTCAAAGTTGCTCAAAGCAAACTCGATTTAATTGACCAGCAGAAAAGCTTTTATAAAAAGCAAAGCCAGAATTCCATCCGTACTCTACAGTACGAGTTAGCGGGTTTAAAGCAGCAATATAATTTAATGAATGAGCAGCAAATCCCTTTATCAGAGACAGTACAAGAGAAAATGTTGCTTGGCTTTAAAGTCGGTAAATTTGCAATTACTGATGTCCAGCAATCTACCTTGCAATTACAAGAACAACGCTTGAAAAAAGTTCAACTGCTTAAATCTGCTTGGCAAAAAGCAATTGAGGCAGAAAGTTTAGCTCTCGGGATCGATCCAAATATGGTGATGTCTGGAGATGCATTAAATCAAATTAATCAAAATTTATGGCAAGACACCTATAAGTTGCCGACAGTTGTAGGGGCAGAGTAATGTCAGTTAAGAAAATGAAAAACCAATGGTTTATTGCTATTTTGCTACTGATTGTCTGCCTTGCTTTAAGTGCTTGGTTATTTTTCTCTGGAAAAAAACAGCCTAATACTGAAGGTGAAGAAGAGCATGCAGAGGGTGAAGCTGGTCATGAAGAATCTGAAAAAGAGGAAGGCAGTTTAAACCTCACGTCTAAGCAACTGGTTGAATATGGAGTGAAGTTAGAGCAAGTAGGACGTGGAGAAGTTGAACAGAGCCTCTCTTATCCTGCCAAACTGGTTGTAAATACAGACCAGCAAGCACATGTCTCTTCAACGTTTTCTGCGCGTGTAGATAGCGTAAATGTTGCGTTGGGACAACAAGTTGAAAAGGGTCAAGCGCTTGCAACTTTATTTGTACCGGATTTAGTCGATCAACAAGCTAACTTAAGCATGGCACAAGAAGCGTTGACATTAGCGCAGCAAGATTATCAGCGTGAAAAGCAATTGTGGGAACAAGGTGTTTCAGCACGTCAAGATTATCAGCGTGCTTACAATGCTTATCGTCAGGCACAAATTCAGGTACAAGCTGCAAATAGCCGTTTATCTGCCTTGGGAGCGAATCGCTCAAGTAAAGGCCGATATGTTTTAACTGCGCCTTTAAGCGGTGTAATCAGTAATAAAGATATTGTCATTGGTGAGCAAATTGGTCCTGAAAAACAATTATTTGTTATTGATCGCCTAGATCAGTTATGGGTCGAATTTGTGCTACCAAGTGCAAATACCAATATTCAGCCTAATCAGGAAATTGAATTTAAATCACTGCAAACTAACAACATTTTTAAAGCACAGGTACAAAGTTTAACTTCAGAAGCGGATACTCAAACTGGTCGTCTACAGGTTCGTGCCAAGGTACTCACACCTTCAAAAGAATTACGTCCTAACTTAATGGTCAATGTGTTACTGAAACAAAATAATGCAGCGACTGTATTACGGGTTAACAAGACAGCGATACAACAGATTGATGGCAAGAATGTCGTCTTTATTGCAAAACAAGAGAAGGACAAAATTCATTTTGCTCCTGTTGCCGTAGAGTTAGGCAATTATTCTTCAGATGCACACTGGGTAGAGGTTAAATCTGGAATTACTGAAAAGCAGCAATATGTGACTCAAGGTAGTTTCTTGCTCAAGTCCGAACTTGAAAAAGGGGAGGCTGAGCATGGACATTAATAAACCTGATTTGCCAAAGGCTGAAGGTTTGTTTGATCGAATTATTCAGTTTTCAATTAACAACGCCATTTGGGTCATGATGTTTGTCATTGCTTGGATTGGTGTCGGAATTTATAGCTACCAAAAACTTTCAATTGATGCCGTGCCTGATATCACCAATGTACAGGTACAAATCAATAGTCAGGCTAATGGCTTTACTGCGCCGGAAGTTGAGCAAAGGATTACTTATCCAATTGAAAATGCCATGTCTGGTATTCCAAATCTGGAACAGACTCGTTCAATTTCCAGATATGGTCTTTCTCAGGTCACGATTATCTTTAAAGATGGTACTGACATTTATTGGGCAAGACAGCTGATTAACCAACGTTTACAAGAAGCTAAGAGTGCTTTACCAGATAGCATTGATCCGCAAATGTCTCCAATTTCGACTGGACTCGGCGAGATTTATCAATGGGTGGTAAAAGCAGAGCCAAATGCTAAAAAAGCAGATGGTTCAGCCTATAGCGCGATGGACTTGCGCGAAATTCAGGACTGGATTATTCGGCCCCAGTTACAACGCGTACAAGGGGTGGCAGAAGTTAATAGCATTGGTGGATATAACAAGACCTATGTGGTCTCTCCAGATCTGACACGCTTACAACAGTTGCAAATTCCACTCACTGATTTACAAGATGCGCTTCAAAATAATAATGAAAACCGTGGTGCTGGATTTATTGAAGAGAATGGTCAGCAACTCACAGTTCGTGTTCCGGGCATGCTGACATCGATACAAGACATTCAGAACGTTACGGTCGCCACTAAAAACGGTTTACCTATACGGGTTGCCGATGTAGCGTCAGTATCGATTGGTCATGATTTGCGTACAGGTGGTGCTACCTATAATGGACAGGAAACTGTTTTAGGTATCGCCATGATGATGATGGGTGAAAACAGTAAAACTATTGCTAAGGCGATTGACGATAAAGTTCAGGAAATTCAAAGATCACTCCCTCAGGGCGTGGTGATTGAAACAGTCTATGATCGTAGTAGCCTCGTAGATAAAGCGATTAAAACAGTAGCTAAAAATTTGATTGAAGGGGCGATTTTAGTCATCGTTATTCTTTTCATTTTTTTAGGAAACTTTCGTGCTGCTTTAATCACTGCTTGTATTATCCCGTTGGCAATGCTTTTTACCTTAACAGGTATGGCAGAACAGAAAATCAGTGCCAACCTGATGAGTCTAGGAGCTTTGGACTTCGGGATCATTGTTGATGGAGCAGTTGTTATTGTTGAAAACTGTATTCGGCGTTTAGCTGAAGCGCAGCATTTAAAAGGCCGCTTATTAACACGTTCAGAACGTTTCACTGAGGTTTTTCTCGCAGCTAAACAGGCACGACGCCCATTAATCTTTGGTCAGATCATCATTATGGTCGTGTACCTACCAATTTTTGCTTTAGCAGGCGTTGAAGCAAAGATGTTTCATCCTATGGCAATGACCGTTGTCCTAGCATTATTGGGAGCAATTATTTTATCTGTGACCTTTGTTCCGGCAGCAGTAGCTCTGTTTGTTACGGGTGAAGTGAAGGAAAAAGAAAGTCGCTGGATGATGACCTTGAAAAAAGCCTATGCAGGCTTACTCGATAAAGCTTATGCCTTTCGATATGTTGTTGTCACAGCGGCTATCAGCATTTTAATTTTGACAAGTGCTATTGCAACAAGAGTGGGGAGTGAGTTCGCGCCTCAGTTAAGTGAAGGTGATTTTGCGTTGCAACTCATGCGTGCTCCAAGCACAGGCATAGAAGAGTCGCTTAAAATTCAGGAGAACGTCGAAAAGCAGTTACTCAAAGCCTTCCCCGAAATTAAAGCTATTTTTGCAAGAACAGGAACAGCCGAGGTTGCTACCGATGTCATGCCTCCTAATATTTCCGATGGTATTGTTCTATTAAAGCCACACGATCAATGGCCAAACCCTAAAGAAACGATAGATGAATTGCGTACCAGAATGCTGCAATTCGTGAATCAGATTCCTGGTAATAACAGTGAATTCTCGCAACCCATCGAACTACGTTTTAATGAACTCATTTCAGGTGTCCGTAGTGATATTGGGGTGAAAGTTTTTGGGGATGATATGCAAATCCTCAATCAGGAAGCGGAAAAAATAGCCCAACAGCTACGTAGCATCCCAGGTGCCAGTGAAGTCAAAGTTGAACAGACTGATGGTTTGCCATTACTTAATGTAGATGTTAATCATGCACTAGCTGCCCAATATGGATTATCAGTCAAGTCTATTCAGGATATTGTCGCTGCGAGTATTGGAGGACAGAGTGTAGGGCAAATCTTACAGGGTGATAGACGTTTCGATTTTGTGATTCGTTTACAGGAAAACATGCGTACGCCTCAGCAGCTAGCACAATTACCGATTCGCTTACCAAATGGAGGTCTGATCCAGTTACAAGACGTTGCCAAAGTTGAGAATATTCTGGGCCTTGCTCAAGTGAGCCGTGAAAATGGTAAGCGCCGAGTGATTGTGACAGCAAATGTGCGTGATCGTGACCTTGGGTCTTTTGTACAAGAGATGCAAAGCAAACTGGCGCAGCAAAAGCTACCTAGCGGTTATTGGTTGGGTTATGGAGGGCAATTTGAGAATCTTGCTTCTGCCACTGCAAGAATGCAAATCGTCGTACCGATGGCGCTCATCATGATCTTTGTGTTGTTGATGGCGGTATTTAGTAACTTTAAAGATAGTTTACTTGTATTTAGCGGGGTTCCTTTCGCTTTATCTGGTGGATTAGTGGCTTTATGGCTGAGAGATATTCCGCTTTCTATGTCTGCTGGAGTCGGGTTTATCGCTCTATCAGGTGTTGCGGTATTGAATGGTCTGGTAATGCTCACATTCATTAAAGAGCTAAGAGCAACTCTAGATGTTCATGCTGCAACTTGGAAAGGTGCTGTACTGCGATTACGCCCTGTATTAATGACGGCATTCGTTGCTTCCCTCGGTTTTATTCCAATGGCTTTGGCAACTGGAACGGGTGCAGAGGTACAACGACCTTTGGCAACGGTAGTAATCGGTGGCATTATTTCATCTACGATACTAACGCTGGTTTTATTGCCAGTCATTTATCGATGGATGAATGAAAGCAAGACGAATAAAGTTGGGCATTCATAATGTCATCGATTTGAGATATCTTTTTTGATGAAAAAGTTTGAGTCAGAAAAGTATTTGAAACAGGTAAAGGTAAACATGAATTCATGGTTACTTTTACCTCACCATAAAGATAAATAATAAGGAGTCCGCAAAATGGGTGGACAACATGATCATGACCATAGTCATGCTGTAGTGACTGAAGGTAATGCCAAGAAACTAACGATTGCCTTGGCGCTTACTACGACATTTTTAATTGTTGAGGTCATTGCAGGTTTAATCACACAAAGTCTGGCATTGCTCTCTGACGCTGCGCATATGTTTACAGATGCAGCTGCTTTGGCAATTGCTCTGGTCGCAATTCAGATTTCAAAACGTCCCGCTGATAATAAACGTACTTTTGGTTATCAGCGCTTTGAAATTCTGGCCGCTTTATTTAATGCACTCATGCTGTTCGTTGTGGCAATTTATATTTTATATGAAGCCTATATCCGTTTCTCTAAGCCACCCGAAATTCAAAGTGTGGGCATGTTGATCGTGGCAACCATTGGTTTGTTGATTAACCTCATCTCAATGAAAATCCTGATGTCGAGTGCCAATAACAGCCTAAATGTGAAAGGTGCTTATCTAGAAGTATTGAGTGATGCACTAGGTTCAGTAGGCGTTATTATTGGTGCAATTATTATTTACTTCACTAATTGGTACTGGATTGACACGCTTATTGCAGTACTGATTGGATTTTGGGTATTACCAAGAACATGGGTTTTACTTAAGCAAAGTATCAACATTTTGCTCGAAGGTGTGCCAGAAGAGGTCGATATTGAGAAGCTACGTGCAGATTTACTTTCTTTAAAGGGTGTGGAAAGTATTCATCAACTCAAAGTATGGGCGATCACTTCTAAAAACATCCATTTAACAGTGCACTTATTTGCGCCTGAAGCTGATCGTACCAAGTTGTATCAAGATGCTGTTGAAATGCTTTCCCATGAACATGGTATTGGTGAAGTGACATTGCAAATTGAGGACGATGCTGAGATCAATTGTCAGCATATTGCTCAACATGCTTCGCATAAACATGATGATGCAGATAATGCACATTCACATCAGCATTGAGCTGATGTGAACAGTTTTTTTTAAATTTCCCATTCGTTATTGCAGTCACGGCATTTCCAGTGTTTTTGTGACTGCATAAATGCTTGCATAGACAATTTGAAATCAGGCAAATCACGCCAGAACATAAAACCTGCCCCTACAGTAACCACAAATGCAACTACTGTCGCGATTTGAAGAGAACTACCTGCACCATTGCCAAAAATCCACATAAAGATGCTAATGACTACTAACAGTAAAAGCACAAAAATTGCAGGAATCAAGATAACCAGACTTTTAGGAACGACAGGTTTTGCGCTGTTAACGCCTTGGCTCACAGGCATAATTTTAACACTTTGACATTTAGGGCAACGATATTGCATGGGAACTCCACATTTAGTTTGAATCTATTCTAACGGAAATGTGCAGAAAGAAAAAAATTTGTAATATATCGATGAAATGCATTGAGTTAGCAGAAAAATTACTTATGGATAAACAAAGAAATATAAAAAACGGATGATTTATCCGTACACATAAAAAATAAAATAATATTGTAGAGCATGCTAATCTACAGAAAAATGAAGTGTGATTAGCACAATAAATGAGCTTAAATACTCGAATAGGATGTGGGATAAATATAAAAAGGAGAGAGGGACTTGGGTCAACAAGATGACAATAAGTCGCAGCCTACAACGACAGCACCGGTTTTAGCTACCCCAGATACCGCTAAACCGTCATTATCTCGTCGATTACTGCATAAGACATTGCAACATGCCCAAGATGCAGTTGGGTTTGCTAGCGACACGACACGTAATATTGCAGAGGTTGCTGATGCTGCTTTGGACGCGCTCGATCAAGTAACTACGCATACACGACGTGGAGTTGTCGGAATGACAAATCTGGCAGCAGGCACGGTAAGAGATATGGTGTCTGAAACCAGTGAAACAGCACGCCAAGTCGCGTTGATTATGGCGCGAACTTTTTTGGGCAAAAGTACCTTAACGTTGTACTTACCCGAAATGTTATTAAATAATCAAATTCGTAAGCGCATTGATCGCTCAGAAATTGATGATATTAAAATCAAGTGCGGCAATGACAGTTTCCAAGTCGAGATCGATGGGCATTATCATCGCTTCATGTATCGTTTGAGTTTAGATTTTAAAGTATTGGAATGTCGTATTGGGCAGGAAAAATTCTTACGCTTGCGACAAATGGATGAAAGTCTTGATGTTCAGATTCGACATGGCGGCACCTTGTCAAATTGGGCTGTGCGCCGTATTGGTCGAGTTGGTTTCGAAGTCGTAAATATGTTGCCTATTCCATCACTCATTAATCACTTGATTGGCGATATTCCCGGAATCCAACGCGATGGGCATCGCATGTGGTTTATTGACCTAGAGCAAGCAGGATTTATTGACTTTATTAACAACCGTTCATGGATGGTTGAAAAGCTTTTAAGTTTGACTGATTTTAGTATTTTACCAGGCTTGAATATTTTGAGAGAAAGTCGCGAGCTTGTGCAGCAGCTCGTAGATCAGTTTGAAATTAGAGGACTGCGAGTGCAGTCAGGTCGTCTTGAAGTACAAGTAGGAATTGCGGGTTGATAGAGCATATAAAAAGTTAATCATTGATTGGCTTTTTATTTTTTAGGCAAGAAAAAAGCCACTGACGTTATGCAGTGGCTTTTTAGAATTTGGCGTCCCTACGGGGATTCGAACCCCGGTTACCGCCGTGAAAGGGCGATGTCCTAGGCCTCTAGACGATAGGGACTTATATGAGGCATACATCTGAAAAATATTGGCGTCCCTACGGGGATTCGAACCCCGGTTACCGCCGTGAAAGGGCGATGTCCTAGGCCTCTAGACGATAGGGACGTTTCAGAGGTGGGCGTATATTAGGTCGATTTAATAAAAGTGTCAAATAGTTTTCTGAAGAAATATTAAAAAAAACAATCAAGCGATTAAAAATAACTCAAATTGTAGAAAATATATACATTTAGCCCTCATTTTTCTGAAAAGGTTCAATAATTGCCTTTATGACCGACGGATGTTGTAAATATCCTAAAATTTCATGCGGTTGGTTGGCAAAAGTATAAATTTTCTGATTGATAATGGCAGGATCAAAATTAAATGGGGCCTCGCATAAGGGAAAAGCGGTCAAAAAATCGTCCTGAGAGTAAAAATTAAACCAATCACCGTAAATACATGGCGGTCTGGAAATTGGATTCGGGAGCTTACTTTGAATCACGCGAAAAGCTAAAGGCGAAGCTAGGGTAATAAAACGCTTAACTGAGAATTGATAAGATGGATCTGATAATAATTGGAAAGCGATAACTGAACCAAGAGAGTGTCCCACCACAATATAATCTTCTTCTTCTCGCATTTTCTTTAAAATTCTTTGATGTACTTCCTGCATGAACTCTGGATTAGATAAATACATATAGGTTTCGATAAGGAATTGTTGAATCAAACTTTCATGCAGTTTAGGAAAGTTATTTAATAAAACAACTAGTTCTTTCAGTACGCGATCTTTAACTAATTGAGAAGTGAGATAAAGTCGTTCTGAGAAGCTTTGCTCAGCTTGATCGGTTGAGGGACGTAACAACGGAACAAATGGAGTGTGCTCTTTAGGTGGGGGATTACTTGGGTGTACGTTAATAGGGAAATAATTATTAAAAAATGATTTAGGTAACAACGTGTTAAGGTCTAATTGATTACTTAATTGGTATTTGGTCATTAAGTCGCCATAAAATGGCATGTGAATATGAAGATCACGGATATTAACTCTGCAAGGCATTTGTTTTAGGCCGAGCTTAAACACTTTTAACCAATGCTCTTTCAAGCGATGTGCTGTGTAGTTTTGTTGATTCATCCCGTGGATAAATATAATTTTCATTCTATACAAAGAATTGTTTTTAATATAAATTTTAATCTACCGTGGTCTGATATATAAAACCAGTATGTAGGCAAAAAAAAGTGTAGCTTTTTGCTACACTTTAATTGAATAACGACAGTCTTAGTCTTTATTACGATAAAAAATGAAATAACTGGCATAGCATAAAGCTGTGAAAATGAGACAGCCTACAAAACCAGCACGCATTTCAGGGTCTGCTGCCATACTTAAACAAGTAATAAAACAGAAAATAAAACCTAAAATTGGCACAATAGGAAATAAAGGCGCAGCATATTGTAAGTCTTTAACAGTATGGCCTGATTTATACCATTGGCGGCGGAAATTGAACTGGCTTAAACAAATGCTCATCCATACAATCACCATGGTAAAAGCCGCTACGCCAAGCAGATTCTTAAAAATAGTCTCTGGTGCAAATTGCTCTGATAGCAAACCTGGAATTGCTCCAAACATGGTTACAACTAGAGCAACGATTGGTGTTCCACTTTTTGATAAAGTCGCAAACACACTAGGTAGTAATTTTTGTTCTGACAGAGACCACATCATACGTGAAGCTGCATATAAGCCAGAATTTGCTGCTGAAAGTAGAGCAGTAATAATTACAAACCTAATAATGTCATCCGCATATGGAATGCCAATATAATTGAATACGGTCACGAAAGGACTGCTACTTACACCATCACCGCCTAGACCTGCGAGTTGGAATGGGAGTAAGGCGCTAATAACAATGATGGTACCTACAAAGAAAATAAGTAGGCGCCAGATCGCGGCATTAATCGCTTTTGGTACATTTTGAGCTGGATCTTTTGTTTCGCCAGCTGCTACACCAATTAATTCGGTTCCTGAGAAAGCAAAGTTAACAATTAGCATGGTCGTAAAAATAGGAATTAAACCATGAGGGAACCAGCCTTGAGCTGTAAGATTGCTAAATAGTGGAGCAGTCTGGGCACCATGGAATGGAATTAAACCAAAAATTGCTAATAAGCCAAGAACAATAAAAGCAATGACCGTGACGACTTTAACAAGGGCTAGCCAAAACTCAGACTCAGCAAAAATACGCGTTGAACTAATATTTAAGCCAAAAATAGTAACTGCAAAAATAATTGTCCAAATCCACATTGAAATTTGAGGGAACCATTCTTGCATGAGCAATGCTGCGGCTGTGAATTCTGTTCCAAGCGTTGCAGTCCAAGTTAACCAGTACATCCAAGAAATCATATAGCCTGTACTTGGACTAATGTATTTTTTGGCATAGGCACCAAAAGAACCTGAAACAGGCATGTGTACAGCGAGTTCTCCTAGGCAGAGCATGACCATGTAAGCGATCGCGCCACCAAGAATATAGGCAATAATTGCGCCAATAGCTCCAGTTTGTGAAATGACTTCCCCTGAACCTAAAAATAGACCAGTTCCGATCGCTCCGCCCAGTGATAACATCACAAGGTGGCGAGTACTCATGGCTCTTTTTAAAGGTGCAGTACTGTTCTGATGCTGATGAGCATCTAGTTGTTTGTCAGATGGCTGCATATTACACATTGAGAGAATTAAGAAAGACGCTATTTTAGATAAAATAGACAAATGTGCAATCTAGAAAGAGATAAAGAATAAACAGTAAGGTGACGATAGAGTCTTTTAATAATTTTTAAAGCAGAATATGGCGTCCCTACGGGGATTCGAACCCCGGTTACCGCCGTGAAAGGGCGATGTCCTAGGCCTCTAGACGATAGGGACTTGATGAGGCAAACACAAAGGAGCGTGGTGGAGTCAAGCGGGATCGAACCGCTGACCTCTACAATGCCATTGTAGCGCTCTACCAACTGAGCTATGACCCCAGTTTGTGTGAGCGCAATCTTAGGGTGAATGCGCTCACACGTCAACAAAAAAATGAATTAAACTTCGCTAGTTGCGTCATTTTTCGGCAATTTTAAACTCTCATTGAGTTTTTCCCAATTTTTAACTTCTTTCTTGCTTGGTCCGCCTACAATTTCTAGGGCATGACGTAAGCGAGCGAAAGTTAAATCAGGTCCAAGCGTAACCATTGATTGCATAACTGGGGTCGAACTCGTTGAACCGGCGATTGCAATAAAGAACGTTGGCATGAAATCACGTAATTTAATGCCCATCTGATTCGCAAGATCCATTAGGGTTTGGCTAACGGTGTCATTATTCCAAGTAAACTGACCTTCAAGACGCCAAATTGCAAATTGTAAACTTTGACGAACTTGCTCTTGAGTCAATTTTTTACTTTCAAACATTTCAGCAGTAATTTGTGGCATATGGTTAAAATAGAAACCAGCCCAATTTACAGCTTCTGAAAGTAAATTAATACGTGGTTGAATAGCGGCAGCAATATCTTCTAAAGTGTTGCGATCACTCTTCCATGTTAATAAACGGTCTAATAATTGGCCAGGTGTTAAACCTTTGATCCATTGACCATTTAACCAATTCAGTTTTTCAACATCAAAAATTGGTCCACCTAGTGATACACGCTGAATATCAAAGTTGTCCATCATGTCTTGTAATGTGAAAACTTCTCTTTCATCCGGCATTGACCAACCCATGCGGCCTAAATAATTTAACAAGGCTTCTGGTAATACACCGATATCGCGGTAGTAGTTAATTGATGTCGGGTTTTTACGTTTAGACAATTTTGATTTATCTGGGTTGCGCAACAATGGCATGTGGCAAAGAGTTGGCATTTCCCAACCAAAATATTGGTAAAGCAACTGATGCTTCGGTGCAGATGGAAGCCATTCCTCACCACGCAATACATGAGTGATTTCCATTAAATGGTCATCAACAACGTTAGCCAAGTGGTAAGTTGGTAAACCATCTGTTTTTAGAAGGACTTGCATATCGACTTGAGCCCAAGGAATTTCAACCTCTCCACGTAGCAAGTCGTTAAATTTACAAACACCTTCTTCAGGCACTTTCATACGAATAACATGAGGTTCACCTGCTTCAAGACGTCGAGTCACTTCTTCTTGAGAAAGTTTTAAACCACGGCCGTCATATTTTGGTGTTTCGCCACGTGCTTGTTGTTCAGCACGCATTTGGTCAAGTTCTTCTGCTGTTGCGAAACAGTAAAAAGCATGACCTTTTTCAACAAGTTCTAATGCGTATTGCTTATAAATTCCCATACGTTCAGATTGGCGATATGGTGCATGCGGGCCACCTACATCTGGACCTTCAGACCAATTTAAACCTAACCAACGTAATGAATCCAAAATCATTTTTTCAGATTCTGGTGTAGAACGAAGTTGGTCTGTATCTTCAATCCTTAAAATAAATTCTCCGCC
The DNA here is from genome assembly GCF_025514755.1 of Acinetobacter sp. WU_MDCI_Abxc222. Classification (NCBI taxonomy): domain Bacteria; kingdom Pseudomonadati; phylum Pseudomonadota; class Gammaproteobacteria; order Moraxellales; family Moraxellaceae; genus Acinetobacter; species Acinetobacter sp. WU_MDCI_Abxc222. Next base: position 31,609 of record NZ_JAHPVG010000007.1, read on the forward strand.
ATGTTGCTTCGCAAAACACATGTTAAATAAAGCAATGTAGGCCGTGCCAACATGAGGAAAACCGGTAGGGGAAGGTGCAATACGAGTACGAACTTTCATAAATAATGGGTCAGAATAAAAATTGAAACTATTATAACGAAAAAGCCCAGTATTCTGACGTTTTATTTAACGTCAGTCTGGGCTAAGACTGAAACGAAGAGGGGATGTTTCAGATTTTAAGAAGCATGCGGCTGAAAGATTGCCTGAACAAAACGTGAAAAACGTTCGTGTTGTGCAGCAAGAAAATTTTGGGTTGGAGTAACGCGAATAGTATTAAGAACCTTAAGCTCATCATTTGTAGAAGGTAAAACGATAGGGTTACGTTTCTGCTGATCTAAAGCTTTTTCAATAAGCGAAGTTTGCTTATCTGAACCTGTTTTGTTTGGAGTGTCTTTAAGTACTGCTGCTGCAGAAAACTGTGATGCTAAACCCAGCACCAAACTTAAGCTTAAAGCTTTTCCATAATGAATTTTCATTGTTAATCATCCCCTCTGTTCATTACATTTCATCTATTTTTTGAGTTTAACAAAATGTAAAATTACGGTAATGCTACGATTTAAACATAAATATTAATAAAAAAGTGGAACTGTGTCACACTTTTTACAAATTTTACCTATATTTTAAACTGGTCGACTCAAATGTAGACCATATGTATCCTTTACGCTTCATTATTTAACAAATTAATGTGTAGATAAAGTGAAGGTCCTAAATAAGTTGTAAGAAAAATTACAAAATTTTTCAAAAATGAAATAATTTAGACATTCTAAGCTATATATCTAAAAAAGATTAATAAAAAAGATATAAATATAAGTAATTGATTGTAAAAAATAAAATTAAAAATATAGTTAAACTAAAATGAATGATGGATTTTGTAAATGAAAAAAATATCAATAATAGCGGTCGCTTTATATGTGGGAATGGCGGCAACAGCGGCTCAAGCAGCTACCTCTTTTTTAAATGTTTCTTATGATCCGACTCGAGAGTTTTATCAAGAATATAACCAAGCATTTGGTAAATTTTGGAAACAGCGAACAGGGCAAGATGTTGAATTTAAACAGTCACATGGTGGATCTGGTAAACAAGCCCGCGCGGTAGCCACTGGACTTGAAGCTGATGTAGTAACGCTAGCGTTAGCGAATGATATTGATGAGATTGTGAAAGCTGGGTTTATTCAGCCGAACTGGCAAAAAGAATTTCCAAATAATTCTGCCCCTTATACGTCAACTGTCGTGTTTCTAGTACGAAAAGGTAATCCGAAAAATATACGCGATTGGAATGATTTAACAAAACCAGGCGTGGAAATTATCACTCCTAACCCTAAAACAGGTGGCGCACCGCGTTGGATTTATCTTTCTGCTTGGGGATATGCTTTAAAACAGCCGGGTGGAAATGATGCTAAAGCTCGAGAGTTGGTGAAAAAGCTTTATCACAATGTAAAAGTTCTAGATTCGGGAGCTCGTGGTTCACTTACGACATTTGCTGAACGTGGCATTGGTGATGTTTTGTTGTCTTGGGAAAATGAAGCTTTGTTGGCGACTAAAGGACCTGATAAAGATAAATATCAAATTGTTTATCCATCAATTTCAATTTTGGCAGAACCATCTGTAGCGATTGTAGATAAAACCGTAGATAAAGATGGAAACCGAACCTTGGCAAAAGGTTATCTGAACTTTTTATATTCACCTTTAGGCCAAGAATTGGCTGCTAAACATTATTTCCGTCCGCGGAATGCTCAAGTGGCTGCGAAATATGCAGCGCAATTCCCAAAAATTAAATTATTTACCATTAATGATGTTTTTGGTGGCTGGGTTAAAGCCCAAAAAACACATTTTGCTAATGGGGCTATTTTTGATCAAATTTATGATGGGAAGCAATAATTAATTAAGTTTTTGTTTAGAGCCGCTTATTTAATAATTGAGCGGCTCTTTGTATTTTTTAGATCTCATTTTTTGATTAATTTAAAAATTACCTAATCTTTTTACTAAAGTATTGATAAAGATATTAATGTAGTGATCTATGTCATCTTTGAAAATCATATATTGTAAAGCTAGCCCATAACTTAATGATACAAGCTCTGTGACAATAGAATCATAGTCATCAGGCTCGACCATGGGTACTAAAGAAAAAAATTGCTTCATTATCTTCGTTACTTCTTGCTGATGAGTTTTCCAAACCTTTTGATATTCTTCGGCGAAGGTAATATCACGTGCAGCAAATAGTTGTAGTTCTATTGATATTTTAAGCCATTCATCGTCTGTAAAAAAAACCGTTAGCCATTTGCGCAATGAATCGATTAATTGCTCCGTATTTGAAGGAGCACTGGTAAAGATTTCTTGTAGCTGTAAATTTTCTTTAGCGAATTGAAGTTGCATCAGCTCAAGTAAAAACTCTTCTTTACCGCTGAAATTCGAGTAGAAAGCACCTTGAGTATATCCTGCCTGTTTAGAAAGATTCCTGATTGATACCGCGTTATAACCATATTCAGAAATGAGTGCAAACCCAGCATCAATGAGATGCTGTCGAGTTTGTATCTGTTTTTCATTGCGAGAAAGAGTCATAAGAGTCAGCTAAAAGAATAGTTGATATATCACTTGATATCTTATTTTTTATAAGATATTTTCGCTACTTATTTATTTCAGATATCAATTGATATCTGAATGGGCGGCAATAAAGGCGATATATGTCTCAAGTCTCTAAACGTATTGTAGTTATCAATGGTCATCCATCCGATACTAGTTTTAATCATGCATTAGCTCATAACTATGTGGAGCAGGCAAAAACATTAGGTGTTCAGGTAGATCTCATCGAGATTGCAAAGTTGGATTTCGAGCCTAATTTAAAATATGGCTATGAGAAACGAATGGAATTGGAACCTGATTTAATGAATGCACTGGAAAAAATTCAGGCTGCTGATCATTTGGTATGGTTCTTTCCAGTGTGGTGGGGAGGGCTTCCGGCTATCGCTAAAGGTTTTATTGACCGACTCTTTTTACCGAATCTTGTATTTAGTTACCGAGAAAACAGCAATCGTGTTATTGGTCACTTACAGTCAAAAACAGCACGACTGATTACGACTTTAGATCAGCCAGGTTGGTTTTATCGTTGGTACTATGGTGAGCCAAGTACTCGACAACTTAAAAAAGCGACTTTGCAATTTTGTGGTGTTAGTAAAGTCAAAGTTAATTATGTTGGAACAGTGCGGGGTGCAAGTTCAGATCAACGGCAAAAATGGTTAAATCAAATCGCTAAATATGCCGAAAAAGATTGCCGGTTCATCTCGTCCTAAGATAAATCCGCGAGTGTTTCTGATAAAATAAGCGTAAAGGAAATGAGAATTTTTGAAATAAAAAATTTAATAAAAAGTTTTATTAATTCGTATTTAACACTAGAAAATTATTCTTACTTTCTTATTTTGCTTAAAAAATGCTAACAAAACGGTTTTATCTATGAAAAATTAATATTTTCCTACAAAAAGCCGTTTGGCGTTGGTCATAAACAAGGTGATAATGTGCAGTTACATTTTTACGCAATGATTTAACACCTATGTCGCATATTTCTGTCTTACTTTTTGAGACCGTTGAGAGCTTATTGGCAGATCGCACAACAGGGGTGTATATCGATGCAACCTTCGGACGAGGTGGGCATACACGTTTATTGCTCTCGAAACTTGATGAAAATGCACGAGTATATGCATTTGATAAAGACCCTCAAGCTTTGGAAGTTGCGGCTGCTTTGGCACAAGAAGACCCAAGATTTACCATTATTCATGCCAGTTTTGCTGATATTAAAGGAAAAATGCAGGAAATTGGTGTGATGAGTGTTGATGGCATTATGGCTGACCTAGGAGTGTCATCTCCTCAACTCGACCAAGCTGAACGTGGTTTCAGTTTTATGCAAGATGGTCCTCTAGACATGCGAATGGATAATTCTAAGGGGTTAACCGCAGCTGAGTGGTTGCTTGAAATTGAAGAAGAGCAATTAGCAAATATTATTTATCAATATGGCGAAGAACGTTATAGTCGACGTATTGCAAAAGCGATTAAACAAGCTGGAAAACTAGATACAACAGCCCAATTGGCAGAACTTGTTAAAACAGCTCATCCAAAATGGGAAAAGCATAAGCATCCAGCAACACGTACATTTCAGGCAATTCGTATTGCTATTAATAAAGAACTAGATGATATTGAAGTATTTTTACCACAAGCTGTAGACTTACTAAAACCAAAAGGGCGTTTGTCTGTGATTAGCTTTCATTCTCTTGAAGATCGCTTGATCAAACAATTTATTCAAAAAGAATCGACTTTGGCAGAAGATATTGGCTGGGGAATGCCACAGCAACAGGTAGATACAAGAAGGTTAAAGAAAATTTCACGGGTTCGTGCGAGTGAAGAAGAAGTAAAAGCGAACCCACGTTCACGTAGTGCATGGCTTCGGGTTGCTGAACGCTTGGAACAAAAAGGCGCGTAATGAAAAGCAGTGATGAAATTGAAACCACTGAAAATAAAGTGGTGAAAAAAGTTGTGGCATACACCGTATTAGTGGCGCTTGTTTTTATCAGTGCCATGATGGTGGTATTTCAAGTGTTTGAATATCGTCATGATTATAGAGAGCTTAGCTCTTATATGCGTGAACGTGATGATCTCAATGCTGAATGGGGACGTTTGCTTATTGAGCAACAAACCTTCGGTGCAACAGCACAGATTGGTACGCGTGCTGTAACCCAGCTACGCATGTTTTCGCCACCTGCTGCAGAAACGGTGGTAATTTCTTTACCGATGACCTCAGAGCAAAATAAGTAAGGCCTTGCTGTATGGTAGATAAGCGAACAAAGCAAACACGGAAAAAACAGCAGTCTATTTCGGAAAAGCCAACTCTTGCCTTCGATATGTGGCGGTTTTATCTGCTCTGGGCAACAGTACTGCTCTGTTTTGTTGTTTTAATTGCACGTGCATTTTATGTGCAAGTGATTAATAAAGACTTTTTGCAAAACAAGGCCAATGCCAATATTTTGCGTACTGAACGTATTGAGGCAATGCGTGGGGTTATTAGTGACCGTCATGGCGTACCTTTGGCCATTAGTACGCCTATTATGAAAATTGTCATTGATCCACGTGATTACTTTGATACCAAGCATTTATATGACGAAATTACAGCCGAATTAAAAAAAGATCCAAATAATCGTAAGTTAAAACGACAATTACCAGATAAAAACCTAAACCTTGATGAGTTGGCGGATGTGGTTGGTTTAGATCGTGCAGATCTAAAAAAACAGATGAATGCACGTCCACGTTCTCGTTATTTGGTTTTGAAAAAAGAAGTTCCGCCGCAACAGGCAGATCTTATTACAAAGGGTAACTTCCAAGGCGTTTATGCCGAGAAAACATATAAACGTTATTATCCTCAACCGCAGCCAAATGCTCAGATTATTGGTTTAACCAATAGTGAAGGCCAAGGGATTGAAGGCTTGGAAATGCAGTTGAATAAACAACTCTCTGGGGTAGATGGCGAACAAAAAATTATTCGTGATAAGCGTGGTAACCGCTTAAAGGTTTCAGAGGTTATTCGTGAGGGTGAACCAGGCGAAAACATCACTTTAAGTATCGACTCTCGTTTGCAATATATTATGTATCGTGAGTTGACGGCTGCTGGTGTCGCAAATAACGCTCGTTCGGCGACAGCAATTGCTGTAGATGTTAAAACAGGTGAAATTCTGGCTATGACCAGTTGGCCATCTTATAACCCGAATGATAAAAATGGTTTATCTAATAAAGATGCCATGCGTAACCGCGGTGCGATTGATATGTTCGAGCCGGGTTCTACCATGAAGCCTTTTACAGTTTCTGCTGCACTCGAAACTGGACAATATACACCAAATACGATTGTCAACACTTCGCCAGGTTCAATGCGTTTAGGCTGGCATACTATTCGTGATACGCATAATTATGGTGCTTTGACTGTCAGTGGCGTAATTATTAAGTCATCAAACGTGGGTTCAGCAAAAATTGCGTTGTCACTTCCTAAGGAAACATTACCAAGCTTCTTTAACCGTGCTGGCTTTGGTAAACGTTCTGCTGTGAAGTTCCCCGGTGAAAGCTCTGGTTTAGTACTTCCTGTAAGCAAATTAAACTCTTCCCAAATTGGTACCATGGCTTATGGTTATGGTCTAAATGCAACTATTCTTCAGTTGGCGCAAGGTTATGCAATGCTTGCAAACCATGGGGTAAAAATGCCTCTAAGCTTGCATAAGCTCGATCAAGCTCCTAAAGGTGAGCAAGTTCTTGCTCCAAAAATTGCTGATCAGGTTTTGCTTATGCTTGAGCAAGTGACGATGCCAGGCGGTACTGCAAAGCAAGCTAATATTCCAGGTTATCGCGTTGGTGGTAAAACAGGTACGGCTCATAAACTTCGTGCAGACCGTAAAGGTTATTCTAATAATGAATATCGTGCTTTATTTGCAGGTGTAGCTCCGATTAGTGATCCTCGTTTAGCGGTTATTGTAGTTGTTGAAAATCCACAAGGCCGTTATTACGGTGGTTTGGTTGCGGCCCCTGTTTTTGCACGCATTATGCAAGAATCATTGCGCTTAATGAATGTGCCGCTTGATAAGCCCCTTGATACTCCAGAAAATCCTATTCGCAGGTAAGCTATGTCTGTTTCTTTCCAAGAAATTAATCCAGTCGAGATCGATGCACAGTGGTCTAAACAGCCTTTTCAAGGCTTTAGTTTAGACAGCCGTAATGTTGTGTCGGGCCAGATCTTTATCGCTTTGACCAGTTATAGCCAACCTGAAAAAACACGTGCTTTTGCTGAGTCAGCTTTAGCTAATGGTGCTCTTGCCATTATTAGTGAGACTAAGTTGGGCGTAGCGAATGAGTGGGTATGTTCTGATGTGCGTCAACGTATGGGTGAGTGGCAAGAACGTTATTTACAGCGTATAGATCCCGTAGCACCAGTGCGTATTATTGCTGTGACTGGTACAAATGGTAAAACCACAATTTCGCGTCTAGTGGCTGAATTAATTAGTTCACAACAACAGCGCTGTGCTGTGATGGGCACTACAGGCAATGGTATTTTACCAGACTTAACACCATCAACTCACACTACGCTTGATGCTTTACAACTGCAAAATGTATTACATGATTATGCAAAACAAGGTGCGACTTTTGCTTCTTTAGAAGCAAGCTCACATGGTTTGGAACAAGGTCGTTTAAATGGTTGTGCGATTGAGATTGCTGTTTATAGCAATTTGAGTCGTGACCATCTGGATTACCATGGTACTTTAGAGGCTTATGCAGAAGCGAAGGCTCTTTTATTCCGTTTTAATTCTTTAAAAGTAGCCGTTATTAATTTAGATGATGAGCATGCTGCTCTCATGATCAATGCAGCAAAGCAAAATCCTGCTCAACCGAAAATTTTAACGTATTCACTTACTCAAAATACTGCTGATTATTATATTACTGACCTGAGTTACAGTTTAGCAGGGGCGACATTTAATTTAGTGAGCCCGCAAGGTTCTTTTGCTGTGCAAAGTCCATTGTTAGGGCATTTTAATGTCGAAAACTTGATTGCAGCACTTATTGCTGCTGAGCAAGCAGGCTTTGATTTAAAAGCATTAGCTACTTTTGTTCCTAAACTGATTGGTGCACCTGGCCGAATGCAAGTTATTCGTGATGGTGAGCGTTTATTTGTTGTTGATTATGCACATACACCAGATGCATTAATTCAAGTGCTTAAAACATTAAAGCGTCATGTTTCTAATCAACTTTGGGCCGTATTTGGGTGTGGTGGGGACCGTGATCGCGGTAAGCGTCCACTCATGACTCAAGCAGCTCTGGATGGCGCAAATCCAGTTATTTTGACTTCGGATAATCCAAGAACAGAAGACCCTGAACAAATTTTTGCTGATATGAAGCAAGGAATCGATTTTTCAGGTCACCGTATGCATGAAATTCATGACCGCCGTGAAGCGATTAAATTTGTTACACAGCAGGCCCAGGCTGGTGATATTGTTGTAATTGCTGGTAAAGGACATGAAAATTATCAAGAAATTAATGGCGTACGTCACTGGTTTGATGATGTTGTTGAAGTGCGTTCTGCGATAGATGCACAACATCACACTGTAGACGCTGCTTACCCTGCACAATAGGACAAATTATGCATACTTCAACCACCAGTACCGTACCTTTGGAACCGTGGACAGCTCAACAATTACAACAGGCAACACAGGGCTACTGGCATAAAGATCAGATCCCTCAAACTGAAATTAAACGTATTTTGACGGACTCGCGTCATGCGGAAACTGGGGATGCCTTTTTAGCACTAAAAGGTGAGCGTTTCGATGCGCATGATTTCGTTACACAAGTTGCTGCAAATGGTTGTCAAATAGCTATCGTTGAACGTCCGCTAGATGTAGATATTGCACAACTCGTTGTTGCAGATACCCGATTGGCTTTAGGGCAATTAGGAGCGTATCGCCGTGAGCAAAACTCACAATTAAAGGTAATTGCCTTAACGGGGAGTAGCGGTAAAACTACAACCAAAGAAATGCTGGGAAGTATATTGTCGCGTTTAGCACCGACACTAATCACCCGAGGCAATTTAAACAATGACCTTGGTGTACCAATGATGTTGCTCGAGCTTCGCAAGGAACATCAATATGCGGTGATGGAGTTGGGCGCAAGCCATCAAGGCGAGATTGATTACACATCACAACTCGTTCAGCCTCATGTTGCGGGCATATTAAATATTGGTACAGCTCATTTAGGCGAATTTGGTGGCCGTGAAGGTATTTGCCGCGCTAAATCGGAAATTTATCGTCATATTTTACCAAATGGCGTTGCAATCGTGCCAAAACAAGATGACTTCACTGCTGAAATTCTTGATGCTGCAAAAGCTCATCGTATTTCTACATTTGGTGTAGGTGGTGATGTCTATGCAACAGATGTGGAATTATTGCCTCAATCAACGAATTTTAACCTTCATACACCGCAAGGTAGTAGTGCAGTTAAACTTCCTTTTGCGGGTGAGCATAATGTTCAAAATGCGACCGCAGCTGTAGCTTTTGCTTTAGCGATTGGTATTGGGCTAGAAGATATTGTCCAAGGTTTAGAGCAAGCTCAGGGAGCCAAAGGTCGTCTTAACTTTATTCAAAAGTCACCTTACTTATTTATTGATGATACCTACAATGCCAATCCGACTTCTATGCGCGCTGCTGCACAAGTATTGTTACAGCAACAAGGCGTAAAAGTGATGGTCATGGGGGATATTGGTGAGTTAGGTGATAGTAGTTGGCAAGAGCATCATGATTTAGGTCGTGATCTTGCCGAGCTTCCTTTAGATCATATTATTGCGGTTGGGCAATTTGCTTCAGCGGCTCTCGAGGGTGCAGACTCTCATTCTAATAAAGTGGAAGCATTTCAGACACAAGCTGAGGCGCTTCCATTTTTAATCAATCTAATCCAAACACATCAACCACAGTCCATGAGTTTCCTGTTTAAAGGTTCTCGCTTTACTCATATGGAAACGTTGATGGCTGATTTGATGGAGAAACTTTAAATGCTGTTATGGTTGTTTGAACAACTTGCGGGCTATCACAGCTCGTTTCAGGTCGTTCGTTATTTAACATTACGTTCTTTACTCAGTGTATTAACTTCACTGACCATTGGTCTGGTCCTTGGACCGATCATGATTCGTAAATTACAAGCGTTAAAATACGGTCAGGCAGTAAGTTCGTTTGCTCCTGAAAATCATGCTAAAAAAATGGGTACACCAACGATGGGTGGGATTTTAATTCTGCTCTCAATTGGTATTAGTACTTTGCTGTGGGCTGATTTGTCTAACCCTTATGTCTGGATTGTGCTTGGTGTAATGGTTGTGTTCGGTGCCGTAGGCTGGGCAGATGACTGGATTAAAATTCGCTATAAAGACAATGCGGGATTACCTGCACGTAAGAAGTTTTTCTGGACTTCTGTTGCATCGCTGGGTGCTGGTATTGCGTTATATTTAATCGCAACTCAACAGTCCAATGCAGAACATACCGCAAACATGCTGGATTTATTGATTCCATTCTTTAAGAATCTTTCAATTCCACTCTCAATTGTTCCTTTAGGTTTGGCATTTATTGTATTTACCTATCTGGTGATTAATGGTGCTTCTAACGCTGTTAACTTAACAGATGGTTTAGATGGCTTGGCAATCATGCCGGTTGTCATGGTAGCTACGGGCTTAGGCGTATTTGCTTACTTATCTGGTGACATCCGTTTCGCTAACTATTTACATATTCCATATGTGAAATATACATCTGAACTCGTAGTAATCTGTTCTGCCATGATTGGTGCAGGTTTAGCATTCCTTTGGTATAACGCGCACCCTGCTCAAGTATTTATGGGTGATGTCGGTGCTTTAGCTTTAGGTGCGATGCTTGGAACAATTGCAGTTATGGTTCGTCAAGAAATCGTATTTGCAATTATGGGCGGTGTATTTGTAATGGAGGCGGTATCTGTATTCTTACAAATTGGCTCTTTGCGTATGCGTAATAAACGTGTGTTCTTAATGGCACCGCTACATCATCACTATGAAAAGCAGGGCTGGAAAGAAACGCAAGTTGTGATCCGTTTTTGGATTATTACAATTATATTAGTAGTTTTAGGTCTAATGACTTTAAAATTGCGATAGATCTTATTTTAGTGTCAATATAAAGCCAGTTCTACTGGCTTTTTTTATTGGAGAGGTGAATGACAAAAGTTGCTGGTCTAGACCAATTATCTGTGATTAATCAAAAAGTAGTTGGAGAGGGCGAAGTATTACCTCAAGTTGTACTTAAAGATGGAAGTCAGGTTCAAACAGGAACTGTAGCGACAATGCTGCACAATATTGAATTATATAATGCAGGACAAAGAGGGCAAATTGAGGAAGAGTTAAAGATCGCAATTCCAACTTTAGTTAAAGTAGGTCTGTTTGATTTGTTTCAGGTCGATGAATGGATTAATGGAACAAATGCAGGTCGCACCTTTGTGGGACTACACGCAAAGACTTATTTACAACAAAAAGAACAAGAGAATAATTAAAAGTGGCTAAGCAAGTTTTAATGTGTCCTGTGTGTCGTCAGTCCCTGAATTTAACTGAACGAACTTGGCGATGTGAGCAAGGACATAGTTATGATGTAGCTAAACAAGGCTATGTCAATTTACATGTGGTGCAACATAAACATAGTAAAAACCCAGGGGATACACCCGAGTCAGTAGATGCGCGACGAGCTTTTCTGCAAAGTGGTTATTATCAGCCTTTACAACAGGCTGTAGTCGCTTTATTAAAGCAACTAGATGTAAAAGCAATACTCGATATCGGATGTGGTGAGGGCTACTATACAAGTGCTATGCAGCAAGTTGTTGAGCAGTGTGTTGGAGTTGATATTGCAAAAAACGCGGTACAACGTGCGGCAAAACTCAACACTGAAGTAACTTGGGTGGTGGGAACAGGAGCAACTTTACCTGTGCTAGATCAGAGTATGGATGCTTGTACCAGTTTATTTAGCCCAATTCCGCAAGCAGAAATTGCGCGTGTTTTAAAAGATGATGGCTATTTAATTGTTGTTACGCCTGCTTCTGAACATTTGTATGCCATGCGTGAAGCTTTATTTGAGCAAGTGAACCCACATACACCAAAAAAGTTCGTAGAGCAGCTGCAAGATTTGTTTGAGCTAAAGCAAGAGCAAATTGTTGATGCGCCTTTTGTGCTTGATCAACAGGCCTTAAAAAATCTGATTGCTATGACGCCTTATGCCTATAAGGCTTCTCCCGAGCGTCGCTTGCAGTTAGAGCAACAATCGCAATTAGAAGTAACGGCGTCTTTTCAAATTTATGTTTTTCAGAAACGCAATAAAAAAGCCATCTAATGATCTATTTTAAGAGCGCAAAAAAGAAGCCATCTGATGATGGCTTCTTTTTTGCTATTCAATCTGATTAATCAGATTTTCTAGTTCATCTTTTTCACGCTTAGGCACAGGCTCCTGTGAAGGTTTCATAGCAGGAGGTGCAGCTTTAGATGGAATAACAATTTCTTCACCTGGTAAATCGGAAAAGTCATTGTCATTGCTCAGTTTTGGTTGAGGCGGTGCTGGACGATAGAGCGGACGTGCCAGTGGTGGAGCCGCACGATAAGTTTTCTTATCGCCTACTTCAGTAACGGTTTGTTGTTTGTCACGGGAAATAGGGCCTTGAGCATCTTTATCTAAGCGAACCCAAGCTGCTGGCGTACCTTGCAATGCTTGCCCCATAAAGTTAATCCAGATTGGTAATGCAGCAATACCACCATATTCACGGCGACCAAGCGTGGTCGGTTGGTCAAATCCAACCCATGCTACAGTCACTAACTTGCCGTTGAAACCTGCAAACCATGCATCTTTTGCATCATTCGTAGTACCTGTTTTACCACCTAAATCACTACGGCCAATTTTAAGCGCAGCACGACCTGTACCATGCTCAATTACATCACGTAAGATGTTCGCCATATCGTAAGCAGAGCTTGATTTTAAAATACGTTGAGCTTGGCGATATTGACTGTTGTTTTTATCAGTCTGTTTAAGATTAAGCTGCTTAGCGGCCTTTTCGTTCTGCTCTACGTCTTTATTTGTAACTTCGATGACTTCATCATCGGTTGTTTTAGCCTTTTGCTCATTATCTGTTGTGTCAGGCGCGTTAATACATGGAATACATGCGTATTCTGGTTTAGCTTCATAAATTACTTTGCCATAAGCATCTTCAATACGTTGAATGAAATGAGGTTGAACACGGTAACCGCCATTTGCAAACGTTGCATAACCAGTTGCCATCTGAATTGGTAGTACTTGAGGAGTACCTAAGGCAATGGTGTAGTTACGTGGAATTTGGTCTTCCTGTAAACCAAAATCCATGAATAACTGACGAGTACGTTCAATACCCACTGTTTGTAGAAGTCTTACTGATACGGTATTACGAGACAAATACAAAGCACGACGTAATGGGATCATGCCTAAGTAACGGCCATCAGAGTTTCGCGGTGTCCATTTGCCAATCGTAATAGGGCTATCATTCACCATGCTATACGGTGTCATGCCTCTTTCTAATGCTAAAGCATAGAGGAAAGGCTTGATTGTAGAACCCGGTTGACGCCAGCCTTGTAAGGCACGGTTAAATTTTGATTGGTAGAAGTTATAGCCACCTACAATTGCTTCAATTGACCCATCATTCGGGTTAATTGCAATGAGTTGACCTTGAACTTTTGGAACCTGAACTAAAGACCAAGCTGTTTTATTGTCATTTGGGCGTAAACGAACAATATCTTTAACTTTAACAATTTGAGATGCACGTGAAGGAGCGCCACCTACGCTATTTGCATTGCGATAGGGGCGTGCCCATGACATGCCTGACCACTGAACAGTAACAGTTGAACCATCTTGCATTAATGCTTCAAAAGAGCTGCTATTTACCTTAGTAACTTGTGCAGGATAAGTGTTGGCATATGCTCTAAATTCACTTAATGGTTTGTCATGTGCTTCTGCACCACGCCAGCCATGACGACGGTCATAAGCTTCAAGGCCATCTTGCACAGCTTTTTCTGCAATCGCTTGGCGTTTAGCATTAATTGTTGTGTAGACTTTATAGCCAGAATCAATGGCTTGTTCACCAAAATGCTTTACAAGTTCTGAACGAACCATTTCACCAGCATAGGGATGAATATTGTTTAAATCCCGATTGGGCATGTTTAGGTTAATCGGTTCTGCTACACCTTTTTGATATTCTGCTTGAGAAATATAACCTAGCTGTAACATACGGCCTAAAATCCAGTTGCGTCGTTCGAGAGCGCGTTCTGGATTAACTACAGGGTTATATTTAGATGGTGCTTTGGGCAAACCAGCGATCATCGCCATTTGAGCAATGCTGAGCTCATTAATGCTTTTGTTGTAATAAATTTTGGCTGCTGCCGCGATACCATACGCATTTTTCCCTAAGAAGATTTTATTCACATAGAGGCTGAGAATTTCTTCTTTAGATAAATTTTGCTCAATTTTTCGAGCCAAAAAGATTTCGGTTATTTTACGTTTTAGGGTTCTTTCTGGACTCAAATAATAGTTCTTTGCAACTTGCATAGTGATTGTTGAACCACCAGTTTGCACATCTGAACCCGTCACACTTTCGCTCAAAGCACGACCTAAACCCTTAAAACTGATCCCGCTATGTTCAAAGAAAGAAGAGTCTTCTGCTGCTAAAAATGCATGAATAAAAGCAGGAGGGATTTGTTTGTATTCAACAGGAATAGAAAGCTTACCACCGTACTCGGCAATCAGTTGATTGTCTGAAGTGTAGACCTGTAATGGTTTTAAAAGGGGAGCTTTTTTTAGTGAACTCATTTCTGGAAGCGATGGGGCGATATAGAGATACATGCCATAAAAGCCCATCGGAAGTGAGACTAAGATAATAATAATGATCAAAAAAATTGGACGTACGAAGCCCAAACTGGATAGCTTTTTCATGATAAGTAAGCTTTAATAAGATCGAATACAAACTAATTGTGGTCAGTATAGCCTTTAGACATGCGGATTGTTAGATGAGATATTGTATCCGTGTAAAAATAAAGACCGAGATTATTGGTTTGTAATTTTTTTTGGGGATAAAAAAATAATAGGACAATAGTGTGCTCAGGTTATATCGTAAACCGAATAAGGGGTTAATGGGCGTCGATATTAGTTCGACTTCTGTTAAGTTGTTAGAGCTCTCTGTTAAGAACGGTAAATATTGGGTAGAAAGCTATGCTTTGACGCCTTTACCTGAGAACAGTGTAGTTGAAAAAAATATCTTGAATCCAGAAGCAGTTGCAGAAGCTTTAGAACGGGCGATGAATTTAGCAAATCCCCACACCACTAACGCTGCAATTGCTGTTCCAACATCGACGGTTATCCATAAAACCATCGAAATGGATGCAGATATGAACGATGATGAACGTGAAGTTCAGATTCGATTAGATGCGGAGCAATATATACCGTTCCCTTTGGATGAGGTGAGCCTTGATTTTGAGGTTTTACCAGATCGACTGCCGAATCCAAATCGTGTGAATGTACTTTTAGTTGCAACACGAACAGAAAATGTTGAAACACGCGTAGAAGTACTGGAACTGGTTGATTTAACGCCTAAGCTTGCTGATGTTGAAAGTTATGCTGTCGAGCGAGCTTTTAGTGTATTTGCTGATAGCTTGCCCATGGGTGCAAATACCATTGGTATTTTAGATATTGGTCATACCATGACCACATTATCGGTTATGCAAAATGGCAAAATCATTTATACCCGAGAACAAGTCTTTGGTGGTAAACAGCTTACTTTGGAAATTCAAAGTCGTTATGGTTTGTCATTAGAAGAAGCGGGGCGTGCTAAAAAAGAACGTTCTTTGCCAGATGATTATGACATCGAAATCTTAGAACCATTTTTAGATGCTGTAGTTCAGCAAGCGGCTAGATCTCTACAATTTTTCTTCTCTTCATCCCAATTCAATGAAATTGACCATATTTTGCTAGCGGGTGGTAATGCCAACATTCCAGGGCTTGCTAAATTGTTGCAGCAAAAACTTGGTTACCGAGTCACTATTGCCAACCCGTTTTTACAAATGGGTTTCTCTCCTCAAGTCGACATTCAAAAAATTGAAAATGATGCTTCTTCATTAATGGTGGCATGTGGCTTGGCTTTAAGGAGTTTTGATTAATGGCAACAATTAATTTACTCCCTTGGCGAGATGGTCTTAGGGAGCAGCGTAAAAAACAATTTATTATTTTATGTCTTGGGGTCGTTTTTTTGGGGATAACCACTGTATTTTCAGGGTGGTTTTATTTGAATCAAAAATTAAATGATCAAGAACAAGCAAATCAGCTCATCATCAGTACAAACCAGAATCTAGATCAACAACTTAAAACCTTAAATGGCTTGCAAGAACAGCGTGACGCAATTATTGAGCGTATGAAGCTCATCCAAGGATTGCAAAGCCAGCGTCCAGTTGTTGTACGTTTAGTGGATGAATTGGTTCGTGTGACTCCTGCAGCCATGTATTTGACTAAATTTAGTCGAACTGGAGATAAATTCACCATCGAAGGTAAAGCGGAAAGTCCAAATACTGTTGCAGAGTTATTACGTAATCTCGAGGCATCACCATGGTATCGCAACGCTTTTATGAATTCTTTTTTGGCGACCGAAGAGAAAAAAGATAAGGCTGTGAGTTCTTTGCTTCCTAGAGTTGAAGATAGCTATGGCAGTTTTGTTGTTACTGTTGATGTGGGGGAAATGGGGGTGACTACAACAGATGATACCGCCAATACGTCTGTAGGTACGGATAAGGAGGTGGCAAAATGAGTCCTGATGAACTTCATGAACTGTCTTTAGAACAAGCTCCATCTAAGAAAAAAAAGATCACCTTAGAAAAATTTCTTCAGCAATTTAACACGCTCGATATGAACAGTTATGGCAGCTGGCCATTATCTGTGAAAATTACGTGTTGGATTTTTATTTTCTTTGCTGTATTGGCTTTGGGGTATTTTGTTGCTATTCAACCAAAGTTACAAGCAATTGATAATGCCCAAGCACAAGAAAGTAATTTATTAAATGAGTTTCGAGAAAAAGACTCAAAATTACGCAACTTGCAACAATATCAGCTTCAACTTCAAGAGATGCAAGCCAACTTCAATCAGCAGTTAGAACAATTGCCAAAAGAAACCGAAATTCCAAGTTTAGTTGAAGATATTAACTTAACGGGGGTGAATTCTGGTCTGAAGTTTAAAAATATCCGCTTAGAAGATGAAGTGAAGCAGGAAATTTTTATTGAACAGCCTATTACTATTGAAGCAACTGGGGATTATCACGCTTTCGGTGCTTTTGTTAGCAGTATTGCGGCATTACCACGTATTGTGACGATGCATGATTTTGTTGTTGAAGCTGCTCCTGTTAAGGATGGTAAATCAGATATTCCTGTACTTAATTATTCTATCAAAGCAAAAACTTATCGCTATATGGGCGCGGTTGAAAACCAAAATAATAGTGATCCTCAAGTGATAAATGGTGAAAGTCAGATAAATGCCTCCGATAGCCGTAATGTACATATTCCTTCTATAAAGAAGTCAAAGCGAAAGTAGGAGGATAACTAATGAAACTAAAGAAAATTTTACTTTCTCTAGGGGTTGGCTTGGCTTTAGCTGGATGTGAGTCGAGAATCGACGCTGTAAATCAACAAATGGCCGATATACGTAATCAACCACCACAAGCCATAGAACCAGCACCTGTTTTTACTCCTGTGCCACAGTTTAATTATGCAGCCCATCAGTTAAAGAGCCCATTTTTACCAAGCTCACTTGCTGCTGAGCTCAAAATTATGGCGGGGAAACGAGTATATCCGAATTTCTCACGAGCACCACAGCCACTCGAAAGCTATGCATTAGAGTCCTTAAATATGAAAGGAAGCATGCGTAACAGTCGTGGACAAGTCATGGCTCTGATCCAAACGCCTGATCACCAAATTGAGCGAGTGCAGGTAGGGAACTATATTGGGATGAATCAAGGTCGTATTACCCATATTGGGCCGACTCAGATTGATCTGGTAGAAATTGTTCCTGATGGGCGAGAAGGTTATGTGGAGAGACCAAGAACCTTAGTGTTAATTGGACCTGCGCCCTAGAATTTTAGGGAATAACAAAGAAAAAATTATTTTTAAAGATTATTTATTGGGGATGGTTAGACAATGAATCACGTATTCCGTCAGTTTTCGATGGGGGCTGTAGCGATTGCAGTTATGCAGGTTGCATCTGCACAGGTCAGCATGACCAATATTGTACCGACACAAATAGCGGGACAGGGTACAGAAATTAGGATTATGTTTAATGGTTTGCCGCCGCAACCACAGGCATATCAGCTTGAGAATCCTTCACGTTTGATTTTGGATTTTAATAAAGCGCAGCAGAATCTCACACAGTCAAAAGTAGCGATTGGTACGAATGAAGCAAGTTCGGTCGATGTAAGCTCTGATGATCAGCGTTCACGCTTAACTGTAAATTTGAAAGAAGCTGGTGCTTTTACAACTCGTATTGAAGGTAACACTTTTATTTTAAAGATTAATTCTACACAAGCCACAGTTAAACCTGTATCAACAAGTACGATGCAATCCCAAGGTGTTTCAAATATTGGCTTCCAACGTGGTAGTCAAGGGGAAGGCCTCATCGTTATTGACCTGTTGGGAAGTAATACTCCTGTTGATGTGCAACAACAAGGTAGCAAAGTTGTAGTAAAAACATTAGGTTCTAAAATTCCCACGCATTTAGCTAAGCGCTTAAATGTAAATGATTTTGCAACGCCTGTTTCGACCATTGAATCTTATAATGATAAAGGCAATGGTGTTATTACGATTCAATCTACTGGTAGCTATGAATATATGGCTTATCAGGCAGAAAATAAATTAACTATTAGCCTAAAGCGTCCTCAGGATAAAAATGTAACCTCTTTATACAAGACACCTCATTATTCTGGTAATAAACTTTCTCTTGATTTTCAAGATATTGAAGTCCGCCGCGTTTTACAACTGCTCGCTGATTTTACTGGCATTAATATGGTTGCGGCTGATAGCGTACAAGGTAACATCACTTTACGTCTAAAAGATGTACCTTGGGATCAGGCACTTGATATTATTTTAAAGACCAAAAATCTAGATAAACGCAGAAATGGGAATGTAATTTGGATTGCGCCAGTTGCAGAATTAATTAAGGCTGAAGAAGAAGAAGCAAAAGCTGTCGCGCAGAGTGTCAAGCTGGCGCCATTGCAAACTGAATACATTCAACTTAAATATGCGCAGGCTCAGGACATTATGAGTTTAATTACTCAAGGTTCAAATAATGGTAATGGTATGCAGCGCACATCTGATGGTGGAAATTCTACATCTACTAATTTAAATACTGGTGTTGATAGTTTGGGTAATAACGTAGGAAGTTTATTAAGTCCACGTGGGACGATTACTCAAGATGACCGTACGAATACCTTAATTATTAATGATACAGCACAGTCGATTGATCAAATTCGTAAAATGATTGATCTGCTGGATGTGCAAGTTAAACAGGTTATGGTTGAGGCGCGAATTGTAAGAGCATCTACTTCTTTTACTAAAGAGCTCGGCGTTAAATGGGGAATACTATCCCAAGGGGTAAACAGTAATAATAATTTGCTGGTGGGTGGTAGTGATACAACGCTTTGGAATTTAAGAGAACCGGATGACGACGGGAAATACACGATTGAGCGGCCAGATAATTTAAACGTTGATTTAGGTGTTACATCGGCTGGAGCTAGTAGCATAGCTTTTAGTTTAATCAGTATGTCTGATTTTATGTTAGATTTAGAGTTGTCAGCATTGCAGGCAGATGGTTATGGTGAGGTTATTTCAACGCCAAAAGTTATGACTGCAGATAAACAACGAGCTAAAGTTGCAACTGGTCAGCAAGTTCCATATCAAACTACGACTAATTCTGCCGCGGGTGCCACAGCAAGTACCTCTTTTAAAGATGCGCTTTTAAGTTTGGATGTTACTCCGAGCATTACACCTGATGGCAAAATTCAAATGAAATTGGATATTTCGAAAGATTCAGTTGCTGATAAGGCTCCTAATGGCGAATTAATTTTGAATAAAAATCAGATTAACACTAATGTGCTCGTCAATAATGGGGAAACCGTTATTTTAGGTGGAGTATTTGAACAGGTAACTTCTAACTCACAAACCAAAGTTCCTTTCTTTGGAGATCTGCCTGTAGTTGGACGTTTATTTAGAAAAGATGTGAAATCTGATGATAAGCAAGAGTTATTGATTTTCGTTACGCCACGAATTGTTAATGACACTTTGGTGAGAAATCATTAATATATTTTTCAATGAAAGCAATTGAAATAGGTGGCGCCTTGCCAAGCAAAGCGTTTGAAACCCTGCCAAATATTTATTTGGTAGGGCCCATGGGGGCAGGAAAAACAACCGTTGGACGTCATTTAGCCGAAATATTAGGGCGTGATTTTTTAGATAGTGATCATGAAATTGAACGCAAAACAGGCGCCACTATTCCTTGGATTTTTGAGAAAGAAGGGGAGTTAGGTTTTCGTACTCGTGAAACTGTAGTGTTAAATGAGTTGACTTCCCGTAAGGCCTTGGTGTTGGCGACAGGGGGAGGTGCGATTACTCAAGCACCTAATCGCGAATTTCTAAAGCAACGTGGTATCGTTGTTTATCTTTACACTCCTGTAGAATTACAATTACAGCGGACCTACCGCGATAAAAACAGACCTTTATTACAAGTTGAAAACCCTGAACAAAAATTACGAGATTTGTTAAAAATACGTGACCCTTTATATCGTGAAGTTGCTCATTACACGATTGAAACCAATCAGGGTGCTGCTCGTGATCTTGCTCAAAAGATTTTGCAACTTATTTTGTCCAACCCGCTAAAATAGCCAAACTTACTTGTGGTTTTATAAACTCATGCAAACTTTACATGTTGAATTAGGCGAACGCCGTTATCCTATTTTTATTGGCAGTCAACTTGATCCGAAACAGTTGCTTGAGCCTTATCTCCATGGTCAACAGGTCATGATCGTGAGTAATGAAACGGTCGGACCTTTATATTTATCTCATTATCAAGATGCTTTAAAAAGTTTGGGTAAAACTGTAGCGACTTGTATTTTGCCGGATGGTGAGAAATATAAAGATATTCAACATCTAAATTTGATTTTTGATGCTTTACTTGAAGCTGGTTTTAATCGTGATTGTACGGTTTTAGCTTTAGGTGGTGGTGTTATTGGTGATATGGCTGGCTTTGCATCGGCATGTTTCCAGCGCGGTGTTTATTTTGTTCAGGTTCCAACTACGCTCCTTTCACAAGTAGATTCAAGTGTGGGTGGTAAAACCGGTATTAATCATCCACTCGGTAAAAATATGCTGGGCGCATTTCAGCAACCTCAAGTTGTTTTGGCTGATATGGCTCAACTCAATACTTTACCTGATCGAGAGTTATCTGCTGGATTATCAGAAGTTATTAAATATGCTTTGTTGGGAGATGCTGATTTTCTCGTTTGGTTAGAACAGAATATGGATGGTTTAATTGAACGAGATGCTAGCCTTTTAGCGGAAGCTGTTTATCGTTCATGTGCCCATAAAGCACGTATTGTTGCTAACGATGAAAAAGAACAAGGCGAACGAGCTTTACTCAACTTGGGCCATACTTTCGGTCATGCGATTGAATCCTACCTTGGCTATGGCACTTGGTTGCACGGTGAAGCAGTAGCGACAGGCATGGTGATGGCGGCTGATTTATCACAACGTTTAGGTTGGATTTCAAGCGATGATGTAGAGCGTACAAAAAAAATTATTCAACGCGCTAATTTGCCGATATCATGTCCAAAAATTCCATTGGATGAATTCCTTGGATATATGGCGCATGATAAAAAAGTTCTCAATGGTCAATTACGTTTGGTGTTGTTAAAACAACTTGGTCAAGCAGTAATTACTAAGGACTTTGATGTTGAACTCATGAAACAAGCTATTTTGGCGAATCAACACGGATAATAAATTAAGGTAACACATGACTGTATCACGTACACTTTGGCAGAATGTTCAACAATATATCTGGTTGGTGGGTGGTATTGTCTGCTTGTTTCTGGCTTTTATTTTCTGGGTAATGACTGATAGTAAAAAGCTTGTCGAAGTTGAAAAAGCAGCTGATTCAGATGCCCCAGTACAAATCCAGCCAGAGAAGGTAGCAACAACTGCAAATTTAGGGGCACTAGCTGATGAAGTGAGGCCTCTTGATTTAACAACCCGTACGGTTGCGTCTGGTCAGCATGAGGCAGAGTTTCGCGGTACAAAGTTTATCAATGAAAACAAGAAACAATGGACGCTTGAGCTTTTTCGTGCGTCTGATGAAGATATTATTAAAAACTTTTTAAAAAATCGTCCAGAGCGAAATAAATTTATCTACTTCCGTTTAAGTGGAGATAAGCAATCTGAACAATATGTTTTGACTTATGGTGTATTTAAACGTTCTGAAGATGCAATTCAGCAATTAACTCAACTGAATCTTGATTTACCTGAGTCAATCAAACCTCAACCACAACAATTTTCAACTTATGCACCATTAGTCAATGATTTAGGTGCGGATGAAATGAAAGGTGGAATGAGTCAAACTTATGAAGTGCGTTTACGTCCAGCTGCCTTGCCTAAAATTGATGAGTCTTTACTCATAGGGACTGGCGTAAGTGGAGCTGCGAATACACAACCTAAAGTGGCTGCTCCTGCAACAAACTCTACAACTCGAACAACAATTATTCGTCGAGATGCTGAGGGAAATGTTGTGGATGTACATCAGTCTAATTCGGCAGTTGATGTGCCTAAAAAGGCTCAACAGAATCGTATAACAGAGCCTACAGTAAAAAATGCAACAAATGAGGGCACGCGAGGCAATTAATTATAAGGATTTGTTGCACAAATATGGTGCAACAATAATAATTATATATATTTTTTGATCACCTGTGGTGCATATTTAGTCATTTATTAAAATGATAGCGCGAATAAAACCTATCTATCTTTAACAATTATAAATACTTAGGTGTAAAAAATAACGTTGGCATAGTTTTTGCTTTATTCTTGTGCTTATTAATGTGCTGTAAACTATTTTAGCGCTCTAAAGAGTAAATTCTATGCAGAGTCGAGGGGTCGAACTGCTTTAAAAGAGTGCGAAATAAGTCAAAACATTTTTCTAGCAAAAACCAGTGTACGTAAAAATGGAACAGCGTATATTGGCTTATCAGCCCAAAAATTTTTTTTGTGAAACATTGAGCTAACTGTCGTCCGTAGGCACTATCGCAAAAAGAAGTTGTTTGTTTGACGCTCGAAAGAGCCTTATTGAAAGAAGGGTACGCTATGCACATGCCATCGCCTAATACTGTAGCTCCCGCTCAAGGTTTATATCAGCCTGATGAGTTTAAGGATAACTGTGGTTTTGGACTGATTGCCCATATGAAGGGTGAATCAAGTCATCATCTAGTTGAAACCGCGATTCACAGTTTAAGTTGCATGACGCACCGTGGTGGTATTGCCGCAGATGGCAAGACGGGAGATGGTTGCGGCTTATTATTGGCGATGCCAAAGCAATTTTTCCGTGATGAAGCAAAAAAACTGAGTGATATTACACTGAGTGAAATTTTTGCTGTGGGTACTGTATTTTTAAATACTGATCCGGCATTAGCGCAACATTCTAAAAATATTTTAACGAAAGAAATCGAGTCAGATGGCTTACGTGTACTGGCTTGGCGTGTTGTCCCTACAAATAACGATGCACTAGGTGAAATTGCGCTTCAATCTTTACCAGCTTTTGAACAGGTCATTGTGAACTGTCCAATGGGTGTGACTGAAGTCGAATTTAACCGTAAATTATTCTTGGCACGTCGTCGTGCAGAACAACAATTACAAAATGATCCTTCATTCTATGTGACTACACTTTGTTCGACAGTAATCAGCTATAAAGGCTTGATGATGCCGGCTGCAATTGCTGAGTTCTATACAGACTTAGCAGATGAGCGCTTAAAATCACATATCGTGGTATTCCACCAACGCTTCTCTACTAATACATTACCGCGTTGGCCGTTGGCTCAGCCGTTCCGTTACCTTGCTCATAATGGTGAAATCAACACAATTACAGCAAACCGTAACTGGGCGTTGGCGCGTACTCCTAAATTTGAGAACCCATTATTACCAGGTCTTACCGAGCTTAACCCAATCGTTAACCGTACAGGTTCGGATTCTTCAAGCTTAGATAACATGCTTGAGATCTTAGTCGGTGGTGGTATGGATTTATTCCGTGCATTGCGTATGCTCGTACCACCAGCTTGGCAAAACGTAGAAACTTTAGATGCAGACTTACGCGCATTCTATGAGTTCAACTCTAAACATATGGAAGCTTGGGATGGCCCAGCTGGTCTTGTTATTCAAGATGGCCGTCATGCGATCTGTATGCTTGACCGTAACGGCTTGCGTCCTGCGCGTTGGGTAATTACCAAAAATGATTACATTACCTTGGCATCTGAAATCGGTGTTTGGGGTTATGAGCCTGAAGACGTAGTTTCTAAAGGTCGTGTAGGTCCTGGCCAAATTTTGGTAGTTGATACCTTAACAGGTAAAGTACTTGATACTAAAGATGTTAGTACACATTTGAAAAATATGCGTCCGTACCGTGAGTGGTTACGTGATCATGCGATTCGTTTAAATGCAAACCCAGAACTTGAAGAACAATTAGTAGATAAAGGCTTAACTGGCGATGCTTTAAAAACGGCTCAAAAAATGTTTATGGTGACATTTGAAGAGCGCGACCAGTTGTTACGTCCAATTGCTGAAAGTGGACAAGAAGCTGTAGGTTCTATGGGTGATGATACGCCAATGGCTGTATTGTCTCGTCAAGTACGCCACGTGACAGATTACTTCCGTCAACAGTTTGCTCAAGTGACAAACCCGCCGATTGACCCGCTACGTGAGTCAATTGTAATGTCGCTTGAAACCTGTTTAGGTCGTGAGCAGAATGTATTTGAGCAAGGCCCTGAGCATGCTGACCGTATCATCATCTCTAGCCCTGTATTGTCAAATTCAAAAATGCAGCAAATCCGTAGCATCGAGCGTCCGGGTTATGAAGCAGTTGATATCAATTTAAACTATGCCGAAGAAGAAGGCTTGCAAGCTGCGATCACGCGTATCTGTGAAGAAGCAGCGCAAGCGGTTCGTGATGGCAAAACTTTAATTGTTTTAACAGACAAAAATATCCATCAAGGTTTACTGCCAGCAAACGCAGCACTTGCAACAGGTGCGGTACATCATTACCTCATCAAAACTGGCTTGCGTACTGATGCAAACATCATGGTTGAAACTGGTTTTGCACGTGATCCGCATCAATTTGCGGTATTACTTGGTTTTGGTGCAACCGCTGTTTACCCATACCTTGCATATGATGTGATCAATGACTTGATTGCTAAAGGTGAGCTTTTAGGTGACCCAATTCATGCGCAAGCAAACTTCCGTAAAGGTATTGAGAAAGGCTTATTAAAAGTTCTTTCAAAAATGGGTATCTCTACAGTTGCTTCTTATCGTGGCGGTCAGCTATTTGAAGCAGTAGGTTTATCATCAGAAGTGGTAGATCAGTGCTTCTTAGGTGTTCCAAGCCGTATTCAGGGTGCAACATTTGCTGACCTTGAAAAAGACCAGAAAAAATTAGCAGCGACAGCTTGGTCAAATCGTAAGCCAATTGATCAAGGTGGTTTACTTAAATTTGTATTTGATAAAGAGTACCATGCGTTCAACCCAGATGTGATTAACGCATTACACAAAGCCGTTCGCTCTGGTAAATACGAAGACTTTAAAGAATATGCTGAGCTGGTGAATAATCGTCCAGTAGCGACTATTCGTGACTTATTTAAGTTAAAAACAACGAACTCAATTCCAGTTGAACAAGTTGAATCAGTTGGAGATATCTTGCCTCGTTTTGACTCGGCAGGGATGTCTTTAGGCGCTCTTTCTCCAGAAGCACATGAAGCAATTGCAATCGCGATGAACACGATTGGTGGTCGTTCTAACTCTGGTGAAGGCGGTGAAGATCCTGTTCGTTACGGCACAATTCGTAACTCGAAAATCAAACAGATCGCATCTGGTCGTTTTGGTGTAACTCCTGCCTACCTAACTTCTGCTGAAGTATTGCAAATTAAAGTTGCTCAAGGTGCAAAACCGGGTGAGGGTGGTCAGTTACCGGGTGGTAAAGTAAATGGTTTAATCGCACGTTTACGTTACTCAGTACCGGGTGTAACGCTAATTTCACCTCCTCCACATCACGACATTTACTCAATTGAAGATTTGTCTCAGTTAATTTTTGACTTGAAACAAGTTAACCCGAAAGCAATGGTATCGGTGAAATTGGTATCTGAGCCGGGTGTAGGTACGATTGCTGCTGGTGTTGCAAAAGCTTATGCAGACTTCATTACCATTTCAGGTTATGACGGCGGTACGGCTGCATCTCCACTTTCTTCAATTCACCACGCGGGTTCTCCGTGGGAATTAGGTTTGAGTGAGGCGCACCAAGCACTTCGTGTAAATGACTTGCGTGGAAAAGTACGTGTACAAACTGATGGTGGTTTAAAAACTGGTCTTGATGTGATCAAGGCAGCAATTTTAGGTGCTGAAAGTTTCGGCTTTGGTTCAACACCAATGATCGCTTTAGGTTGTAAATACCTCCGTATTTGTCACTTAAATAACTGTGCAACCGGTGTTGCAACTCAACAAGATCATTTGCGTCAAGAACACTACATTGGCGAGCCAGAAATGCTCATCAACTTCTTCCACTTTATCGCGGAAGAAACTCGTGAATGGTTGGCTGCATTAGGTGTTTCTTCATTGAAAGACTTAATTGGTCGTGTTGATTTGCTTGAAGTATTACCAGGTGAAACTGAAAAACATGCTCACCTTGATTTAAGTGCTCTATTAACTTCGCATCCTTCTGCCGAAGGTAAAGCACAATACTGTCAAGTGGAAGGTAATGCACCATTTGATAAAGGTGTATTGGCTGAGAGAATGGTCGCTGAAATGCTTCCTGCAATTGAGTCAAGCGCTGGTGGTCAGTTCAACTTCAACGTCGTGAACTGTGACCGCTCAATCGGTGCTCGTGTTTCGGGTGAAATTGCTCGTCGCTACGGCAACTTGGGTATGGAAGCTCATCCAGTTGTAATGAACTTAACCGGTACAGCTGGTCAGTCTCTTGGTGTTTGGAATGCTGGTGGTTTACACATCCGTCTTGAAGGTGATGCAAACGACTATGTAGGTAAAGGTATGGCGGGTGGTCGTATTTCGATTTTCCCACCACAAGGTTCACCTTTCCAAACACAAAATACAGCAATTATTGGTAATACCTGTTTGTATGGCGCGACTGGCGGTAAGCTTTTTGCAGCAGGTACAGCGGGTGAGCGTTTTGCAGTTCGTAACTCTGGTGCGTTTGCAGTAATCGAAGGTGCGGGTGATCACTGCTGTGAATATATGACAGGTGGTGTTGTGACTGTACTTGGTAAAGTAGGCCATAACTTTGGTGCGGGCATGACTGGTGGTTTTGCTTATGTACTTGACCTCGATAATGACTTCGTAGATTACTACAACCACGAGTTAATTGATTTAAATCGTATCTCAACAG
Organism: Acinetobacter sp. WU_MDCI_Abxc222; assembly: GCF_025514755.1. NCBI lineage: Bacteria > Pseudomonadati > Pseudomonadota > Gammaproteobacteria > Moraxellales > Moraxellaceae > Acinetobacter > Acinetobacter sp. WU_MDCI_Abxc222. The sequence goes on from NZ_JAHPVG010000007.1 coordinate 58,889, forward strand.
AATCTATGGAAGATCATAAAGAGTTCTTGTTGCGTATTATCGATGAGCATATCAAAGAAACAGGTAGTGCTTGGGCTTATAAAATCCGCAATGAGTTCGATTTCTACAGCCGTAAATTCTGGCTTGTGAAACCAAAAGCTGCTAATTTGCAAACGCTTTTGAAAACAACACAAGCTGACCCACAATAATTCCACGACTGCAAAGACATAGGCAGGTGCGGGCAACAAGGAAATCCGCGCCTACCCACGGAGAGAGACATGGCAGAACGCCTAAATAATGACTTTCAATTTCTGGATGTACCACGCCAAGATCCAGAGAAAAAAGATATTACTGTCCGCAAAGCAGAATTTGTGGAAATTTATAAACCTTTTACATCGGAAACTGTCACTAATCAGACTCACCGTTGTTTAGGCTGTGGTAACCCATATTGTGAATGGAAATGTCCTGTACATAACTACATTCCAAACTGGTTAAAACTGATTGCTGAAGGCCAAATTTTCCAAGCTGCTGAGCTTTGTCACCAAACGAACACACTACCTGAGGTATGTGGTCGCGTATGCCCACAAGACCGTTTGTGTGAAGGTGCTTGTACCTTAAATGATGGTTTTGGTGCAGTAACCATTGGTAATGCTGAAAAATATATCAACGACACAGCTTTTGCTTTAGGCTGGCGTCCAGATATGTCAGGTGTAAAATGGACTGACAAAAAAGTTGCAATTATTGGTGCCGGTCCAGCAGGTTTAGGCTGTGCGGATATTCTAGCTCGCGGTGGTGTTAAACCAGTTGTATTTGATAAGCGTCCTGAAATTGGTGGCTTACTTACATTTGGTATTCCAGAATTTAAAATGGAAAAGGATGTGATGAAACGCCGCCGTGAAATCTTCACGGGTATGGGCATCGAATTCCGTTTAAATACTGAAATTGGTAAAGACATCACGATTGATGAATTACTTGCAGAATATGATGCTGTATTCATGGGTATGGGTACTTATACCTACATGAAAGGTGGTTTCCCGGGTGAAGATCTTGATGGTGTTTATGATGCGCTTGATTTCTTAATCTCTAACGTGAACCGTTGCCAAGGTTGGGAAAAAGATCCAAGTGAATACATCAGCTTAGATGGTAAAAAAGTTATTGTTCTAGGTGGTGGTGATACCGCTATGGACTGTAACCGTACTTCTTTACGCCAAGGTGCTCACGATGTAACTTGTGCATACCGCCGTGATGAAAGCAACATGCCAGGCTCTGCGCGAGAAGTAAAAAATGCCTACGAAGAGGGTGTTAAATTCCTATTCAATCGTCAACCAGTCGAAATTGTTGGTGAAAATGGCAAGGTGACAGGCGTAAAAGTGGTAACGACACAAATGGGTGAACCAGATAGTCGTGGCCGTCGTAGCCCTGAGCCAATTCCGGGTTCTGAAGAAGTATTACCAGCTGATGCAGTTTTACTTGCTTTCGGTTTTCGCCCAAGCCCAGCAGACTGGTTTGGTAATGTAAATATCAATCTTGATGGTTCAGGCCGTGTTGTCGCAGCTGAAAAGCAAGAATTCAAATTCCAGACATCAAACCCGAAAATCTTTGCTGGCGGTGATATGGTGCGTGGCTCAGACCTTGTTGTGACTGCGATTTGGGAAGGTCGTCAAGCTGCTGAAGGCATTTTAGACTACCTTGGTGTTTAATAAATTAATTTGTTAAATAACTGAAAAAAGCCTACTTCAAGTAGGCTTTTTTATTGTCTACCATTAGTCACTTTGATGTTTTTGGCAAATATAATAAGCTTTTTTGCCCTTTTTAGCTTTTTAAGCTCGCGACATACTCGAAACTTCCTTCTTCAATACAGTAGGTGTTGAATATGAACATCGCAGGTATGACGGCAGAAAAATCATATTTAAATCGTCGAAAAGCGTTGGGTATTACAGTGCGTCGTCTTGAATTTAATCCAAAGGCGATCAAGCGGCACTATTTTGCAAATTCACCCCTCATGTCACATTTTTTAACTGCACTCTCATCAACGTTTCCAGTAGGTGAGCAATTTTTTGTAAATAGCGTACGTAATGTGCGTGATAAAGTCTCAGATCCTCAGCTACAAGCACAAATTGCGGCTTTCATTGGACAAGAGGCCATGCATTCCAAAGCCCATAGTGAGTTTAATGAAGCTTGGCGACATGATGATTATAATCTGGACAGTTTTCAAAATTGGCTAAATGAACGCGATAAATATTTAAGAACAATTCCACCTAAGCTGCAATTGGCGTTGACCTGTGCATTTGAACATTTCACTGCTTTACTTGGGGGATATGTCTTACAACATCCAGAGTTATTAAAAACCCTAGATGAAGATGCGCTAAAACTTTGGGTATGGCATGCGATTGAAGAAATTGAACACCGTTCAGTTGCATTTGATGTCTATCAACATGTATATGGTGATGATCGTATCCGTCGTTTACTCATGCGCAGCGTCACTACAGGATTTGCGAGTCTCGCTTTTTATGGGACAACTCGTTTATTTTGGCAAGACAAATGGAATAGCTTACCTAAAATCGGGGGTAATTTATTTGGATTATATTTGCTGATGAAGATGCTTATTCAGTTAATGCCTGAATACTTCGCATATTACAAAAAAGACTTTCATCCGAGTCAAAAAGATTATGGCAGGATGGTTAATTATTGGAAAAGCTCTTTAGCAGAAGAATATCAAATGGCAAGTTTTGAATAAGAAAAAGATCAGCGATTAATCTAATAGATAACCGGATTTAAAAGTCCGGTTTTTTAAAATCAATAAAATAAAAGCAACACAATAATGTCTAATTCATCATACAATCAGGTAAAGAGGTTAAAAATATAAAGAAAAACTTGAGGATAATGTGACGATGAAAACGTTGAAACAATTTGCGATCGCAACAACACTTGCCAGTACCTTACTGTTTTCGGGATGTGGCTATAACACTCTACAAGTAAAAGATGAGGCTGTAACAGCAGCGTGGTCTGAAGTACAGAACCAATATCAACGTCGTTCAGATTTGGTACCAAACCTTGTAAACGTCGTTAAAGGCTATGCTAAGCATGAAGAGCAAGTATTAACCGAAGTAACTCAGGCACGTTCTAATGTTGCAGGTTTAAAAGTTGATAAAGAAGTTTTAGAAGATCCTGCTTTACTTGAAAAATATCAACAGGCTCAAAGTCAATTAACAGGGGCATTATCTCGACTCATTGCTGTTTCGGAAAATTACCCGGATTTGAAGGCCAATACTCAATTCCAAGAATTACAAGTTCAGCTTGAAGGTACGGAAAACCGTATTGCTGTGGCACGTAATCGTTATATTACAACAGTACAAGACTATAACTCATATGTGCGTCAGTTCCCGCAGGCAGTAACAGCAAAAGTAATTGGTATGCATCCAAAAGCCAATTTCTCTGCAGAAGCATCCGCACAACAGGCTCCAAAAGTTTCTTTTGATTAATTTTATAAATCAAAGGAGTGCCGTATGAGAAATACTCTATTGCTTCAATCAAAGCAAATTAAGGTCTTTATTTCGACCTTAATTTTGCTCTGTTGTGGTGTTCTTTTTCAGAATACGGCATGGAGTGAAAGTAATATTGCAACTGCTACCGATGAGGCAGACGCAATAGTTGCTGGCAAAATTATTCAAAAGCAACAAACTCAAGCTGCTGCAACTAAACTAGAAGGGCAAGCTGCTTCAAGTTCTGCTCCTCAAGTCCAAGTTGCGAATGATATGGCTGATGGCGAATCAATTCGTTATTTGCCAACTTTAAACCAGCCTATTATTGATCAAGCCAATATTTTAAGCGAGGCTGAGAAGCAGCAACTTGATCAAAAAATTCTAAGTTTATACCAACAAGGCAAAGCGCAGATTGGTATTGTTATTGTTCCGACCACTGGCCAAGAAGATATCTTTGATTATGCATTACGTGTTGGTGAAAAGTGGCAATTAGGATCATCTAAACGTGACAATGGATTACTCATTGCAGTCGCTGTAAATGACCGCCGTATACAAATACTAACTGGCTATGGTTTAGAGGGAGTATTGCCGGATATTGTGGCAAGTCGGATTATTCGAAACCAAATTACACCTTATTTTAAACAAGCCCAATATGCACAAGGTTTGAGTGCAGGTATTGATGAAATCGGAAGAATTTTAAACCTTGATCCTGAAGTAGCACAGCAAGCTGCCCAAGATTTAAAAGAACGTCAGCATCAAGCTGCAGAAGAACAGCAAGCCAAGCAGACAACGCTGACAATGGCTTTATTTATCCTTGTTGCTGGAATCGTGGGTTCGTTTATTGTTGGTCGTCCGCTTAGTGCATCTACAGCAGGTGTGGCTGCTGCGGTAGCAGGATTCGTAAATGGGGCAGGGTTGGTCACTAGCTTACTACTTGGTTTTGGTATTTTCTTTTTACTCATTACATCAATTGCCCAACTTATTTTACAGGCCATTTTAAGTGGTTCTGGCGGTGGCGGACGCGGAGGAGGCTTCGGCGGAGGTGGCGGAGGCTATGGTGGTGGCGGAGGTCGTTTTGGCGGTGGAGGTGCTTCAGGCTCATGGTAACAACATCAGAAACAACACAAATTATTACTCAACCAAAAATTGAGGAATCTGTAGAGCCAAGCATAAAACGTTGGTTTAAACATCTATGCTATTTACCTGCCAGTAGCCGTTATTTTTCAAAACAAGATAAGCAAGCTATTGCAGATGCTGTACAGCAAGCAGAACATGGGCATGTTGGCGAAATACAGGTTGTAATTGAAGGTCATATTCCATGCTCACAAGCCTACAGACAAAATACTCGTTTAAGAGCACAGCAATTATTTGCGGAATTAGGTGTTTGGGATACCGCCTTAAATAGTGGCGTATTGTTATACTTAAATTTATGTGAACGAACAGTAGAAATTATATTTGACCGTGGCATTCGAAATGCGACTAACGAGCAAGTCTGGCAACAGATTTGTGAAGCAATAGTACAAAAGCTTAAACAAAAAGAATATCAACAAGCTGTAGTGATTGGCGTACAACAAATTGGAGAGGTGCTGTCAAAGTTTTATGACGAAAACATGCCTGATCAATCCAATGAATTGGGGAATACTCCAATTATTCTTAATTAACTCGCCTTGTAATATTCTTATATTAGCTAATTTTTCATAATTTTACTTTTAAAGGTGACTGACAAAAAATGTCACCTACTTATTTATTTTTAAAGAGATTTTGTTCACATAAATAAATATGAACTTTGAATTGTGTAATTTATTTTTTTTAATGTGTGAAGTGTTTTTATAAAAATTTATATGACATTTTTTGTCAATTACTTACACCCATTTAATATTTAATAATAGTTAATTCTGGTATAAGTATTTGTTTTTAAATTAAAATTAAAGTTGGCATGGATGCTGCATTATAGTTGATAGCTGAAAAAGCTTATATAAAAACATACATACAATCTTTGGGGAAAAGGCTATGAATGCACAAAAAGGTTTTACATTAATTGAACTTATGATCGTGGTTGCCATTATTGGTATTTTGGCTGCGATTGCGATTCCTGCTTATCAGGATTATATCGCTCGTTCTCAAGTTAGTGAAGCCATGGAATTAGCAAGTGGATTGAAAGGAGCTGTTGCGGAGACTTTTAGTCAAGATGCTACCTGTCCAACAAATGGTACTAACGGAATTGCTACTGCAACTGATATTAATGGTAAATATGTTGCCTCAGTGACAACTGCAGGCACTGCTGCCGCTTCAGGTGGTTGTACGATTACTGCGAAAATGCGTTCTTCTGGGGTTTCAAAAGGTATTCAGAATGGTGAGCTTATTTTAACGCTTAGTAATGCTGATAAAGGATCAAATGTATGGACATGTACTTCAACTGGTACTAACAAAATTGCACAAAAGTACTTGCCTAAATCATGTGCTTCTTCATAAGAGTAGTCATTTAAAGAGAGGTTTTAGCCTCTCTTTTTTACTGAAGAAAATAAATATGTTAAAAAAAAATGTTCTATTTCTTCTAATAATAATTTATCTTATTATTGCTTTATTGGGTTATCAAATTGGCTGGTCGGTTTTCCAATATGATGAGCTTCGTTTATTACAGTTTCCATTGGCACTATGTGCTTTGTTAATTTTGATTTTTACAAAAAAAATAGAATATTCAATTTCCACTCAAATTACTTTTTTTCTGATTGGTGTATTAACTGTTATACCGATAACAACTTATAGCATTTTTCAGTTTCAAGAACTTTGGTCTGCGATAGCATTATTATTTATATTTTCTGTTTTAACATATGAGTTAAAGAATATAAAAAATATAGCACATGGCTTAGTATTTATAGTCGTTTCAGCATGTATTCCCTGTTTATTTATTTGCATTTCTATCGCTAATTTTCTTTTTTACAAACAATGGTTTGACTGGCAATTTAACTCTGGCACGATTCGAATTTATGACAGTGTTATTGTACCTATATTCTTTTTTCTAATTTTTTTGAAAAATAAAAATTTCCCTTATTTTTATTATTTTTATCCCTTTGCTATTTTCTTTTTTGCTCTAGCGTGGTTTTTTGACGGAGCTAGATCCGCCTTACTTGCTGTAATGACAGGATTGTTGATTTTCTTTATATACTCTCGAGAAAATCGAAAGCTCATTTTGCAAAGCTGTATTTACATTTTTTTAGCTTTTTTAGTTTATAAAACTACTATTTATTTCGCTGATAAAAATACTATGACCGTAATGAGAGTGGGAACATCCATGCGTGCAGAGATGTGGAGTTTCGTTTTTGAGCAATGGAAAGAAAAGCCATGGACTGGAGTGGGGGGAGGGTATCTCTCAGAAATTCAATATAAATATGGACATCACATACATAACTTATATTTAAGGTTAATTTTTGAATGGGGAGTCGTTGGGTGTATTTTTTTAGTTTGGATGATATATCAAGTTCTTAAGTTGTTTCGAAATAAGAATGTTTTACCTATTGCGAAAGCTGGCTTAATTGCAATTTTAGTTGATGCGATGTTCTCAGGAAGTATGGTTTATCCCGCTTCACAAATGGCCTGTATATTATTTTTAGCATTTGCTTTTTCCCAGCTGGAGCAGTCTAAAGAATATTTGAAATATCCTTATAGACTGACGAAACTATTAATTGGTTTATGGGGAGCTTTATTTTTGTACATTACGATTATGTATCTAGGACAAGATTTAATGTGCTGGGGTTGTGGTAGCTATGATGGAAGAATGGCACCAAATTTCTGGTTTTATGGTGCTGCTGAGCACTTGGTACCAGCTTCAAAAATCCCTTAATTTTTTGAAGTAAATTTTATCAAGATCTTTTCACAGAGAGTTCATACATTCTTTTTTAGACTTCCATGTATAATTCCCACAAGTTTTGGTCTCTAACCTCTCACTATGCAAGTATTCTTCCTATTCCTCGCTGCAATCCTGTTGGGCTTCGCATGGTTGTCTCCATTTCACTACAGCCCTTGGGTCATGTTCTCAAGTGAAGTCAGTACTTTTGGGGCTGGGTTATGCGTATTAGCTGCTCTAATTCAACAAAATATTAAAATTCCTAGAGCACAGATATTGTTGCTCCCATTTACTTTAATTCCTATTGTGCAGTGGGGCTTTGGTTTAGTTTTTGATTTAAGTACGGCCTTATTAAGTTCATTTTACTTATTAGGTTTTTGGTTTATGGTCGTGACTGGCTACAATCTATCTTTAGATCAAAAAATGAGAGATCAAATTTTTTCAGGTTTTAGCTTATTAGTAATTATTACATCGCTATTAACCAGTCTTATAGCAATTTTCCAGTGGCTGAATATTGAATCACATTTAATTTATACACTTCATCTAATTGGTAATCGTCCTTACGGAAATTTTGGTCAACCCAACAACATGGCGACATTCTTAATTATTGGATTATTAGGATGTTTGTATTTATATGAAAAAAATAAAGTAACACTTTGGTTATTATTGCCTTCAGCGCTGATTATTTTGTTCACAATTGCTTTAAGTCAATCACGAACATCATGGATTGTTTTTCCATTCTTATTCATCTACTGGATAGTTAAACAAATTGGAAAACAAAAAAGATTTGGATTTATTCAAGGTTTTTTGTGGTGTGTTGGTTTTTTTGTAATGGCAGGCATAGTATTGCCGTTTGCTACTAGTTTAATTGAAGCATGGGCAAGTACTGATGTAACCCAGGCAAGTAGTTTGGTTGAAAGAGCAAGCTCTGGGTATTTGCGCTTTAATATCTGGTCACAAATGTTGCTTGCCGTACAGCAGCACCCTTGGTTGGGTTATGGTTGGAATCAAACCAGTGTCGCACAAATGACGGTTTATCCTGCTTTCCCAACAGGAGAGTGGACCACCAGTGCTCATAATGTACTGCTTGATCTAATTATCTGGAATGGTATTCCACTGGGTGCTGTAATCATTACCTACTTTGCTTGCTGGTTTATTTGGTTAAATCAACAGGCTAAAAATGCCATCTCGATTATAGCGATTATGATGGTATGTACAGTACTTATTCATGCCATGTTAGAGTTTCCACAACGTTATGCTTATTTCTTGCTTACTTGCGGGTTCCTACTTGGTATTGTGCAAGCCCAGACTCCTGTTCTGAAAGGAATTGTTCTAAATAAAAATCTTCTTCGCTTAACATGGGCTATAAGTTTGTTGGTTATTGTTGCGATTTTACGTGATTACAATGTCTATGTTATGAATAGTAATTTGCTTTTTAAGAATAAAAAGCCAAATGCAGAATTTATGGGAAGTGATAAAATTTTTGTTTTAACTCAGTTTGAGCAGCGTTTGCGTTGGATTGAGCTTAATCCTAAAACTACCTTGTCCGAAAATGATTTAGTGGAATGGGGAAATTTAGTAAAGAATAAAGCAACTCCATACAACTTGCGTAAATACGCAAAATTGTTGGCTTACAATGGCAAAGTGGAGCAAGCACAGCAACAGATATTAATTTTACAGCATCTCTATAGACAGAAAATAACACTATCGGAATTACTAAAAGAGAAGTAATAAAAAAATCCCCTTAAGTATAAGGGGATTTTTTTATGAGAAATTACATTTGGCTCTGGATATAATTTTCAATACCTACGTTGCCAATAAGATCAATTTGAGTATCTAGCCAGTCCCAGTATTCTTCTTCTTTTTCTAGAATTTCTTGAACAAGGTCACGAGTGACATAGTCTTGCTCTGTTTCAGCTAAAGCAACTGCTTTTTGAATTGCTTCTATATTTTCTTTTACTTTACGAATGTCACAGTGCAGAACTTCTTCTGTGTGTTGACCAATATAAAGCTTGCCTAAATGTTGAAGGTTAGGTAGTCCTTCTAAAAATAAAATACGTTCAATGATTTTATCGGCATGTTTCATTTGACGAATTGATTCTTTATATTCAGCAGAGCCAAGCTGCTCAATTCCCCAGTCATTAAACATGCGCGAATGTAAAAAGTATTGATTAATTGCAGTTAAATGGTGATACAGCACTTGATTGAGCTGATTAATGACATCACGATTGCCTTTCATTGTAGCTACTCCAAAACAATTTCTGCCTCAAACTTAATTAAGGCAATCTATGAATCCATTTTAGTGAACAATCATGGAGATGGCGAGTAATTTATGGAACAGCAAATGAAAATCGCAATCAAAAACAACACAATATTAGAAAGGGTGTTTTCATGCCAAAAAAAACCGCTTGAATGAGGAACTATGAATGTTCCGCAAAAAAAAGCGGTGGAGGAGTCAATAAATTTTGTTAAATATTAATTTTTATTATGCAGCTACAGAAATGCGAGCAGCGATTTCTGCTAATTCTTCGCTAATGATAGCGCGAGCTTCTGGTGCACAGCGTCCACAGCATGTACCAAGATCAAGCAAATCGCGAATTTCACGATAGCTTTCAGCGCCATTTTCAATAGCGTCTTTAATATCCTGATCGGTAATGCCACGACACAAGCAAACGTACATGGGAGTGATCCCCAAATATAAATGCGATAATTGATATTATTGATAATTATTATCGTTTGTCAATGAAATTCATTTAAAATCTCATTTATCATTATTGGGATTTTGAATAAAAAAAGACCACCTAAGCGGAAATCCAAGAAGAATTTAGATTTTTATGCAAAAGTGGTTCATGTTTTAAAAACTAAATAGTGAAATTTAGATATTCTGATTTTTATATCTTATTGATTAATAATTACAATTCCGTCCATTTCCACTAATGCACCTTTTGGCAAGCTTGCTACACCAAGAGCTGCACGTGCAGGGTAGGGCTGAGCAAAATATTCACCCATAATTTGGTTTACGAGTTGGAAATTTGATAGATCAGTTAAAAAAATATTGAGCTTAGCAATATCTGCAAGTGAACCACCAGCAGCTTCACAAACTGCTTTTAAATTATCAAATACACGGCGAATTTGAGCTTCGATACCTTCTACAAGTTCCATACTGTATGGGTCTAAACCAATTTGCCCTGAAAGATATAGCGTATTGTCTACTAAAATAGCTTGAGAGTATGTGCCGATAGCAGCAGGGGCATTTTCAGTATGAATGACTTGGCGGGACATTTGGTTCTCCTTGATTAAATCTATTTCCATCATAATCGATGATAGCTTTGGACAAAAGTATCATCGATTTAATTGATTAAGTGAATTTGGAAAGTTTGATTTTGTTAAGGAAACATAAATCTAGTCAATAGTCTCTATAGAAATTTAGCTTACTTTTGAAATTTCCATTTGCGGAGCAGGAGCATCTAAACGTTCAATGCGCGGGAAACCATAGTGCATGCGTAAATCACGAATGACTTTTGCAATATGCTTACGGTTATTCACTACAATATTCACAAAAGTTCTTTGCTCATTTGAGTGAACCATCTCTACCCCAGCGTTATTTTTACGACATTGATAGATCAGGTCTGATACTTGTTCATCATTCATCGCCATATAAATAGCAAGGTACGCCGTAAACCGGACATCATCTACATCATCTGCTTTCCATTGAAGCGGCATGATATTTTCAGGATGTAGATGCTGTTCATGCAGCAAGTTATGACAGCGAATACGATGCACAATTAACCCGCGACGTGTTAAATGTCCTTGGATTGGATCGCCTAAAATTGGATTGCAACAGTGTGCATATTTAACGTCGACCCCTTCAGTACTTTGAATAAGTCGATCTGAATTTTCTACTTGCGGATGTTTATCATGAGCAAACAAGTGATTTGCTACAAGTTGAGGTAGTAAATCGCCAACCGCAATTTGTTCAAACAATGTATTTTTGTTATCGATATGGCGCCATTGCAATAGATCTAGCCAGTCAGCTTCAGAAAGATCATTGATTGAACGATTAAAAAGTTTTAGTGCTCGAGAAAGCGCTTGTGCACCAACAAGACGTTGTTCTTCGATATCTTGATCTTTAAGCACATGCTGTAATGCACGACGCGCTTTTTGCGTATTAATAAAGCTTAGCCAGTCTGGGTTTGGTGTTGCTAAAACATCAGTAATAATCTCGATAACCTGACCACTAACTAGTGGGGTAGAGAGTGGTTTAATCTCTCCATCGACTTTTGCACCAACTGCATGGTTACCTAAAAATAAACTTGCTGAATAAGCAAAATCAACTACGGTAGCGCCTTGCGGTAGCTCATGCAGTTGGCCATGGGGCGTATATACCCAGATTTTTTCTTGGTGCAGATAATCAAGCAAATCATTAAAAGTTGTTTTAGCACATTCACCGTCAATCAATGTATTTAAGTTCTGCATTGAAGCCTGAATGGCAGAGCGACAAGTTTGCGGCGCATTTTCACCTAACACTACCCCAAAACGGGCAGCTTTACGCATGAGCTCAGTTTGAATGGTAAGAGATAGTGTTGTTTTTTCGCCTTTAAGTTTAATCAATAAAGACTGATTACCGCCGGGTAATGGTCGACGAATGTGGTCTTGGTACTGGATAACCTGAAAGTTTTCTCTTAATGCTTCTTCTAAGCGGTCACAGTCGGCAATGCTTTGCAGAACAATTTCAAAAGCATGACTATGGGTAAGCTCTTGGAGATCCATCTCGTTTTTAACGAAATGGCGTAATAATTCGATATTATTATTTTTCTTTTTAATACGGCCTTGAATATGATAATTATGCAGAAGTTCAGCGAGGTTTTGTTCCCAAATACTTTGATATTTACAGCGTTCTGGCTTTGTCTGTAGCAGAGCATTCTGAACGTTATCAAACATATCAAGGTCAAGGTTTTGATAGCAGAGATTCTCTAGATTATCGCCCATTTCATTCATGCCGACTAATCTTGCCATCGGTACAAATATATCAAAAGTTTCTTGAGCGATACGGGCTCGTTTATCTGGGCGTAAAGCACCTAGAGTTGTCATATTGTGATAGCGATCTGCTAATTTAATAATGATGACACGTGGATCTTGTAAGGTCGCTTGCAGAATTTTTCGGAATGAAGCTGCTTTATTATATTCTTTATCGCTTGATTGGCTAAGTTTGGTTACACCATCGACTAGCTCTGCAACGGTTAGGCCAAACTTGTCAATAATATCTTCTTTTGTATATTGAGTATCTTCAATAACATCATGCAAAAGTGCTGCCATTAAAGTTTCAGCATCTAAACGCATGTTTGCAAGAATGCAACTTACAGCGATAGGGTGCAGAATATAGGGCTCACCACTTTTACGTGTAATGCCAGTATGCGCTAGATCGGCAAAATCGCAGGCAGCAAGCACTTTTTCGACTTCGCTTACCGATAAGTAAGGGTCGATAATTAATTTGAGCTGTTGCTTGGCTTGGCTGACCTCTTCGCCTGGCATAAATCACCCTTTTTCCTATTACTGAAAAACTAAATCTATCTGCTTCTTAATGAAAAGCATATTGCGGAACTTGTCAATTTTTTCATTTGAAAAAGTGTATTTTTTTTTCAATGAAAATAATTGCTTTTCTCAATATCTTTAAATATGGCGCAAAGCCAAATAAAAAACCATCGCAGAAAAACGATGGTTTTTTTATGAAACAGAGTGAATTAGAAAGAAAAACCTTCTAAATTCAAGCTGTTTGTAGAAAGGGCAAGATCAAGACTAGAAGTTTGGTAATCTTGCTCACGTTGTTTAAGAATTTCTTTCGTAACGTGCCCTGCCGCGATTTCGCGCAAAGAAACTACAGTCGGTTTGTCGTTATCCCATTCTACAGTTGGCTCCATGCCTTGACGTGCCAATTGACGAGCACGTTTACTTGCAACGAGCACAAGCTCAAAACGGTTGTCTACATGATCTAAACAATCTTCAACGGTGACGCGTGCCATAAAAGTTCTCGTTCTGGAATGGTAAATTTGAACAGACTAAATAGTATAAAAGGCTTTCGATCTAGACTCAAGTTATTCCTGTTTTGGTTGAGGAGTAATCAAGTCCTGAATTAAAGCTTGATGACGTTTTGCTTGCTGAGATAGCACCAAACGGTTCGCTGTAATTACAGCTTCAAGCTCATGTAAGGCTTTATTAAAATCATCATTGATAATGATGTAATCAAAGTTCGTGTAGTGCTGCATATCTTCTACTGCACAGCTTAAACGATGCTCAATGACTTCAACTGAGTCAGTGCCACGATTAGATAAACGCTGACGTAAATCAAATTGAGTTGGGGGTAAAATGAATATTTGCTTGGATTCAGGAAAAAGTTTGCGTACTTGTTCTGCACCTTGCCAATCAATTTCAAGTAAGACATCGTGTCCTTGAGCTAGCTGTTGTTTTACCGTAGCTTGAGAAGTGCCATAGTAGTTACCAAATACTTCAGCGTATTCGATAAATCCATCATGGTTGACTTGGTCTAGAAATTCATCTTTTGTAGTGAAGTGATAGTGAACACCATCTAACTCACCGGGACGCTGACCTCGGGTTGTATGCGAGACTGAAACATGTAAATTGCTCACACGGTCAAGCAGGGCTTTTACCAAAGATGTTTTGCCCGTTCCTGATGCAGCAGAAACGACAAACAATAGACCCGACATGATATTTTTCCTGATATGATAAAATATCTTCGCTATTGTAGTGTACCGTGCGTTTAAACTGAATAGTTTTAATTGCAAATATTCAAGAGAAATTCCCCTGTTTTATTAATTTTGAGGCTGTTATGGAAATTGTGTTAGCTAATCCGCGTGGTTTTTGTGCCGGTGTTGATCGAGCCATAGCAATCGTCAATCGGGCTTTAGAATGTTTCAATCCTCCTATTTATGTACGTCATGAAGTTGTACACAATAAATTTGTGGTAGATGACTTGCGTCAAAGAGGGGCCGTTTTTGTTGATGAACTAGATCAGGTTCCGGATGACTCAATTGTAATTTTTAGTGCGCATGGTGTTTCAAAAGCAGTTCAACAAGAAGCTGAACGCCGAGGTTTAAAAGTTTTCGATGCGACTTGTCCTTTAGTGACCAAAGTTCATATTGAAGTGACTAAATATGCGCGTGAAGGTACTGAAGCTATTTTAATTGGTCATGAGGGGCACCCGGAAGTCGAAGGTACAATGGGGCAATATGACAAATTAAAAGGCGGTGATATTTATCTGGTTGAAGATGAAGAAGATGTTGCTGCACTTACCGTACGACATCCTGAGAAACTTGCATTTGTAACTCAAACAACGCTTTCTATTGATGATACAGCTAAGGTTATTGATGCTTTGCGTGCAAAATTTCCGCATATTCAGGGCCCACGTAAAGATGACATTTGCTACGCAACTCAAAACAGACAAGATGCTGTGCGTGATTTAGCTGAAAAGTGTGATGTGGTTTTAGTTGTAGGTTCACCTAACTCATCAAACTCAAATCGATTACGTGAGCTTGCAGAGCGTATGGGTAAAGCCGCTTACCTTGTAGATAATGCTGATCAGTTAGAGCAATCATGGTTCAATGAAACTTGCAAAATTGGTGTTACCGCTGGTGCTTCTGCGCCAGAAATTTTGATTAAACAAGTGATTCAACGTTTACAAGATTGGGGTGCTCAAGCACCGAAAGAATTAGATGGGCGTGAAGAGAACATAACCTTTAGTCTTCCTAAGGAATTACGTATTCATGTGACTCAAGCGTAAAGTGTGATGTATTTAATATACTGATTTTAAAAAGTTAAACAGGTAATTGTTGATATGACAGTTATCTGTTTTTTTATACCCTTTATCTGCTTTGTATTTGTTTTGTAAACATAAGACGTAAAATTTAATTAATAAATAAAAAATTTTAAAGTTTATTTGGGGTGTGGGGATGAGGGGAATTATTCCACAAGACGGGTTCACCTTGGTTGAGCTTATGGTGACGATTGCGGTCATGGCTATTATCGCGATGATGGCTGCACCATCTATGTCGAATTTATTAGAAAGCAAACGACTAGATGGAAACCAACGAGATCTAATCAATACTTTATCGGAAGCAAAGAGCCAAGCCATACTTGGTCGACAAGACGTTTCTATTAATCTGAATTCAACAGCTTTAAATACTCCCACTTCCTTGAATTGGAAAGCTGATTCCAATAACAGTCTTGAGCTTAAAAATATCGCTGCTGATGGTACGCAGAGTTCGTTAACAGCGACGACTTTAACTTTTAATGCGAATGGGGTGATAACCAATATCGCCCAAGACACACTTTTATCTATCTGTAATTCAAAAATAAATAAAAAGAAAATTCTTATTCTAACAAAGCTTGGCACATTAATTTTTAAAGCTGAGGAGACATGTTAATGCAGGGCTCTAAACAAAAAGCTCAAGTTGGGGTGGGTTTATTAGAAGTGTTGGTTGCCCTAATTTTAATTGCGATAGGGGTTTTAGGATATATTGCCTTGCAAGTCCGGGCTATGGATGCTTCTTCAGAGGCATTAAGTAAATCTCAAGCGATTATGATCATGAGAGGATTAGCAGAAAACATTCGCGTAAATAGTTCTCAAGCTAGTCAGTATCCTGCATTTGTCCGTAGTTATAGCAACTATTCATCTGCCACCACTGCTCCTACTTTGTGTTTCAATGCAGCTTGTACACCTTCTCAGCTTGCCCAATTTGATGCATATCAAGCAGCAAGAAATGCTGATCAACTTGGCATGAAAATCACAATGACGAATTGCCCAGGGGTTACAAGCACAATGGCCCAGCAGAGGCAATGTTTGTTTGTTTTTTGGGGAAAAACCGCTCCAGTAATTACAACAAATGAGGGAGTCACTAGCGCGGATGTGTCGAGTTGTATGAGTACAAATGGCGTTTATGTCAATAATTCGAACTGTTTAATGATGGAGGCATATTAATGGCTCACTCATTTGTATCGTGGAAACAACGAGGCTTTACATTAATTGAGCTGATGGTGGCATTGGCTTTAGGTCTAATTTTGGTGGCCGCGGCGACTCAATTATTTATTGGTGGACTTCTATCAAGTCGTCTACAAAAAGCAAATGCTGAAATACAAGATAGCGGTATTTTTGGATTGGAATATATTGCCCGAGATATACGCCTTCTAAATTATGGGAATGTAACCAATCCAATATTAACTGATACAACCCCTTGGGGTGGTGTTGTATTAACTGGCTCAACTGCAACCAATAATAACAATGTTAATTTTGTCCCTAACGTTGGAACAAATACCTATATTGCTGACACATTACTCAGTCGTGGTGCCGGCGATACGGTGAGTACCGTGAGTAATCATTGGAAAGGTCTTTCAAATATACAGAATAGTTCAAATGCAGTTGTGCAAAGTGATCAATTGACTATCCAATTTATTGCGCCTACGAATATGACCAATTGTGAAGGTGTGAATGTACTTGCAGGTGATTTAATTGTAGAGCGTTATTTTTTACGTCTGGATAGTAATGGTAGTTCCCAGCAAGATTATGCTCTTGCATGTGATGCAAATACTCCCTCAGCTGTAGCCACAGCTCAACCGACTACTATTGCTGGGTTGGGCGACGCTGGTCAAATTGTATTGCCGCGTATTGATCATTTCCATGTGCTGTTTGGTGCAAAAAATGCGGCTGGCAATTTTGCTTATTATACCATTCCCCAATATCGCGCTGCTGCACAGGCTGCTCGAGATGCTACACCATCTGTGATGCCGCCACGAATTCTTTCAATACAAATATCTGTATTAGCGCGCTCTACTAATAATGCCCAAAGCAAAGCAATAGATCCTGAGCAATCTTTTTTTATGTTAGATCAAACCGTGCATGCTTCTGATAATACAACTCGATTCTTACGCCGCACTTATAACTTAACAATTGCTCTACGCAACGCGATGGGGGAAAGTCTATGACCCATTTAATTCATAAAAGTCGATCTAAAGAAAAAGGGGCAACCCTTATTGTTGTACTTATTATTTTATTAATTGTTATTTCTGTAGGTGTTTTAGCAATAAGAGTGGCTATTGTTTCTTTAAAAGTTGCTACCAATAGCCAAGTGAGCCAATTAAATTTTCAGTCATCTGACACACCTTTAGAACTCATTGTGCAGATGAATCCTACCACCCTAACTAATATTACCAATGTGATTGGCGCCGCGCTCAAAGAGCATGAAAGTAACCCAGGCGCAGAATACAACTTTTGTTATAAGCCTGTTTCTACAGCAACAAATTTTGCTCAAACCAGAGGTGCAAGTTTACTTCGAGCAGGAAGTGCCAATAATGCGGTTGTCGAAGATGGCGGAGTGGCGGGTTTCTGCAATTTAACAACTGACTATGGAAGTAATCGTCAAGCAGTGGTTACCCAAGTTGCTGTAAGTGTTCCAACAGATGCTGCTAGCGATATCCCAGGTTCAAATTTACCACGAGGAACAAACACCTCGGAAGGTACGCAACTTCCTAAAAGCATGTTGTCTACGCAACGTATTCGAGTGATCACAACTGCGTTTTTGCCAGCCTATGCTTCTACCTCTATTGAAACTTTACAAAGAGATTGCTTAAGCACGAGTTCGGCAAAAATTAGCGACAATTTTGATACCGCATTAACGGCTAAACAAACATTGGCGGAATGTTTGGCAAATCATAACGTGCCTTTTAGTACTCAAGTTCAAGAATTTAACTATACCAATAAACTCACTCAAATTACGGCACCAGGTTCATAATGGGGAATATCGTGAAACTAAAATTGAAGAATTTTAAGCCAAATAATTTATGGTATGCCATCTGTTCGAGTTCGGTTGCTTTTACATGGCTAATGACAAGCTCCGTTGTGCAGGCGAGTGATTTACAAATTTATGCTTCACCTACAGCGGGTAAAAAAACCATTGTGATGATGTTGGATACATCAGGAAGTATGACCAACAATAGTTATGGCGAAAACCGTCTGGCTATGCTTAAAAATGGTATGAATGCTTTTTTAGCAAGTAATAATCCTGTTTTAAATGACACTCGTGTGGGGTTGGGAAATTTCTCTGCAAATGGTGATAGCCGAAGTGGGCAGGTTCTAGTGGCTGCCGCTCCTTTAGGTGATGCGAGTACTTTAAATACAGTGGGTTCTCAACGTTATAAATTAAAACAGGCTGTTGCAAATTTAACTGCTGGCGGGTCAACGCCTTCAGCACATGCTTATGCGGAAGCTGCTGCTTATTTGATGGGTACAACGACCTATTCAGAGGCAAATTATGCTATTCGAAAAGATAGCTATATAAAGCGTGTGCGAAAATCTGATAATAGAACGGAATACTCATATTGTACGAATTATCGCGATTCACAAATCGATACTACAAATCTATGGCAACCTTGTCGTTCTAATAACTATTGGAGTAACTGGTCAACTTCTAATCCGGGTGTGGATACGGCAACTGCTTATGATACTTCGTCGGATTGGACCTATTCTTATACTTATTACTACACCACTTTTAATTATGCTGTAGCAAATGCAGATAGTGGTATCCCAAAATCAAAATCAAACGATACAGCCAGCAATCCGAATATTGTTGTAGATAGAAATGCTTCTAATTTAAATGCTATTTACCAATCTCCTTTGCCTGCGGTGGCCAATCGCCAGAGTTGTGATGGGCAGGGCATTTACTTTTTATCAGATGGGGAACCGAACAATACAACAAATACACGTTCGGCAACTGTCATGTCGACAGCCCTAGGCAGCACTTTGGGAGCAAATTTTACTTGTTCTGGAGGTTTATCTAACACGACAGCAGACTCTGGTTGGGCCTGTATGGGGGAATTTGCAAAAAGATTATTTGATAAAACAAAAAATCCAGCTGGAGTTTCTATTCAAACAGCATTTGTCGGTTTTGGTAGTGACTTTTCTAGTTTAAGTTCTTCTGATGTAAAAAATGCCTGTCGTTTAAGTTCGAGAACCCAATCTGATCGTAAAAGTGATGATAATTGTTCGCCGAATCAGACCACAAATGCGGTCGCTGCACCTGGTTATGGAAATGGAGGATTTTTCCCTACCCAAAGTGCGCAAGGTGTAACAGATAGTGTTATCGCATTTATTAATAACTTAGATAAAGTTCCTTTAGAACCCTTAACCACAGGTGCTATCTCTGTTCCTTATGATGCACTAAATCCTAAAAATTTACAGGAATATGGTTACTTACGTGCTTTTGAGCCAAACCCGGCTAACACCTACTTAACATGGCGAGGAAATTTAAAGAAATATCATGTTGTTTTATCGGGAACAAATGCTGGCGCTTTTGAAGCTAATACTGGTGGGTTGGTTTACAACGCAACTGGGGCATTTAGAACGGGTACAAAAGATTATTGGAATAGCTCTACTTATAATGATGGAGGTAAAGTCTTTTTTGGTGGTTCATATGCAAAAGTTCCTTTACCAATTGCGGGACAAAATGAAACACGTGATGAAGAAGGAAATATCACAAAATATTATTACGCAGTACAAACTAAAATCCGCAACTTATTTACTGATGTTTCCGCCGTCGCATCAGATGGTAGCTTAACGAAGCTATCAACTTCTGGAACTAATTTGCTAAAAATTCCAGCTACTCCACCAGAAGGAACTAATCCTTTTGATAGTGTGGCTAATACAGCAAGTTATGTTTTAGGAAAATTTAATGCATCAACGGGACAAGATATTTTAAAAGCTTTCCCGATTAGCTTGAAATTAAAAATATTAAATTATCTAGGTTACTCAACTGATATTAGCGCTACGACTTTACCTTCGTCATTAGTTACATCGAATGAACCATATTTATCGATGGGCGGTAGTATTCACTCTTTACCGGTACAGCTTACCTATAATGGAACATTAGATGAAAATGGGAATTTAACATCTGCGCGTGAA
Source organism: Acinetobacter sp. WU_MDCI_Abxc222 (assembly GCF_025514755.1). Taxonomy (NCBI): domain Bacteria; kingdom Pseudomonadati; phylum Pseudomonadota; class Gammaproteobacteria; order Moraxellales; family Moraxellaceae; genus Acinetobacter; species Acinetobacter sp. WU_MDCI_Abxc222. Next base: position 79,158 of record NZ_JAHPVG010000007.1, read on the forward strand.
CAATCCATTCTCTATGGAACGATGGAAGGTGGTCTGCATATTGTGGATGCCTCAACTGGCGTAGAACAAATGGCTTTCGTTCCCGCTGATATATTAAATGATCCAGTTGCATCAAAAGCTTTAGTGGTTGGCCAAAGTGATGCCTCAGCTCCTGCTCACGGTATGGATGGGGCTTGGGTATCTGACCCTGCATATAGTATTACTACAACGGGAAGCGGTAGCTCAGCAGTATCAAAAGTAACTGCAAAGCAAATGAATATTTATGGTGGTATGCGAATGGGGGGCAGCAGCTATTATGGCTTAAATGTCTTAAATCCTGCTTCACCTAAGCTCCTGTTTAGAGTAGGAGCAGATCAAACTGATTATAGTCGTATGGGGCAGAGTTGGTCTAAACCTGTACTTGCAAATATACGTTATAACGGGGTTATTAAACGGGTTATGATTGTTGCTGGTGGCTACGACCAATGTTATGAAAACCCGAATATTACTTTGAGTAACTCTTGCTTTACGAATGGAAAAGCAAAAGGAAACGCTGTTTATATTATTGATGCTAAAACTGGGCAGCGCTTATGGTGGACTAGTGATACAGGCTCTAATATAGATAACTCTAATATGAAGCACAGTATTGTTAGTCGCATTAGTACCTTAGATCGAGATGCTGATGGTTTGGTAGATCATTTATATTTTGGCGATTTAGGTGGGCAAATTTTCCGTATCGATCTTAATAATAACCAGACAAAAACAAATTCAACTTATAGCAGTTTCGGTATTCGAGTTGTTCGATTAGCTAATTTGGCAACGAATGATTCAACTTACGATGCTTCGAACGACTATACCGCTGGGCATGCGCCGCGTTTTTATGAACCGCCAACAGTGACAATTCACGATTACGGAATCCGCACTTTTATTACTGTAGGTATTGCTTCAGGTGACCGTAGTACACCTTTAGATGTTTATCCTCTTACAGGTCGTGAGGGGATGTCACCGAGCACGGCATTAAGCGGAAGACCTGTAAACAACGTTTATGGAATTATCGATAAAGACTTTATTAAAAAGAATTTAATGTCTTTGACTGATAGCCAACTTGAAACAAAAGATATTACTCGATCGACGCTTCGAAAAAATCCACAAATTTTACGATCTGGAGAAACACGAGTAGCACAGATTTTCTTTCCCAACACTGGGGCGGGACAAAATGGTTGGTATCGCTCACTTTCTAGTATGAGCGATGGTACAGAGAAAGCTAATAATAGTTTCCGTATTAAAGGTGGGCTAAAAGCTTTTGAAGAGCCTATGGCAATTACAGGGACTTTAATTGTGCCTGTTTATGACCCGCAGGGAACAGGTATTGTAGCGGCAGACCCATGTTTACCGCGTGTAGTAGGTGAAACCGATCAACAGACTTACTGTTTACCATTTGGTGCCTGTCTTAATTCTGATGGAACGATTAATCGTGATAAAGAAGAGGATAGCGGGTTTCAAACACAAACGGGTAGTAACTGCCCAGCAGGAGTTTCTGAATGTAATAAAAACGTTATTGGCTCAGGTATCCGTGGCGTAGCATTTGTGCCAAAAAGAGATGAACCTCCAGTGACTAATAGTTGTGGAAAATTACAACTGGCTGGAAACGAGAGTGGGACAGGCGAGTGGCAGTGTACAAGTCATTTAGTTCCTACGCGTTGGTATGAGCGTTATCGCTAAGGGATTATTTATGAATAAATACTATATCCAGCGGTTTAATCAGGGTGTTACCTTGATTGAACTCATGGTTGTCATCATGATTGTCGCTATTTTTGCTTCGATTGCTATCCCTTCATATCAAAGTTATAGCCGCAGAGCGACTGCCTCTGCTGCTAAAGGTGAAATTCTAAAATTGGCAGAACAGTTGGAACGACATAAATCCAAGAACTTTACCTATAGAGGATTTACGACCACATCTGTAACGTTACCACGGGGTGGTTATACAATTGAAATTAGTGATGATACGACGACAGGAAATTTATTGACGAATGCTGCTGCAAATGGGCAAACATGGGTCATTAAAGCGACAACTACAGATTCAAGAAACTTTAATTTTATTGCTAAGAATTCAGGTTTGCGTTGCCAAAGTTTAACACCTACGGCTGTTGATAATGACTGTGGTGGAACAGTCACTTGCAATGTATGTGAAACAAATAGTGAGAATTGGCAATGAAAAATGGTTTTACCTTAATAGAACTCATGATTGTAGTAGCAATAATTGCAATTTTAGCAGCTATAGCGACACCTTCGTATTTGCAGTATTTACGCAAAGGACATCGTACAGCTGTTCAATCTGAAATGATGAATATTGCCCAAACATTAGAATCAGAAAAAGTAGTTCACAATCGTTATCCGTCGAATGCGACGATTACTTTGATTTATGGGTCTAGTGTCAGCCCTCAACAAGGCCAAGCCTTATATAACTTAGCTTTTGCTAGCATAACTGATTCAAGCTGGGTGTTAACTGCTACACCTATTGCTACTAGTTCTCAAGCTGGTGATGGGATCATTTGTCTTAATGATCAAGGGCAAAAATTTTGGGCAAAAGGTGCAACGAATTGTGCGTTATCTGCCGCATCAAATTGGCTACAGTAATTTTAAATTCAAAACTGCGGATAACTCAAAAAATAATCTTTCTTTCAGGGCGAAAATCACGTAGAATGTCGCCCTCTATGAAAGGGGTTTGAAGTGTTGCCGATGGTCGGCGCAGGGATAATCCGTAAGAATTATAAGGCTTTTATCATGGTTGTTATTCGTTTAGCACGTGGCGGCGCAAAAAAACGTCCATTCTATCAAATCGTTGTGACTGACAGCCGCAATGCACGTGATGGTCGTTTCATCGAGCGTATCGGTTTCTTTAACCCGACTGCACAAGGTCAAGCAGAAAAACTTCGTTTAGATGCAGACCGTTTTGCTCACTGGGTTTCTCAAGGTGCTCAACCTTCTGAACGTGTTGCTTCTTTAGCTGCTCAAGCTAAAAAAGCTACTGCATAATTTTTGTAGTAGGTAGCCCATGACATCAACACAGAATGTTCCCGAAGATCGTATTCAGATTGGACAGTTACGTTCAGCTTATGGATTGAATGGGTGGCTCTGGGTGTATTCAAATACAGAACCTATGAGCAACATGTTTGACTACCTGCCTTGGTACATTGAGACCAAGGCCGGTTGGCAAACAATAGATGTAAAACGTTGGAAACCACATGGCAAAGGCCTAGTTGTTGCGTTGAAAGGTGTGAGTGATCGCACTGGAGCGGAAAGCTTGGTTGGCGCTAATATCTGGATTGCTAAGTCTCAACTGCCAAAAGCAGATGTAGATGAGTACTACTGGTCAGATTTAAAAGGCTTAACCGTGTTAGGTCTTGATGAAGAAGAACAGGAAGTCAACTTAGGGAAAATTCATGAGTTGTTTGAAACTGGAGCTAATGATGTGATGGTGGTGCATGCTACCCCTGACAGCATTGATTCAGAAGAGCGCATGATTCCTTGGCATAAAGATGTAGTACAACGTGTTGATCTTGAAGCTGGTCGTATTTACGTCAATTGGGGCGTAGATTATTAATCCCTTTAGGATTAATACAGCAGGAAAATAGAGGAGTCTGTAATGTTTTTTGCAGTCATTACGCTTTTTCCTGAAATGTTTGAAGCGATTACAGCCTACGGCATCAGCGGACGTGCGGCAAAACGAGATATTGTACAAGTCACTTGTATTAATCCTCGTGATTTTGCTGAGGGAAACTACAGAAGAGTGGATGAACGTCCATTTGGTGGTGGCCCCGGTATGGTGATGATGGCTGAGCCTTTGGCGAAAGCAATTTCATATGCCAAACAGCTTGCCTCACAAGCAGGACATGTTAATGTCCCTGTGGTGTATATGTCCCCACAAGGCAAAACCTTAAATGAACAGGCAGTAAAGCAGTTTGTCGATTATGACGGCTTAATCGTACTGTGTGGACGTTATGAGGGAGTAGATGAACGTTTGATCCAGCATTATGTTGACCAAGAATGGTCAATTGGTGATTATGTTTTATCTGGTGGTGAACTGCCCGCTATGGTGTTACTTGACAGTATTATTCGCCGTTTGCCGAATGTAATGTCAGATGAACAATCAGCAGTACAAGATTCTTTTGTTGACGGTCTTTTAGATTGTCCGCAATATACAAAGCCTGACCATTTTGAAGGGCTGGATGTGCCAGAGGTATTAAAATCTGGACATCATGGCAATATTGAAAAATGGCGTTTTTTGCAGCGATATCAAAGAACTCTAGAGCGCCGACCAGAGTTGGTTGAAAACGTAGAGTTGACTAAGCAGCAAAAAAAATGGCTAAAAGATACGCAAGTGAATAACGGTAACTCTTAATCGTTATTCTCAAGAACGAAAGTTCTGCAACAAGACGAGAAGCAATGCTTCGAGTTAAAGCATAATTCTATTTAATGAATAGTTTTATGTAAATTTAAAGGCTCTTTATAGACATATTGTCGTAAAGGGAAAGATAAACGGGTTGATATGCGCTTTAGCCTCTATCCCCAGCGGAAATTCAGACCTCTTCTGACTCCGCACATATTGGAGATTCCCACAATGAGTGGTAAACATCCTTTAGTTCAAGCTGTTGAAAATGCACAGTTAAAATCTGATATCCCTGCTTTTGCTCCTGGTGATACTGTCATCGTTCAAGTAAAAGTAAAAGAGGGTGATCGTGAACGTCTTCAAGCATTTGAAGGTGTTGTAATCGCTAAGAAAAACCGTGGTTTGAACTCTGCGTTCACAGTACGTAAAATTTCTAGCGGTGTTGGTGTAGAGCGTGTATTCCAAACTCACTCGCCAGTTGTTGCTAAAATCGAAGTGAAACGTCGTGGTGACGTTCGTCGTGCTAAACTTTACTACCTTCGTGACTTGTCTGGTAAAGCTGCACGTATTCGTGAAAAATTACCAGCTCGTAAAGCGTAAGCTTATAGCGAGTAAAAAAATGCGCCTTTTGGCGCATTTTTTGTTTAAAAACTATAGTCCTTGAAGTTTCAGACGATTTGCATGTTGACGATAAACCGAGACAGGATCGGAAGCAAAAATAGAACGTATACCAAGTACTTGGTTCACTTCATCTAAATGATTCCAGTTGTAATCATCACGAATTGTTTTACCAAATTTGGCACTGCATCGGGAAACAAGTCCATCATTATCACCAAATGGATCGACTACTAAACTACTGCCTGTAAGAGCAATATCAAATGGATCTAATGGATTGGTCAGCGCTTTATTCCCCGAGAAAGAATACATATAAATGCCTTTCTCTTGATATGTCCCTTCACCACAAGAAGTAGTTGGTACACCCATAGGGAACTGAGCATTAAATTGAGCTGAACCTTGAGTTGATAAGCTATGAGCACCTGCTAAAGAGTCGTGAGGATAGCTTGTTGGGTCTAGTCCTCCTGCCCAAGTAATTGCTGCTGAAAACCAGTTTACTAACGTTGCTATTCCAGACAGAGGAGTACCCTCAACTTTCAGTATAACATCTGCCATTGGTGATCCCTTATGAGGTGCACCTATCGTGGTGAGTGAGGCAACTTTCTCTGGCATGATGCCGGCCACATAACGAATTGTCGGGCCCCCATGGCTATGACCGATCAAGTTGACTTTAGGCTTACCGGTAATAGCAATGATCTCTTCTACTTGCTGGGCAAGTTGTTCACCACGCACTTCTGTTGAGTTAAAAGGTGACACTCTGGTTGCCCAGACATTTCCTCCATTACGAGCAAGATCCGGAAGAATTTGGTACCAGTAATCGAGACCAAGTGTATCTGTCCCAACTCGGTTAAAACCTGCCATACCGTGGTTAAAAACCAGTGGATATTTGGTTTGTGCGTAAGATGAATAGACGAACGAGTTTTTAACTTGTTCAGCATTGGTGGCATGGGCCGCTGAAATACTCAATCCTGAGAGCATTGCAGCGCAAAAAAACGTTAACTTCCTTTTCATTTTTTACTCACTATTTTTATTTTGTATGAAAAGCAGCTTCTTACTGCTAGTGCTTGTTTAGCCAGTCCCTAATAGGAAAGACTTAATAATTAAATGGCAGTTCACCTCCCTGATCATAGACCGTTTCAAAAGTTCGAAGTCTTAATTGTTCTTGTGCTGAATTAAATTGTTGTTGCCGTAATTGTTGTATGGCTTGATTTTTAGCACTATCACTCATATTGCTTTTAATAATTTCATCTCGTCCACTTAGGTAGCTTGTGACCCTCTGCTGCCAAGCACTACGCTGCGTATCTAAAGTTTCTAGCCTTTGAGTTGCTTCAGCTCCGACGAGTGCTGTACGCATTTGTCTAAGCTCTTCTGCTGAACCATGACGAGCTTTAATTTGTTTGGTCAGTGTATGTAAGTCATCGAGTTTAGAAAGTTCTTGTAGGTTTTGTTGCCAGTCTTCTGGTAGCTGTTCAAAGCGTTCTTTAAGCTTTTGAGCCTTTTCAATTTCGCTTGAAGAAGAGTCCTCAAGTATTTGCATACGATCTAGCGTGTAGTTCTGATAGATATCTTCATTTGAGAAGAGTCCTTCAATTTCAGCGGCCGAAAAGAAACGTTTTCTTAGATCTTGAATTGAATTAAAGATTTTTTGAAAGTAATTTTTATCTTGTTGTTTTGACGAGGGCGTTTGGATTTGAGCAAGCTGTTCACGATATTTTAAGTAGCGACCCCATAAATCCAGAATCTGTGAGCGAGCTGGCTCTAAATATTTTCCCTGAATAAATTGTCCAAAGTGATTTTTAATTTGCTCTAAATCATTTTCTCCATATTGGGTAATAAAATATTCAAAGCAGTCACGAGTTTGACTGTTAACAACCAAATGTTGGGAACTATCAATTTTTAACTGACAGTTAACTTCAGTATCTTGCTGACTTTTACTATGGTAAGCATCTGCATTTAGCGATGAATGATTTGTAGGTGGAATAGATGCTAAGCTTTTAGCTTCGTTCTGATTTAGTTGAGTCGATGTATTTTTTGATTCTGGGCTTAGCCAATATACACATGCAATGAGGCTCAAAATAAAAAATCCGAGCACGCACCACAATACCTTCTTCTGCATCCCTTGCATAAAGATATCTTCCTTAAGTTTTAATTTGTTGTTTTTTTACTCGATCATTAATGTGCCATAAAATAAGTGAAAAGGCACCTAAATATTGTGAAAATATCTTGCCGAATTTGCTAACATGTCGGCACTTTTTTCTAGCTTTGTGTTCCAGTAAAAATGACGACAAAAAATCAAAAAATTTCTCGTCGCCATATTAGTGGTGTATTTCTATTAAATAAACCATTAGGCTTAAGTTCAAATGCGGCTTTGCAAAAAGTGCGTTGGTTATATCGCGCCCAAAAAGCGGGCCATACTGGAGCGTTAGATCCCTTGGCGACAGGTTTGCTCCCGATTTGTTTGGGAGAAGCAACCAAGTTCTCACATTATTTGCTGGACTCAACAAAGCGTTATCAAACCACTGTTCGATTGGGACAGACCACTACAACAGGTGATGTGGAAGGGGAGATTTTACAAGAGCGTCCTATTCCGGTGCTTAGCCAAGAACTTATTGAACAAACCTTAGAGAAATTTAGAGGAGATATTCAACAAGTTCCACCCATGTATTCGGCTTTGAAAAAAGAAGGTAAGCCGTTATATGAGTTGGCGAGAAAAGGTATAGAGATTGAGCGTGAAGCGCGTCCAGTCACGATTTATGCTTTAGAGCTTATTGAATTTACCGAAAATACTATCACTCTGGATGTAACCTGCTCTAAAGGTACATACATCCGTGTATTAGGTGAAGATATTGGTGAAGCACTTGGTTGTGGTGGGCATTTAACGATGCTAAACCGGACTCAAACAGGACATTTTGAGCTTATACCGAGTTATACCGTTGAATATCTGGAAAGTTTAACAGAAGAGCAAAGAGAAGCTTTGCTACTTCCAGTTTATGCACCAGTTGACCATTTCCTAAAAATTCAAGTTCCGGAAGGGCGTGAAAAATATTTTTGCAACGGTTTAGAAAGCAATATTGAGCATTCTGCAGAAGCAGAAGTTTTGGTGTTTTCGGGTGAGCGCTGTTTAGGTTTGGCCGAGATTACCGATAAAAAACGGTTGGTACCTAAGCGTATCTTAAATTTGTAGTAGATGTAGAGTATAGAGCATGGGCATGGAATGGGATGTTATCCTTAGTTTGATCTTTTTTGCGTTTACTGCAGGAGCAATTGATGCTGCTGTAGGCGGCGGTGGACTCATCCAGATTCCTGGGATCATGAGCACTTTTCCTAACATGTCGACTGCTACGGTGATTGGTACCAATAAAGTCTCATCCATTTTTGGTACTGCATCGGCGGCTTATACATTTGCTAAAAAAGTAAAGTTGCAATGGAAGCTTCTAGCAGTTATTGCCATTTGTGCCTTGATTAGTTCTTTTGCCGGCGCGGCATGCTTATCACTTATTCCTCAATCGGTATTGCGTCCTTTCGTTTTCGTAATGTTGATTGTGATTGCGATTTATACCCTAGTTAAAAAGAACTTCGGTCAAGTTCATACCGAGCAAAAAATTACCACGAAAATGTTAATTTTAGCTGGTATCGGTAGTTTGGCGATTGGTTTTTACGACGGTATTTTTGGGCCGGGTACTGGCAGTTTCTTTATTTTCTTCTTTATCCGTTTTTTACAAGTTGATTTCTTGCATGCTTCAGCTTTGTCAAAAATCGGTAATTTTATGACTAACTTAGCTGCGCTGAGTTTTCTCATCCCAACTGGTCACGCTATTTTACATATTGGTTTAATGATGGCAGCGGCTAACGTACTTGGTTCTATTGTTGGGGTACGTACCGCGCTTAAGTACGGTAGTGGTTTTGTGCGTATTATCTTTTTAATCTTGGTGAGTATTCTGATTTGCCGTTTGGGCTATCAAATGTTTGTTACGGGTTAAATAAGATTGAAAGTATGAGCTGTCCCTAAAATGCAGTTCATACTTTTATGTATCATTTAAAGCTAGAAATATAAAAATCATTACAGAAATTTACTAGAAAGAAAACTGTGTAAAAAATAGTCTCATTTTAAGCTACTTAAACTTTATAAATTTCAACGTATGATAAACCTTGAAATAAAAAAGATTTTTTAGCTAAAAAATGAGGAAGAGAATGAATATTTTCGAAGCATTAAGAGAAAGCCATGAAAATCAACGTAACCTTTCTGAACAACTTATTCAGACACATGGTTTAACTGAAGAAAGAAAAGAACTATTTGATGCATTAAAAAATGAACTTTATGCCCATTCAGTTGCCGAAGATCGTTATTTATATATTCCTTTAATGTTTGACGATGTCGGTTTAGATATTACGAGACATGCTTTATCTGAGCATCACGAAATGGATGAGTTGGTTGAGCAGCTCGAAAAAACCGATATGAGTAGCCCAAGCTGGTTAGCAACTGCCAAACAGTTGAGTGAAAAAGTCCATCATCATTTAAAAGAAGAAGAACATAAATTTTTCCAGCAAGCTGGAAAAATTCTTAAAGACAGCGAAAAAGAAACGCTGGGTAATAAATATTTAAAGGAATATAAAAAGTATAAAAAGCAGCAGTAGATTAAACCTACGCAGCTTTTTTAGTACTTCTTAAAGTAACACCAATAGAGGCCAGCATTACGCAAGCCAAAGCCACCCATTGCAGCATGCTGATTTCTTCGTGAAGCAATAAGAAACCCGTTAATGCTGCCAATGCTGGTGCTAAACTCGTTAGAGTCCCGTAAGTTAATTTATTGAGTTGTTTGAGAGCCATTAAATCGAGTGCATATGGAATTGCAGTCGCTAACACCGCAATAAGTAAGGCTTTGCCCCAGTACTGTGTTTCAAGTAATGCAGGAGCATTGTGCCAGATTCCAATTGGCAATAAGGCAAGTGCAGATACACTGATCCCAATCGTTAATGCATGCATCCCGATATTTTGGGTCACAACTTTATGACCGAAATAGATATAGAAAGCCCAGCAAAGACCAGCACCTAGCGCACATGCTGCACCTACATACGAGAAATGGTGTTGAATAGGGTTTTGCCAAGGTACCATGAGTGCAATGCCTAACATGGCCAGTGCTACCCAAATGTAGTCGCTCTTTTGTTTAATAGAAAGAAGCGCAAGACCCAATGGACCAATAAACTCTAATCCAACAGCAATACCTTGGGGTAGTTTTCCAAGTGAGGTATAAAATAGGATATTCATTAAGCCTAAAGAAGCGCAGTACATCAATAAATCAAGCCATTTTAAATAGGGTAAGCGTGACCAGATTTTCCAAGATCGGAACATAATTGCGACAATAACCGTTGCAAAACTCAGCCTTAAAACTGTAACGGTGAGAGGGTCTAATGTTGCAATGAGCTGTTTGGCAAATGAAGCGCTGATTTGATATGAGACCATCGACAAAATCATATACAGCACAGCAATAATTGGAAGATTTTGCATGGAAAATACTCTAGCGCTTCATCTGATGTCTAAAAATAATGGTGGACAATTATAACGAATACTATGTTTTAGCTGGCAGATTTCATTAAATTAACTTGCGGCTTTTTCACGTTCTTGGCGAGCTTTTTGGGTGGTTACGGTACAACCAACAGAGGCAGTGATAATGGTTGCAAGTGCTAGCCATTGATTCCATAAAAGATATTCACCCAAGAAGATAAACCCAGATAGTGCTGCAACTGCGGGCTCTAGGCTCATCAATGTTCCAAAGCTTAGAGGTGTCAAATTGCGCAGTGCTAACATTTCTAAAGAGAATGGAAGAGCACTGGCTAAAATGGCCAAACCAATAAAATAAAAAAGATAGGGAAGTTCTATAACTTGTGCAATTGAGCCTGAAAAAAAGGTAATGGGTAATAAGATGCATGCACCTACACTCATTCCTAAACACACCGTATGATTACCAGAAATACCAGAAGGTTTCTGCCCGGCAATAATGTAAAGTGCCCAACAAGATCCTGCACTAATTGCAAATAAAACGCCGATCCAATCTAGGCTATGAGCCTGATTGAAAGGGAAAAGTAAAATCAGCCCAATAATTGCGAAGCTCACCCAAACAAAATCATATTTTTGGCGTGCGTGGTATAACGCTACACTTAAAGGGCCAATAAATTCAAAAGCAACCGCGATCCCAATCGGTAAGCGTTCGATCGACAGATAAAATAAAGCGTTCATGCCTGCAAGCGCAAATCCATAAGCTAAAATTGCTTTCCAGCGGACCTGACTAAAATTAATTCGCCAAATTTGAAAAATAATGGCAAGAATAATTGCACCTAAACATAGCCGCATTGCAGAAACAGTGAGTACAGGAAAGTTCTGAAATAAAATTTTAGCTAAAGATGCGCTACTTTGAACGCTTAACATAGCAAGAATAAGAAAACCCAAAGCATGTAGCTGAGATTTCTGGTTTAAAGTGGACATTTTATTATTTGATCAATTGGTATACTTTTCACATGATAATGTAAATGCCCATAAAAAAGCCACAGACAATGCTGTGGCTTTTGAATTTACAGTTCGTATTAGAATAATACGCGCACGCGAATTGTACCTTCAACTTCATGTAACATATCTAAAGCTTCTTGAGAAGCAGAAGCGTCAACATCCATGACGAGGTAACCGATGTCACCTTTAGTCATAAGTGACTGACCAGAAATGTTGATGCCTTGTTCAGCAAACAAGTTGTTGATTTTAGACAATACACCTGGCACGTTTTTGTGGATGTGCAATAAACGGTGTTGACCAGCTGTCAATGGTAATGCGATTTCCGGGAAGTTCACCGCAGAAAGTGTCATACCTTTGTCAGAGTAAGCAACAAATTTCTCTGCAACTTCTAAACCAATGTTTGCTTGCGCTTCCATGGTTGAACCACCAACGTGAGGAGTTAAAATCACGTTGTCTAAGCCGCGAAGTGGAGACTGGAATTCTTCACCATTTGCTTTTGGTTCTTTCGGGAATACGTCAACCGCTGCACCAGCAATATGACCAGACTTGATTGCATCAGCTAAATCTTCAATCACTACACATGTACCACGTGCAGCATTTAAGAAGATCGCGCCTTCTTTCATTTTCGCAAATTGTTCTTTAGTGAAGAAGTTGCGTGTAGAGGGAACATCTGGCACATGCAACGTTACAACATCAGCAGTTGCTAAAAGTTCATCTAGAGAACCAACTTGGCGAGCATTACCCATTGGTAATTTGGTTACTGCATCATAATAAATAACATGCATGCCCATGCTTTCAGCAAGAACTGAAAGTTGAGAACCGATGGAACCGTAACCCACAATACCTAAAGTTTTGCCACGAGTTTCAAAAGAACCGACAGCAGACTTGTCCCAACCACCACGATGACAAGCCGCTGACTTTTCAGGAACACGGCGAAGAAGAAGAATCGTTTCAGCAAGTACAAGCTCTGCAACCGAACGTGTATTTGAATACGGTGCGTTGAATACAGGAATACCACGTGCCATTGCTGCTTTAAGATCAACTTGGTTTGTTCCGATACAGAAACAACCTACTGCGATCAATTTGTTTGCAGCTTCGAAAACTTCTTCAGTCAATTGGGTACGCGAACGAATACCAATAAAGTGAGCATCTTTAATTGCTTCTTTAAGCGCTTCGCCTTCAAGAGCAGTTTTACGATAGTCAATATTGGTGTAACCCGCAGCGTTTAAAGTATCGACTGCGTTTTGGTGAACGCCTTCTAACAAAAGGAAACGGATTTTATCTTTAGGTAGTGAAAGATGTTGGCTCATTACGGCTCCGCTACAAAGGCCAAATTTGGTGGCGGTATAATAACATACTGGGCAGCGCTATAGATATTTCGTTTATACCATCGCCTTATGGCAATTTTATCTATGTCTAATCACTTCTGTTTATGGCTTGTCGAGCATTTTAAAATATGCTTGGTAGGGGGGGATAAATGTGATTTTTCTCTGAAAGCCCCATAGAAAGCATTTATTTACGTTAAACATGTTTTGTAGTGACAGTATCTCTATTCTGAACTTTATCGCTTGCGCGGATACATGTAGAATATAGGAGTTCCTTGAACATTATGGCTTTGCTCAGGTGAGAATCTTGAGAATTATAAGGTCATAGTCCCACCACAGTTTACTTCTTGCTAGGTCTGCAAACGATGAATGCTCCAGTCGCTTTAACACCTGAGTTACTCACCCAATTAACAGCAATTGTCGGTGAAAACCGTATTAAAACTGATGCTGATAGTCTCGAAAACTGGGGTAAAGATCATACCAAGCATTTTAATCCGAACCCATCGGTCATCGTTTTTCCTTCAACGACTGAACAAGTTCAGGCGGTTGTTAAGCTTGCGAACCAGTTTAATGTTGCGATTACACCGTCAGGTGGTCGTACTGGTCTCTCTGCTGGTGCGGTAGCAACCAATGGTGAAATTGTCATTAGCATGGACAAAATGAACCAAATTCTTGAGTTCTTCCCAGCAGACCGCATGGTTCGAGTGCAAGCTGGTGTTGTGACTGAGCAATTGCAGAATTATGCAGAAGAACAAGGCATGTATTATCCGGTGGACTTTGCATCAGCGGGTTCTAGTCAGATTGGCGGTAATATCGGAACAAATGCCGGCGGTATTAAAGTCATTAAATATGGCATGACACGTAACTGGGTACTTGGCTTAACCGTAGTGACTGGTAAAGGTGACATCCTGCGTTTAAACAAAGGCATGGTTAAAAATGCAACTGGTTATGCATTACAGCATTTGTTTATTGGTGGTGAGGGTACATTAGGTTTAGTGACCGAAGCTGAAATTAAACTTGAGCGTCAACCACAAAACTTACAAGTTTTAGTTTTAGGTGTTCCTGATTTTGATGCGGTAATGCCTGTATTACATGCATTCCAAAAAGACATCGACTTAACTGCATTTGAGTTCTTTGGTGAACTTGCAATGCAAAAAGTTTTAGATCATGGACATGTACAACGCCCATTTGAAACACAATGCCCGTTCTATGTATTACTTGAGTTTGAAGCACCATATGAGCCGATTCTCGATAAAGCAATGGAAATTTTCGAGCATTGTATGGAGCAGGGTTGGGTACTTGATGGTGTAATGAGCCAGAGCCTTGACCAAGTAGAAAGCTTATGGCGTTTACGCGAAGATATTTCTGAATCAATCGCGCCGTTTATTCCATATAAAAATGATATCTCAGTATTAATTACTCACGTACCTGCATTTATTCGTGAAATTGATGCGATTGTTCAAGAAAACTATCCAGATTTTGAAATTTGCTGGTTCGGCCATATTGGTGACGGTAACTTGCACTTAAATATTTTAAAACCTGAAAACTTAACCAAAGATGAGTTCTTTGCGAAATGTCAGGTGGTTAATAAATATGTGTTTGATACTGTTAAAAAATACGACGGTTCAATCTCTGCTGAACATGGCGTAGGTATGACGAAAAAGCCATATTTGGAGTATTCACGTTCGCCTGAAGAAATTGAATATATGAAAGCTTTGAAGAAAGTATTTGATCCAAACGGTTTAATGAACCCAGGTAAATTATTTGATCTTTAATACTTGTAAAGTAAAAGATAATCCTTTAGAACGTATAATAAATATACGTTCTAAAGGTTACATATATAATGTTGTTAGAAGAAATACAAATAACGAGTAATGAGTTAGTTATCGGTCTTGTGGGTGCTGTTGGTTGTAGTTTGGCTTCTTTAACAAATATTACTAAAAATTTATTAGAAGAAAAATTTGCATATGAAGTTGAAATAATAAAAGTTTCAAAGGATATTTTAACAAAATATTTTTCTTCCGATTATGAGGCCAGTAATACTTTTAATCGTATTAGTGATTATATGGATAAAGGTAACTATCTTCGCCAGCAACATGGAAGTGATTATTTAGCTTTAGAAGTAGCTAAACTTATAGCAAATAAAAGAAAACAATGGTGCCAAAATAATCACGGAGCTGATAGTTCTAAACGCAGAGTTGCATATATTATTAATTCATTGAAGCATGAAGCTGAAATTCATGCATTAAGACAAATCTACTCTAATAGTTTTTTCCAACTCTCTTTATATGAGTCGAAGACTGCTAGAACGAATGCATTAGTTCATGAATATGGGATTAGTGAAGAAAGTGCTAATAAGTTAATAGAAAGAGATGAGGGAGAAAATAATTCATATGGGCAACATACAAGTGAAGCATTTCATTTGGCGGACTATTTTTTAAAATTCGACAAGAGTCATAATGAGTTAAGAGAATCATGCTTTCGATTTTTAAAAATAGTTTTTGCACACCCTTATGTAACTCCAACATTTAATGAGTTCGCAACATATATGTCATTTACAGCGAGTCTTCGTTCTGCAGATTTATCTCGCCAAGTTGGTGCAGTAATCACAAGGGAACAGACAATTTTAGCTTTAGGTTCAAATGATGTTCCTAAATTTAAAGGAGGAACTTATTGGCCATATTTTGATGAAACTACAGGTGAAATTAAAGATTACGAAAATGGGCGAGATTTTACATGCCAAGAAGATGCGAATGCTATTGAGAAAAATGAGATAATCACAGATTTGTTTAATAAACTTGAGGTAGTAATTGATAGATCTATTGATCAGGATAGAACAAAAAATATAAAGCAAGAAATTAAAAATATTCTTCAAGAGAGTAAAATAAAAGATATTACTGAATATAGCAGAGCCGTGCATGCAGAAATGGATGCATTGTTAACTTGTAGTAGAAGTAATATTTCTACTGTAGGTGCTTCATTATTTGTTACTACTTTTCCTTGTCATAACTGTGCAAAGCATATAATTGCTGCGGGTATAGAAAAAGTAATCTTTGTTGAACCCTACCCTAAAAGTAAGGCACTGCATTTGCATAGTGATTCAATAGCAAAAAAATGGGAAGGACATGAAAATGAATATAATAAAAAACTTGTATTTGAGCCATTTGTCGGAGTAGGTGCTCGTAGTTTTGTAAACTTATTTTCAATGACTTTAGGTATAGGTAGAAAAATCAAAAGAAAAAATGGTAGTGGTAAAGTGATGGAATGGGATTCAAAAACTGCAACTTTAAGAATGCCGCTGAATATTTTGTCATATAGAGACTTAGAATTAGAAATAATAAAAAGACTAGAAAAAAATTAAAGAGAATGAAATAACCACCTTCTATCTAGGAAGTGACTATGGATTTTTATAAGCATTCCAACCCATCAAAATATGATAAATCAACG
This sequence comes from Acinetobacter sp. WU_MDCI_Abxc222, assembly GCF_025514755.1. Taxonomy (NCBI): domain Bacteria; kingdom Pseudomonadati; phylum Pseudomonadota; class Gammaproteobacteria; order Moraxellales; family Moraxellaceae; genus Acinetobacter; species Acinetobacter sp. WU_MDCI_Abxc222. The sequence goes on from NZ_JAHPVG010000007.1 coordinate 95,416, forward strand.
GTAAAAGACTAAGAGAAAAAAGTTATATAGTCAAATAGCCTAAATAGATAATTATTTAGTCTGTAAAAGAGTAGCCATCCTTAGGACTACATAGTTTCTACAGAGTAACCGACAAAGTCATAGCATCATAAAGCTATGGCTTTTGTTTTTGGTGATAAAAATGCAACGTTTATTTTTAATTTCAGCGCTCTGTGCTGGACTTTTCACTGGGTGTGCGACGACCAGTAAATTAATCCCTTTTGTGGGTTCTGAAACCCCGATGCAACAAGTACTTAAAGCCCAGCCTGAGATTGTAAAAGAGCACAATAATACCTCAGTTCAGCAAGTATTTAACCGAGTAGAATCTCCAACAGTTTCCCGTATTACCGTTATCCAAACAGGTTTAATGGATGATTCTGTTTCTGCAATCCGAACAGAATATTCATTTAAGCTAGTTGATGAAAAGTGGCAATTGCAAAATAAGCAAAAGAGCTATCAATGCGCGAGAGGGAAAGGGTCTAGAGGTTTTCAAACCCAGCTTTGCTCTTAAAAATAAAAAAGACGATAAATATATCGTCTTTTTTTATAGTCTAAATTATACGCCGCTTTCTAAAATTTTAATTTTGACGTCAACGACATCATCTTTGACTGCTTCATGATGCGCTTGCATATGAGGCGTCGCTAAATGCGCTTCAAGATGGGCAACACTTTCCCATTTTTCCAACATCACAATAATGTCTGGGTCTTTGTTTTGGAAGCTTGCATTTGAGATGTGGTCAACTAAAGGTTCATAACCATGACAACCATCTTCTGCTAAAACAGTTGGAATGATTTTTTGAAAGGCATCCAATACGTTCTGGCGATGCTGTCCACTCGATTTAGTACGAATTTCCGCAATAATGGTTAGCATGGATTTCTCCTTATTAGGCTGCTGCAAATACAGTATTTAAGTGTGCTTTATATTCTTCAACATAACTATCAACGTCAGGCATTTTAATCACGTCATTTACAATAAATGTCGGAAGGGTGCTCATGCCTAAGAACTGATTGGCTTTATGAAATGGTAAATAAACGCCATCTACACCTACGCCGTGGAAGAATTGATCTGCATCTTCAAATGCTTCCATTGGAGCATTCCAAGTCAAAGACAGCATATATTTTTTGTCATGAATTAAACCACCTGAACCATATTTTTTTGAGGCATCAGAACGGCTACGGCCATCACTTGCATAAAGTGAACCATGACCAGTGGTAAAGACATCATCAATGTATTTTTTGACTGTCCAAGGTGCGCCCATCCACCAGCCTGGCATTTGATAGATAACAACATCTGCCCATAAGTATTTTTCAACTTCACTTTCAGCATCATAATTGCTGTCTGCACGGGTCACTTGGACTTCATGGCCGAGTTCCGTGAGGTGTGTGGTTGCTAGGGTGGTTAATGTGTCATTTAATTCACCGTTTGAGTGGGCAAATTGTTTCGCACCATTAATCACTAAAATCTTACTCATGGAGGTTGCTCTCATTAAATTCCTGTATTTGACGCATACTCTATGAGATTTACTGTTGTAGAAAAATGCATGAATAGGAAAAATATTGTTGATAAAAAATCAATAATTATTATTGGATTTCTATTTAAAATTAATCTATCTCATTAATATCAATAAATTTATGCCTATTTACAAAGCTCAAAAGGAAAAAGTGGCCTATTATCTTTAGCATTAATTTTGAGTAAATAGAGGGGGAAGAGTGATGAAAAAGAAAGGTTTGTTGATTATTTTCAGCTTAAGCATATTAACAGCTTGTGCTCCACCTCAAAATTCTTCTGCTCAACTCGCTGATAGTCCTATACAGGCTGTATTGCTCGATCAACCTGATCTTTTAAATAATGCAAGCAATTTAGATATTTCACAGCAAATGAATGCTTCGGATGATCCTTCCAATGCTCAAGTTACTATTTTGCAAACAGAACCTAGTCCAGATGCGGTGTCGAAGACTCGTACTGAATATTTATTAAAACGGGATCAGCAAATTTGGAAAATTGTGAATAAAAAGCAAAGCTATCAATGTACAAAAGGAGAGGAAACTACAGATTTTCAAGTTAATCCTTGCCCATGATGCTTAATTTTTTATCGAATATGTGGATAACTTTGAGTTTGTACACAACTATAATTTGCATGCCTTTTTGTGTAAAAATCTGAAATTTAAGCTTCTTGAAATTGCATGATTGCTGATCAATTTAAAAAGTGCTATTGTTGCGCTCGGCAATTGTGCCAATTGGTAAAAATTACCGAATCTCACGTCATATATTTTTTCTCGTTTTAGACACCTTGTGAATACGGTGTTTCACACTCTAAACATGCACTCTCACGGCATATAACAACTTAACTAAAGATTGATTGACCATACATGTCATCGTCATGACTACATCTTATTTTATAGATAGTCGTACAGACATATGGCCGCTATTTTGAAGTGTACAACTCATGAAAAATATTCAAACGACAACGTTGAACCGTACAACGTTGATGTTTCCTTTGGCCTTAGTGCTATTTGAATTTGCGGTTTATATTGGTAATGACCTGATTCAGCCCGCCATGTTGGCAATTACTGAGGACTTTGGTGTAAGTGCAACTTGGGCACCGTCTTCGATGTCATTTTATTTGTTAGGTGGCGCATCTGTCGCATGGTTACTTGGTCCTTTGTCGGACCGTCTCGGACGTAAAAAAGTACTATTAGCAGGAGTTTTATTCTTTGCTCTATGCTGTTTTTTAATTTTACTTACAACGCAAATCGAGCAATTTCTAGCTTTAAGATTTTTGCAGGGAATTGGCTTAACCGTAATTTCAGCAGTTGGATATGCGGCTATACAAGAAAGTTTTGCTGAACGTGATGCGATTAAAGTCATGGCACTCATGGCCAATATCTCATTACTTGCACCCTTGCTAGGACCTGTACTTGGCGCTTTCTTAATTGATTATGTGTCATGGCACTGGGGCTTTGTCGCTATCGCTGTATTGGCATTACTCAGTTGGATCGGGTTGAAAAAACAGATGCCGAGCCAGCAAGTCAGTATAACCAAGCAACCTTTTAGTTATCTTTTTGATGATTTTAAAAAGGTGTTTACCAACCGCCGTTTTTTAGGTTTAAGCCTTGCATTACCTTTAGTGGGTATGCCTTTAATGCTATGGATTGCTTTGTCTCCAATCATTTTAGTAGATGAGTTAAAGCTCACTAGTGTGCAATATGGCTTAGCTCAATTCCCTGTGTTTTTGGGTTTGATTTTAGGCAACATTGTCTTAATCAAAATTATTGATCGTTTGTCCTTAGGTAAAACCGTCATGATGGGTTTACCGATTATGCTCACTGGTACACTTATTTTAATATTAGGTGTGGTGTGGCAAACCTATCTCATACCTTGTTTGCTTACAGGCATGACATTGATTTGTTTTGGTGAGGGGATTAGTTTCTCGGTCTTGTATCGTTTTGCACTCATGTCATCTGAGGTCTCAAAAGGAACTGTTGCAGCAGCAGTTTCAATGTTACTGATGATGAGCTTCTTTGCAATGATTGAGCTTGTACGTTATCTCTATACACAATTTCATTTATGGGCTTTTGCATTGTCTGCATTTACCTTTATTGCTCTTTGGTTTAGCCAACCGCGAAGTGCTTTGAAGCAGGAAATGCAAGAAAGACTGCAACAAGGCAACAATTAAATAAAAAATACCGGAAGTGAGATTCCGGTATTTTTTTATTCTACTTAATCTCTTGTTCTAAAAGTTTGTCTTTAAGTGTTAATAGTTCTGGCAAGGTTTCTAGCAATAAACTGATTTGTTTTAACACGAGTGTGTAATTCTCTGAAAAGTGCTCATGAGTAGTTAGGCTTTGAATTTGCGCTAAAGTCTGCTCAAGGAAATTGAAATCAATATAAGCCGGATCAAATAAGCTCTGTTTAAGAATTTGCTGACAATCCAGTAAGAGTTGTAATACTTGTTGATCATCAATTTTCTGTCGTTGACTTCCTAACGCTGCTACGTAACTCAGTTGACTGTGACTATAAACCAAATAACGGAAAGCATAATGGATGAGTTGAGGGTTCGGGTTGGGTTCAGCGCTTAGGCTCGAAATCATGTTGGATAGCTCAATTTGAGCGTTATGCGCAGCACGACGAATTCGGCGGTACTCTATATCCTGATTTTTGCCATATTGATATTGCTCAACAATCACATTGAAATAATCTAAGGTCGCTTTGCTGCTTTTATTAATATTGTTGGGGATGTTTCGAAAGTTCCAGTCGGGCCAAATAAAGTTTACGGCAAGCCATGCAATAAAGCAGCCTAATAAAGTATCTATCAGTCGAGGCAAAATAATACTGTAGCCAGCGCCTTTTAAGTTGAAAATTAATAGCACCATAAGGGTAGCCATGAGCGTAGCCAAAGCATATTTTTTTTGACGTAAGTAAAAAAAGCAGACTCCACAAATAATTGTAATGATGAGCTGGCCTTCAATACTCGGTACAAAATATAAAATAGGTATTCCTAATAAAACACCGAGTAAGGTACCAATCGTTCTTAATTTAAGACGGCTTTTAGTCGCAAAATAAGTAATCTGACAGACAAACAAACTGGTGAGTAAAATCCAGTAACCATGCTGCGCAAAGGGTAACAGTGAAATTGCATAACCTGCGGCGAAAACCACAGCAATTCGTATGGCATGCCTAAACAGCGCTGACTGTGGCGTAAGTTGTTGCCGAAGTTTTAAGATAAGATCTGAAAATCCTTGAATATCATCATCAAGTAAATTTAAGTGTTCTTGTCTTGTTTGAGTGCTATTTTCAGGAGCAGGTTGGGCATATTGCAGTTGTTCAAACTGTTCATGCATTCCTTTTAAATTATCAAAAATGAGTTTTAAATTTTTAACTTCAAAATTTTGCGGATGTTGTTGTATCCAGTCTTTTAAAGAACTTTCCAAATGTCCTAGTACTTTCTGACTTTCTTGCGAAGGCTGATATGGTTGGTTATATAAAATACATTGAGCTAAGTCTTGGCATGCTTGTGCTTGTAGACGCAGGTTTTTTTGGAAACGGAAAATAAGATCACTACGGCTAAAATTCTGTTGAATATGTTCGTAATGTAAATAATTTGAAGTGGCTTGCTCGTGAATATCTCGTGCGAAAAAATATAGGTTTAGCCAATAGATACTTTTATTACTGACTCTGGAAGCTTTCAATCGAGTAAGTAGGGAGCTGCGTATTTGATTGAGGCTTTGGGCAACTTGCGTATTTTGTAGAGATAATTCATATAAAAGCTGTTCAACATTCTCTTTATTGTCAGGATCAAACAAACGAGCTTTTGCTTGTAGTAGAACAGAAATTTCTTTAAAAATTTGCGAGAGCTTATCTTGTAAGGGAAGTGTCGGTTTAATAATAAAAAATAAAATAGAAGTTAAACCGTACCAGAGAGCGCCATAAACAAAATAAGTAGGTTGTTGATACCAATGTGCATATTCGCCTAAACCGAACATACTATAAATAGAGAGCAAAATAGTACCAAAAGAAATCGTGGCATAACGTTGCCCTAAGGCGCCTAGTAATATGAAAAAAGCGCTTGAGATAGAGAGATATAAAATAAAGAAAATTTTGTAAGGAGCTAAAAAGCCAAGAATACTACTGACTGTAAAAAACAGCAGGCAGACATAGACCAAATTGCGTAATCGAATACTTAAGCGATCATCAAAGTCTGTTAATGCTGCTGCAATTGCGCCTAAGGTTACGGGAACAATAAGTTGATTATAGCCCAGCCACAGCAAACCTAAAGTTGTGCCAGTCAGTACAATCAGAATTTGCAGGCAATAAATTAAAATAGAGTTTGTCTTAAAGCTATTAAATATTTGGGTCAGATAATTCACGGCTTTTGTTCTAAATTAGAGAATACGTGAGAAAGCAGTATGTAACTTTAAATTTTTATTACTTCAAAAATATTATTCTTTTTATCTACAAAAGTCAGTCATTTTTTAAGATTTTATTAGACTTAAACCAAGTTGTAACGATCAATAAATTAACAAAATTGTGGATATCTTTTTAGATACCCACAATTTGAAAAATATATAAATTATTTAATCACACCACATGCAATTCGTGCTCCGCCACCGCCAAGAGGTTGAGGTGAGTCTGAATAATTGTCACCACCCGCATGGATCATAATCGCTCGACCCTGAATATCAGCAAGTTTTAATCGAGGTGCGATTACGGCAGTTGTTGCAACACCTGTATTATCGACAACTAAAACAGGTAGATCGCCTAAATGGCCAGTCGTTGGAGTACCGTGATGAGGGGCTTGGTTCGGGTTATAGTGGCTACCCGCAGCTAAAGCAGCGCCAGGTTTTCCATCTTTTACAGCAGGTGCACAAGAAGCGTTTTCATGAATATGGAAACCACGAGTACCACTTGGTAAATCAGCAAGAGCAGGGGTAATAATTAAACCTTTGTCACTATCTTGAAAGCTAATCGTACCTATTTTTTTGCCAATACCGTTAGCTGTCACTTCATTTACATCGACCACTTTTTTTGTATGCATTGAGGTTAATGCTTGGGCTGTGTCAGATACAGTTTTAGTTACCGAACTACAGCCAACGGTAAAAAGGGCTGTAAGCGCACAGACTGCGCCAATTTTATTAAACATCTGCATGATTGGATGTCCTTATAAATATATATAATTGTTTGATTCAAACAAACAGAGGTCTGACCTACAAGTTAATTTAAATAGTTAATTTGTATCTAGAAACATTTTTAAATTAAATCGCTATGTCACTTTTCATCACTAGACGATTCACTCTCAGAATCATAAATCATGGTCGTTTTTGGCATAGGTTCGGGTTCAATCGTTTCATGTAACCATTCACGCCAAATTGCCAGTAAAATAGCCAAAATTACAGGACCAATAAATAAACCGACCAAGCCGAAACTCGCAATACCGCCTAATACACCAAACATAATTAATAAGAACGGAATTTTGGTGGCGCCAGAAATGACGAGTGGTCTAATCACATTATCTGAGCTACTGACAATCACCACGCCCCAAACGACAACGCCAATAGCTTCCATGGTTTGTCCCTGAGAGAACAACCATAAACCTACGCCTAAATAGGAAATTGGGGTACCAAATGGAATTAAAGCCAATAAGAACGTAGCAATAGTGAGTACCATAGGGTTTGGTACACCTGCTACGAAGTAACTTAATCCAGCTAAAACGGCTTGAGCAATTGCAGTTAAACCTACGCCATAGACTACTGCACGAGTTGTCTCGGAAATCGTATCAAGATAGTGATGAATACGAGGGCCAATGACCATTTCTAAAGCTTTACTCACTTGAGACAAAATCATTTGACCATCACGGTAGAAGAAAAATAGGCTAAATACGGCAAAGCCAAGTTTGACAATATTTTTGCTAATCTCACCGAGCAGTACACGGCCATAACTTAAATGACTTTGTACCCAAGCTGCGATATTTTGAATGGTGCTATTAGGATCGTTGTTTAACTCATTGAGTGTACGAGAAATCTCTTTTCCTACAAAAGGAAGCTCGCGTATAAAATCTGGAACGCTTAAATGGCCCGAAAAAACCTGACGTTGTAAGTCAAAATATAAGTTGCGTCCTTCATGCTGCAAAATGAAAATAGCACATGTAAACGGTACACCAACAACCAAAATGACCAGACTAATCATTAGAGTTGCATTTAAAGTATTACGGGTTTCTCCAAAAAAGCGCTGAATTCTTAAATAAATAGGCCAAGTCATATATGCAATGATGGCAGCCCAAAGTACAGGAACAATAAAGTATTTCAGGATATTAAATCCTAAAAAAATCAAAATAAAAAACAGCCCAAACAATAAAACGCGCTGTAAATTAGGAGCGTATGGATGCACGAACAATATTTCTCTAATTTTCTACGTAGAATAAAGTCATATTAACTGAAAAATAACCTGAGGCAAATTTTAAGGTCACAATGTAAAAAACCTTATACAACTCTTTTTAGAGGCTAAAATTCCTTTAAAACCATTCAGCTTTATCTTCAATTAACTTGTTTAGAACAGGTTGCCATTGATTTTGGATACTAATAAAGTTCTTTTGCGGTTTATCAAAAATGCTTAAACCCTGCATTGCTAAGCTGCCATACGCAGTGCGTTCAGCAATCCATGCAACAGGTTCCTGTTCAATTTTTTCAAAGAACTGTTGGATATCTTTTGAACTTGCACTGTTTGGTTTTACACGATTTGCAAGAAGTAAAATCTGAACTTTACCTTTACGAATACGTTTAATGTCTTGTAAATGCTTTAAAAAACGACGAGTACTGTCTATATCAAAAAATGAAGGTTGAAGTGGAGTAATAATGGCATGCGCTTCACTAATAAGCTGTTCAGCATGCTCACCTGACAGAGCACCAGGCGCATCAATAATTAAATAGTCCAGATTTTTGGGTGCATCACCAATTGATTTTTCATGACGCCAGTCTAGGCTTTGAATCGTTGCAACAGTATCAGGGCGCTGTTTTAACCATTGTAAAGCCGATTTTTGATTGTCCGAATCTGCTAATGCTACTTTATATCCTTTTTGTGCCAATGCCGTTGCTAACGTAATGGCTGTCATGGTTTTTCCGCATCCGCCCTTTTGATTTGCAATAAGTATCGTTTTCATAAATCCAATTATTTTCAGCAGCACATTTGTTTATGTTTTATACCTTAGCATCTTTTTGTGAGAAGTAGATGACTGCATTTGACAAAAGTTTAAGCTGTTTCGTTATTTTAGATATGATTAGAGCTGTAATCTTAATTCGCGCTTTTTAAGGAAAATTTATGTCTGTATGGCTTGCCATGCTTATTGGTGCTGGCATTGGTATTATCATCACTACTATTATTTTATCAAATACACGTAATGGACGAATTAAGGCTGAATATGAGCAATATATTGCTGAACTTGAACTAGAGCATCAACAGGCGCTTACTCAAGCACAAAAGAGAAGTGTAAATACAAGTCGTGCGGTGTTGAAAGGAAAAATGGCAGAACAATTTGCTCCCGTTTTACCTGAATTTCAGTATTTACCAAGTGATGCAAAATTCATGGGCGATCCGGTGGACTATATTATTTTTGATGGATATACCGATTTCCGCGATGGCGATGGTACGGCAGAAGACATCAATATTATTTTGCTTGATGTAAAAAGTGGTGGAGCTAGACTTACGAAAGGTCAACAAGCAATTGCCCAAGCTGTTCAACAAGGTAAGGTTCGTTTCGAAACGTTGAGAATAGATTTCGAAGATTAACAAGCTGTTTAATTCAGCACAAAAATAGACGAAATTGATCTGTATTGTTACTAAATTTCGATATTTTTTTCATCGCTTAAAGCTATTATAAATTGAAGATCTATTCACTTTGATCTAGCAATATTTGAGGTGTAACACGATGAAAAAACAAAGTTTGATGATGGGCTTACTCGCCGTGATTGGCATGAGTTCAACATTTGCATCGACCTCAAGTGAATATAATATTGCCAATGGTTTGAGCCCGATAGAAAAAGATCAATCTATTTCTGTATTGCAACCTTTTCAAGGAAATTTCAGAATCTTGGGTTCAAAAGTTTATCAAAATGATGAACAAGCTAAGTTTTCTCCTATCGACTATGCAGTAAGTTGGGGATTGTTTGCACAGCCTGAAATCGCACGTCATATTTCAGTGAAACAATATGACCGTTATTTAAACTGGAAAATTCCTAAATTACCTGTTCCAGCAGAGCAAGCGATGCAAATGGTATCTAACATGCACATCATTCCTGCAAATCCTGAAATTGCTCAGCAGATTAAACAGGTTAAACGTGGTGATTTAGTTTATCTAAAAGGTGATCTTGTCGAGATTAAGGACAAAAACTTAGTTTGGAAATCCTCACTTACGCCGACTGATACGGGTGATGGTGCATGTGAGTTATTCCGCGTTCAGGCAATTCATTGGGTTGAAAAGCAAAATATATAATTTAAAAAAAAGCCTTCATAAGTTCGAAGGCTTTTTTATAACCAAGACATTGCTTATTTCTGTTGCGATGCTTTCCAATATTTTAATTGATTTTGCGCTTGTAAATAGTCGGCAAGATCATTGATCTGTTCATCTTTAGTGGCTTGCTTATCACTCAAGTGTTTTTCTTGGTTTTCCCAATATTGATAAAGTAGACCCTGAATGTACCGACCTTGCTCAGTTTTTAAATCTAAATCTTTTAACATTGTCAGAGAAGAACGCACGTTATCGAGAGTACGCTGTTGCTCAAACTCTGTAGTGAGGGTTCCAGCTTCATGCATTTTTGCTAATTCACTTTCCATCTCGTCACTCATTTCTGTAAAGCGGCGGTCATAATCCTCTAAGAGCGCAATATCGTGTGCATCATCAGCAGTGACTGGGAAGGTCTTAACAGGTCTTTCATTTAGTTTTTCTAAAACCTGATCGGTAGATGAGGTGGCAGAAGGTTGCTCCGTCTTAGCAGGCTCATCCGCTTTTTTACAAGCAGTCAGAAATAGGCTAGAGCAAAGCAAAGACATTAATATGATTTGAGGTGTTTTCTTCATAACTTTCAACCAAACCTATTCACTAATTATTTAACGGGTAACGTACTTTTCTGAAAGTGATATGCATATGTGAAATATGGAAAATCAATCTGATCTTGAGGACCTAATCCTGTAAAATCATAAACAATTTTTTCAAACTGTGCTTTGAGTTGTAATTGATCTTTTTCAGTCATTGCAGCAATAAAGCTCGTAGAGAGTAAACGTTTACTTACGACTTGTTCGACAGAACCGTGTTGTGACTGCGTGAATGTTTGTAGGCTATCAAATACGAATAAATCTTGTTGTTCAAATACGCGTTTCCACTTTTCACTATGATAACGAGGTGTGTCACCTTCAAGTGGAAGTAGGAAGTCAGCTAAAGCCTTGACCCAATCTGTACGTTCGTCTCGTTGATTCCAAACTAGCCCTAAATGTCCTTGTGGTTTTAATACTCTATGCATTTCTGTTAGGGTATCAAGGTTGTCAAACCAGTGAAAAGATTGCGCACAAATAATGGCATCAATTTTATGATCTTCTACAGGAATTGAATGGCTAAAAGCCTGTAATGTTTTGATATCAGGATAAACTTGTTGAAGCTGCTGTAACATCTCGCCAATTGGCTCAACTGCAATAACATCTGCATGCGTTTGTTTTAAGTAGGGTAAGAATTTGCCAGTACCCGATCCAAGATCAATAACAGTAGAGTTTTCCTGTATTTGTAGGCAATTTTGCAGCCAACTTACTATTTCTGCGGGATAATTGGGTCTAACTTGCTGATATAGTTCAGCAGCTGAACTGAAGCCTTTTTGAGCGGCAGGATGTAAGGATTGTGTCATATTTTGCGCTTTTTAATCTGACTGGCATCTATAAAATAAGATACTCCGCAATCATAAATTGGCAAAACACCTATTTTGTTTCATTTTTGACGTTGTATGTGGGAGTAAATTTTCTTTCGGTGTGAGCATGGATAAGCAAATTATTTTTGAAGACGAACACATTAGAGCCATTTTTTTACCAGGCGATTCTAATACATTAGTTCTCTCTTTTGGCGATTTGATTACCCGAGCGAGTGGCTTATCTATCAATGCTGAAAAGTCTCTAATTAAATACCAATATAATGTTATTGGGGTTATGCCAAAACAAAAATCATGGTTTCCTCAAGCAAGCATGATTGAGCTGGCACAAGCAATTTCGCCTATTCTAGAAGGCTTTAAAAATATTGTGGGTTATGGCGGTTCAATGGGCGGCTATGCCGCAATCAAGTATTCTAATTTATTGAATATGAACCGTGTGATTGCATTTGTGCCTCAATATTCAATTGATCCAGAGCATGTTGAAGACCGACGCTACGCTGAGTTTTTTGATGCTATAGCAAATAAAGACATGCAGATTCAGCCGCAAGATGTCGATGCAGCGCGTGAATACATTATTGTTTATGACCCTTACTTTTCAATTGACCGTGAACATTACTTAAAAATAAAAGAGCTGTTACCAAGCTTACATACGATTCATTTGCCATTTACTGGTCATGAAGCATTGTCTGTATTGGCTAGTTCAAGTTTATTACATGATTTTATTGAACATGATTTCGATGAAATCTATTTTTATCAGCAAGTTCGTAAGGTCAAAAAACAAAGTAAGTTTTACTTCCGTAATGTACTTGCGCATGTTCTTACTCAACATGATGAAATGTTGTTAAAAATATTGCGTCAAAATGATTTTCAGTTAGATGAACGTTATTTTGATAACCCACTTAAACAGGCTATTACACATAGTCTGATAAAAACAAATCAAGCAACTGAGTTGGACTTTCAAAAGCTCGGTATTAAAGTACAGCGAATTCAAGAAGATGCAAATTATAAAGAAGGCTTGCAGACTAGCTTTGGTTTAATTTTGGTATTTAACCTCATCAATTCAAAGTTTGAAAGTTATACAGTAGATACTCTACTGGCGAATAAATCTTATTTGGTTCCAATTGTGGCTGAGCAAACTGGTGTAGTGCACATTGAATTAAATAATGAAATTTATTTGTTAGCGATGAATGATCGTAAGATTATTAAATTGTTCAAGCGTGAAGAGCCCTTAACATCGGATATGAGTCCGTTTGTAATCAAAAAATATTCGGATTCTTTAGCGATTAGCTATAAGCAATTAAATTTATCTTGTGATGAACAAGGGCTGTGTGAGTTTACGGAAGGTTCAATTCAATCTACCGAACAGTTGAGCACCATCAGCTATTAAAACTTTATAGTGTCTAAATAAAGCTCAGACCTTTAGGTTTGGGCTTTATTTTTTGCTTAAAAAATATTTTTTTATAAACTTATTTGTATATTATTTTAAAGCTCATTATTTAAATAAATAGTAGGTTTATTATATAGTGATCTGCTGTATTTAAAGTAGGCATAACCAGTAATATATATAAATACTATATTTAAAGATAAATGGGTTTTTCTACTACATAAATTATAGAAATAATATAAGATTAATTAAAATACAGATATAGCTATAAAAAAATATAAATAAATGTTTTTTCTATATATTTTATTTTTACATAAAGAGCTTGGTTAAAATAAGTTCACTATTCAAAGATAATTGCATATTTATTTTTTTCTCCTAAAATGATTTTTTACTAAATTGTCGTTACAGTTTTTTATATGCAATCATTAAATTATCGGAATAATGATGCATCGCAACATGGAAGTTCTGCACCTTTGAAACGAGCAATGAGTACTCGACATTTGGTGATGATCTCCCTTGGCGGTGCCATAGGTACAGGTCTTTTTTTAGGGTCTGGTGATGTAATTTCCCAAGCAGGCCCAATTGGCGCAATTATTTCTTATTTTTTGGGCGGTTTAATTGCCTATACCGTGATGTTATGCCTTGGTGAACTTGCGGTTCATGTGCCGGAATCAGGTTCTTTTGGTGAATACGCACGTCGTTATATTGGTCCGGGTACGGGCTATATGATTACTTGGCTTTATTGGTTAACTTGGACTGCAACTTTAGGGACTGAGTTTACTGCAGCGGCTTTATTGGTGCAGGAGTGGTTTCCATCTACCTCGGTATGGGCTTGGACTCTTTTTTTTGGTGCCTTAGTTTTTTTCCTTAATATCAGTTCAACTCGATTATTTGCTGAATCTGAATTCTGGTTGGCACTCGTTAAAGTTATTACAATCATCTGTTTTATTGGTTTGGGTCTACTGGCAATTTTTGGTTTTATTCCTTACCACGGACATGAAACAGCGCCATTATTTAGTAACCTGACTGCCCACGGTTGGTTCCCAAACGGTCTCTTCCCAATTTTTGCCACTATGCTTATCGTTAACTTTGCTTTTTCGGGCACAGAATTAATTGGGGTAGCGGCGGGGGAAGCTGAGAATCCAGCACAGACAGTTCCTAAAGCAATCAATGCGGCTATTTGGCGGTTACTAATTTTCTTTGTTGGTACAATTGTGGTGATTAGTTCATTACTGCCGTTCCAACTTGCAGGTCTTAGTGCAAATGAAGTAAGTAATAGTCCTTTTGTGACGGTATTTAACTATATTGGTATTCCATATGCAGAAGATATTATCCGCTTTGTAATTATTACGGCTTTACTTTCTGCTGCAAATTCTGGTTTGTTTGCTGCTTCACGTATGATGTGGTCGCTTTCGGCGAAAAATCAGTTACCAAAAATATTTTCTAAATTAACTCCTTCTGGAACACCGATTGTTGCCATTACTGTAACTATGTTTGGTGCAATTCCTGGATTGCTTTCAGAACAATTCGCACCAGAAACAATTTTTAAGAATCTATTGGGGGTTGCAGCTTTTACGATGGTTGTGGTTTGGATTGCGATTTGTATTTCGCAGTTTAACTTCCGTAGACAGTGGTATAAGTCAGGAAAAACAGCAAAAGATTTGCGTTTCGCGGCACCTCTTTTCCCTCTTACCCCAATTGTGGGTGGGTTGTTCTGTCTCGTTACCTGCATCAGTATGGTCTTTGACCCATCCATGCAAGTTGGTTTTATCTGTTGTATTGTTTTTATACTTCTATGCTATGCAAGCTATTTCATTTTTTATCGAAAGAAAGATCTGGTGCAGAGCTGAGCTTTCTAGAGTCTAAAGAATGTCTTTTTAAAGGTCCCGTAAGGGGCCTTTTTTGTGTCTTACTGGAAGCTAAAAAAGAAGGAATTTATATATTTTTTTTAAAAATGATGTTTTATTTTTAATCATGAAAACAAATATTGTTTTGTAAAATTACCATTTATCGGATTCTTATTAATATTTATTTATTATTAATATTTGATTAAGTCTATGTTTAGCTTGGTTATTTGATAAAGAGGTTTTTGGGATTTTATGAAATATGAATTAGAAATGGACTTATTATAGATTTAATGTAGAGAAGGTATAATTTTTTGACAATTTTATGAAGATAATTAATTTTTAAGTTATTGTTATTTATGGTTTAAATTTGGTGTATTTTTTAAAATTATGATTTTATGTTTTCTATAAATTTTTTTTATTAAAGTTAAGCTTTTTTTAATATTTGTTGTTTTTTTATTATAAGGATTAGTACGATTTGATTATTTTTTCTCTGCTTATTTATTTTAAAATGTTCTAAATGAGTGTGCTCTATGCTATATTTATTGGAAGATTTTATAGCTATGTTCCGGCTTAATTTTAAGCGGTATGTGTAGAGATAATTAATCTGTAGCATTATTGAACAATGTTTATTTTTAAAAAGACTAATGGAGGGATCTATCGATTAGTCAAAATAATTTTTATGGACATATGATTTTTTTATAAATCATCGTTCTTTTTAACTCCCAAACGGTTATGCCATTTCTTTTGTATTTATATTTCAGCCGACTGGATTAAGTGGGTTGTGGTTAAACTTTGCTTTTATAAAGATAGCTTTATAAACAGTAAGTTACATGAAAGAAGGCTTGTAAAAGATATCGATATATAAAAGTAGATCATACTTTTAGTATCAACAAATGGAATTTAAAAAATCTAATGCTTTAGAAGAGCAGAAGGTTTAGTAAATAAACTAAGACTTTGTTATTGCAAGGTTTTGGTTGCTGAATAATAAAGACTACGGATTTATCAAATCTGAGTCTATGAAGGTATATAGGAAAAAAGATGTCAGATCTTTCATACGTAAACGAACATAGCGATGCATGGCAAACTTACTTGGCACAAATTGACCGTGTAGCGCCATATTTAGAACACTTAGCTGATTATATTGATACTTTAAAACGTCCTAAGCGTGCGCTTATTGTTGACGTGCCAATCGTGATGGATGATGGTTCGATCCAGCACTTTGAAGGCTACCGTGTACAACACAACTTGTCTCGTGGTCCGGGTAAAGGCGGTGTTCGTTACCATCCAAATGTTGATTTGAATGAAGTAATGGCGTTGTCTGCATGGATGACAATTAAAACTGCTGTTTTGAACTTGCCATTTGGCGGTGCAAAAGGTGGTATCCGTGTTGATCCACGTAAATTATCAACTCGTGAATTAGAGCGTTTGACTCGTCGTTATACGACTGAAATTGGTCATATTATTGGGCCTCAAAAAGATATCCCTGCTCCAGACGTTGGTACTAATGCCAATATCATGGGTTGGATGATGGATACTTATTCTACTAGCCAAGGTCACACTGTAACTGGTGTTGTAACTGGTAAACCAGTTCACTTAGGCGGTTCTTTAGGTCGTGTGAAAGCAACTGGTCGTGGCGTATTCGTTACAGGTCGTGAAGTAGCAGCAAAAATTAATTTACCAATTGAAGGCGCGAAAGTTGCTATTCAAGGTTTTGGTAACGTAGGTAGTGAAGCAGCTTTCTTATTTGTTGAATCAAAAGCGAAAGTTACACACGTTCAAGACCACACTGGCACAATTTTCAATGCTGATGGTATTGATCTTGAAGCATTACGTGATCACGTAAATGCAAACCAAGGTGTTGGTGGCTTTGCTGGCGCCCAATCAATTGCTGACGAAGATTTCTGGACAGCTGAAGTTGACATTATTGTTCCAGCTGCACTAGAAGGCCAAATCACTGTTGAACGTGCTCAAAAACTTAAAGCTAAGTTGATTTTAGAGGGCGCAAACGGCCCGACATATCCTAAAGCTGAAGACGTATTAGTTGAGCGAGGCATTGTTGTAGTTCCTGACGTGGTATGTAACGCCGGCGGTGTAACTGTAAGTTACTTCGAATGGGTTCAAGACATGGCGAGCTACTTCTGGAGCGAAGAAGAAATCAACGAGCGGTTAGACAAGTTGATGGTTCAAGCTATGGATGACGTTTGGAATACAGCGAACAGCAACGCTTGTACTTTACGTACAGCAGCTTACATCTTGGCATGTGAGCGTATCTTAAAAGCTCGTAAAGAACGCGGTATTTTCCCAGGCTAATCTGCGGAAATTACTTTAGAAAAAGTGGATTGAGCAAATATAAAGGATGTTATAGGGTTTATTTGCTCATTCCTTTTTTCTGAATTATTCAAATTTAAGTGTTATCGAATATATTAAATAAATACTGAGGTAAGCATGGAACAGCCAATTTCTGTAACTCGAAGCAACTTTAACGACTGGATGGTTCCAGTTTTTGCACCGGCAAATTTCATTCCGGTACGTGGCGAAGGTTCACGTATTTGGGATCAAGAAAATAAAGAATATATCGATTTTGCAGGCGGGATTGCAGTAAACGCATTAGGTCATGCGCATCCAGTGGCAGTGAATGCTTTAACAGAACAAGCAACAAAACTTTGGCATGTAGGCAACGGTTATACAAATGAACCCGTTCTGCGCCTTGCAAAACAACTCACCGAAAATACATTTGCAGACAAGGTTTTCTTCTGTAACTCAGGTGCAGAAGCGAATGAAGCGGCATTAAAACTGGCGCGTAAAGTTGGACTCGACAGCGGCGTTGCTGGCAAAAGTGGCATTGTGGCATTTAACAATGCGTTCCACGGCCGTACCTTATTTACCGTTTCAGCGGGTGGTCAACCTAAATATTCACAAGACTTTGCACCTCTTCCAAATGGTATCAACCATGTTGCCTTTAATGATTTAGAAGCTGCAAAAGCGGTCATTAATGAGCAAACTTGTGCCGTGATTGTTGAGCCAATCCAAGGTGAAGGCGGCGTTATTCCTGCTGACATCGAATTTTTAAAGGGATTACGTGCACTGTGTGATGAGTTCGGTGCCTTACTGATTTTTGATGAAGTACAAACTGGTGTTGGTCGTACAGGTGCACTGTATGCTTACATGAACTCTGGCGTTATTCCAGATGTGTTAACGACTGCAAAAGCACTAGGTGGTGGTTTCCCAGTTGGCGCAATGCTAACAACCGATAAGTTTGCTCCGCATTTTTCAGTGGGTACACATGGTACGACTTATGGTGGTAACCCGTTAGCGAGTGCGGTAGCAGGGGCCGTATTTGAGTTTATTAATACGCCTGAAGTACTTGAAGGTGTAAAACATCGTCATCAATATTTCCTAGACGCATTAAATAAATTAAATACTGAGTACCCGATTTTTGAAGAAATTCGTGGTCAAGGCTTACTCATTGGTTGTGTATTAAAAGCTGAGTATGCAGGGAAAGCGAAAGACATTACGACTTGGGCGGGCGAAGAAGGTTTGCTTGCTTTAATCGCGGGGCCAAACGTGGTTCGTTTTACACCGTCTCTGATTATTCCTGAACAAGATATTGATGAAGGAATTGCTCGTTTAAAACGCGCATTGGCAAAGTTGGCTAAATAAAAAAAAGGAAAGCTAGCCATGATGATCGTCCGTCATGCCGAGTTTCGAGACCTTGAAGATATTTATAAATTAGCTGGTAAGTCGGGTGTAGGCCTGACTTCCTTGCCACAAAATATGGATACACTTTCGGCTCGAATTTCACGTACTCGCAATACTTTAAATGGCAATGTCCATAAAAGTGAACAAGGCTATTTATTTGTTCTTGAAGATACAGAAGCTCAACGTGTTATTGGGTTAAGTGCAATTGAAGTTGCTGTAGGGCTCATTGAACCTTGGTACAACTTTCATGTTGGTACTCAAGTACACGCTTCAAAAGCATTAAATGTCTATAAGTCATTACCTACTTTATTTTTAAGTAATGACAGAACAGGTAGTAGCGAACTCTGTACACTATTTTTAGATCCAGAGCGTCGTGAAAACCAAAACGGTAAATTCTTATCGAAAATCCGTTTTATGTTTATCGCTGCCTTTAAGCAATATTTCGAGAAAAAGTTAATTGCTGAAATGCGTGGTTTCTCAGATGAAAATGGATGTTCTCCATTTTGGGATGCGATTGGTCACCATTTCTTTAATATGGATTTTTCAACAGCAGACTATTTAAGTGGAATTGGGCAAAAAGTGTTTATTGCAGAGCTTATGCCACGTTTCCCAGTCTATGTAGATCTCTTGCCAAAAGATGCGCAAGAGGTAATTGGAAAAATGCATCCACAAACTTTACCTGCTTATCATGTGCTTGAGTCGGAAGGCTTACGCTATCAAGGATATGTCGATATTTTTGATGCTGGCCCAACCATTGAAGCCAATATTGATGAATTGCGAGCAGTAAAAGAAAGTCAGTTACTAAACGTCAAAATTACAAGTGAAGCTGCGGTCGGTAAGACCCAATATCTCATTGCCAATGATAATTATCATGACTATAAGGCAATGCTGTTAAAGCTTGATCTTATTGATAACACAATAAATTTAACACATGAACAAGCTGAAAAACTCGGTGTACAAGAAGGTCACGTTGTTCGTGTGTTATCACTAAATCCAATGGAAGTATCCTGATGTCAAACTCTTTATTTATAAACGGTGTCTGGTTACAAGGCAGCGGCGCAACATTTGAGAAAACAAATCCGGTTGATAACCAAACTGTATGGTCAGGTGCCGAGGCTACTGCTACTGATGTAGAGCAAGCTTGTCAGGCAGCGCGTACTGCATTTCCAGCTTGGGCGCGGTTACCACTTGCAGAGCGTGTAGCGATTGTTGAAAAATTTGCCGCTTTGCTTGAAGAAAATAAAAAGTATTTAGCAGAAGTCATTAGCCAAGAAACCAGTAAGCCATTTTGGGAAACGTTAACTGAAGTTCAATCAATGATTGGCAAAGTTGCGATTTCGATTCGCGCTTACCACCAGCGTACAGGCGAAAGCTCAACTGAAATGGCCGATGGTGTAGCATCTTTACGTCATCGTCCGCATGGTGTGCTTGCAGTTTTCGGTCCATATAACTTCCCGGGCCATCTACCAAATGGGCATATTGTTCCTGCATTGCTTGCTGGCAACACAGTTGTATTTAAACCAAGTGAATTAACGCCTTGGACTGCTGAAGAAACTGTAAAACTTTGGCAGCAAGCTGGTCTGCCAAATGGTGTGATGAACTTGGTGCAAGGTGGTCGTACCACGGGTGAAGCGCTAGCTGCTTCACATGAAATTGATGGTTTATTGTTTACCGGAAGTGCAAACACTGGTTATCACTTGCATAAGCAAATGGCGGGTGCACCTGAAAAAATTCTTGCGCTTGAAATGGGTGGCAATAATGCATTGATTATTGATGAAATTGTTGATGTCGATGCAGTAGTTAATCTTGCTATTCAATCTGCTTTTGTTTCGGCAGGTCAGCGTTGTACATGTGCGCGCCGCATCTTGGTAAAAAATGGTGCTGAAGGTGATGCATTTATTCAACGTTTTGTTGAAGTTGCTAAAAACCTAAAAGTTGGTCGTTGGAATGATGAACAACAACCATTTATGGGTGGCGTTATCTCGTCGGTTGCTGCAACAAACATGATGCATGCTCAGCAAAAATTACTTGAGTTGGGTGCAAAAAGTTTATTAGCCATGACACGTCCTCAAGAAGACAGCTCATTACTTACTCCGGGTATTGTTGATGTCACAGGCGTGAAAGATATTCCAGATGAAGAATATTTCGGTCCACTTACCACCATTCAACGTTATGACAGTTTTGATGAAGCATTAAAAATTGCTAACGCAACTCGTTTTGGCTTGTCAGTTGGTTTGGTTTCACCAAAACGTGAACTGTTTGATGACTTACTCATTGAAGCACGTGCAGGTATTGTGAATTGGAATAAGCCATTAACTGGTGCTTCAAGTGCCGCACCGTTTGGTGGTGTAGGGGCATCAGGTAATCACCGCGCGAGTGCTTTTTACGCTGCCGACTATTGTGCTTGGCCAATGGCATCACTTGAAAGTGGCAGCTTAACCTTACCAGAAAAATTATCTCCAGGGATTGTGTTGCCTTAAACACTAGGGAAAGAAAAAAATGAAAGGATATGAAGTAAATTTCGATGGTTTAGTGGGACCAACACATCACTACGCGGGTTTGTCGTTTGGTAATGAAGCATCGACAAAAAACCGTAATAATACCTCGAATCCAAAATTAGCAGCTAAACAAGGTTTGCTAAAGATGAAAGCTTTGGCTGACATGGGAATGAAACAAGGTGTACTTGCTCCGCATGAGCGTCCACATGTTCCAATGTTACGCCGTTTAGGTTTTACAGGTGATGACATTAGCGTTGTTGCTCAAGCAATGCGTCATTCACCTGAACTATTATCATCTTTAAGTTCAGCTTCTCCAATGTGGACTGCCAATGCGGCTACCGTTTCACCTTCGGCAGATAGTCAAGATGAGCGTGTGCATTTCACAGCAGCGAACTTGAACAATAAGTTTCACCGTTCAATTGAAGCTGAAACTACAAGCCAAGTTTTACAAGCAATCTTTAAAAATGAACGCCACTTTGTACACCACGAAGCTTTACCACAAGTGGCGTTGTTTGGTGACGAAGGTGCAGCCAATCACAATCGTTTAGGTGGTGATTATGCTAAGCGCGGTATTCAGGTTTTTGTTTATGGTCAACAACATTTAAATAATGGCTTACCGGGACCAAAACGCTATCCAGCTCGTCAAACGCGTGAGGCAAGTGAAGCAATTGCACGTTTGCACCGTTTAGATGATGCACATACCGTTTTTGTTCAGCAAAATCCGGATGTAATTGATCAGGGCGTTTTCCATAATGATGTGATCGCGGTAAGTAACCAACAGGTTTTATTCCATCATCAACATGCCTTTTTAAATCAGGATCAGGCTTTTGCTGAAATTCGTCAAAAAATGGCAAGCATCGGTGAAGACTTTATTTCAATTGAAGTCCCTGAAAACCGTGTTACCGTTGACGATGCCGTAGCAACCTATTTATTTAATAGCCAAATTTTGACTCGTCCAGATGGTGGAATGACTATTGTTGTACCAGAAGAGTCTCGTCAAAATACAGCAGTGTGGGGCTATTTAAATGACATGATTCAAATGGGCACACCAATTGATGCTATTCAGGTATATGACTTACGTGAAAGTATGCGTAACGGTGGTGGTCCAGCTTGTCTACGTTTACGTGTAGCTTTAAACGAAACTGAGTTAAATGCCGTAAATCCAAAAGTTCTGATGAATGATCAGTTGTTTGGCACACTCAATCAATGGGTTGATAAACATTATCGTGATCGTTTAGCACAAGAAGATTTGGCTGATCCGCATTTGTTAATGGAAAGCCGTATGGCACTTGACGAACTGACCAAAATTTTAGGTTTAGGTTCAGTTTATCCTTTCCAAAAATAATGAGGAGGTGACATGCAAGATTTTCTAGCACTAACCTTACAAGGTGAGCAGCCTACAACTCGCGAAGGAAAACAAAATAATTTTTCTTGGCGCTGGTTGGGTGAAGGACTTCTTGAATGTACGCCAAACGCACAGTACGACAAAGCTGTCGTACTGTCAGCTGGAGTGCATGGTAATGAAACAGCACCAATTGAATTATTATCTCATCTTTGCACGGATTTATTTGCAGGGCGTTTAAACCTTGCTGTGAGGTTGCTGCTTGTATTGGGTAACCCTTATGCAATGCGTCAAGGCAAACGCTATGTGCATGACGATGTAAATCGAATGTTTTGTGGTGGATATAAAACTCTAGGCGTGTCTGAAGAATCAAAGCGTGCTGAAGTTTTAGAGCAAGTTGTCACAAATTTCTTTCAAGAAAGTGCAAGTGATGCTAAACGCTATCACTATGATTTACACACAGCAATTCGTGCTTCATTGTTACCAACGTTTGCTTTATTTCCATATCAAACGCATGGCTATGATGCTGATTTAACAGCAAGTCTTGAAGCAGCCGATTTAGATGCTTTGGTTTATCACAATGCGGTAGGTAAAACGTTTACACATTTTACGAGTGAGAATTTTAAAGCGGCGAGCGCAACTTTAGAGTTAGGCAAAGCCTTGCCATTTGGACAAAATGACTTGAGCCAATTTGCTGCAATTGATGAAGTTATTCGTAATGTAGTTTCTGAGCAAGCCTTACCGCTACGCAATAAAACAAAAATTCGAGTCTTTAAAGTGTCTGATTCTTTAATTAAAAAAGATGAAGACTTCCAGATGAATTTATCTGCTGAAGCTCCGAATTTTTCGACTTTTACCAAAGGTGAAATCATTGCAACTCAACCTTCTGGTAATTATGTGGTTGAGCAAGATCAGGTCTGGATTTTATTTCCAAACCCAAATGTGAAGCTTGGTTTGCGTGCAGGCTTAGTTTTAACTGAAACGAGTTGAATACTTGATTTTGAGAAATAAAAAAGGGCAATTAATTGCCCTTTTTTATTTATAACGGATTAGTTATTACCGAAAAGACCTTTAATAAAAGATTTCTTTTCAGCTTTTTGTGTAGACGCTTGAGCGCCAGCATTTACATTTGCGTTTGTGTTAACTCCAACAGGACCAACATTAACACCAACATTTACACCAGTTTGAGCATTAATTGCATGTACTGGTTGAGCTGCATTTAACTTTGCTTGAGCATCTGCTTTTGTGTCAGCTACAAACTCTTTTTGCTCAGCTTGGTTTTGAGCTACACGAGTTTTTACAGCATCTACATGCGCTTGAGCATTAGCTTGTTTTTCAGCAGTAAATTCTTTTTGATCTGCTTGTTTTTCTGCAACTTTAGCTTTTACAGCATCAACACCTGCTTTTGTATCAGCTTTCGCTTCAACTGCTAGGTTTTTAGTGCCGTTTGCAGCTTTAGTCGCTACATTTTTAGTTCCTGTTACTGCTTCGGTAGCAAAATGTTTTGTACCAGTTGCGGCTTTAGTTGCTACATTTTTAGTACCTGTCGCAGCTTCGGCAGCAAAATGTTTTGTACCATTTGCAGCTTTAGAAGAAAGTTCAGTCACTTTTCCTGTTGTTTTTTTTGTTGCTTTAACTGTAGTGTCAGCCGCTACATGACCAGCATGCTTCGCTGAGCTACCTACATTATGAGCAGTATTTTTGACTGTGTTGGCTACGCCACTAACAAGACCACCCGGTTGTACATTTACTTGAGCAGAAGCACCTGCATTAACACCCGCACTTTGTGCAAAAATAGAGGCAGAAGCAAGAACACTTGCAGTAACGATAGCTGTTTTCATCATTTTCATTGCGATATCCTTCAAAGAATATACCCTTTTAGTGAGGTATTTCATAAACGCAAACGAATCATAGCCAAGGGAATATAGTCTTGTGAACTGTCTTCATCAAAATGTTACAACAGTGTTACGTTGAGTAAACAGACTAGGGATAAATTGTGAAGATTAATAAAAATTAATAATAAAGTGAAAAAGAACATTTATTTGTTAGATATTCTAATTAAGCTCGCTTATCTTTCCTTTTTTAAAAATATCCTTTAATTTTTTCTCTTTCGTTTTTTCCTGACTTGTTCTTTATATCTTTAAATGTGATGTGAATCTAATTATTTATTAGAGGAAACGGCATAATTATTGCTTATTATGAGAATGGAGTGCTTTTTTAGCACTTTTTTGAACCATCTTCTGCCAGAAATATAAATGTACAGGGCAGAACTGTATTTTTGTTTATTCGGGAAAAGGTACTTTGGCTTTTCTCAGGTTTGTATATTTCATGAAATAGAAATTTCACATGAAATGTATTGAAAGAAATGGCACTTTATTTCGAATAATCAAAAATAAAAATAGATATCTATAAACAAAAAAACAGAGATATGACAGATGAAAATTATTGCTTCCCTTCTTGTATTGGTCGGCTTGGTCGCCGTTGTTCTCTATCTTAAGCCAACAAGTGGTGCATCTGATGTGTTCAATTCCGCTTTACATGAGTCGAATTCGCCACAACCAGACACCTCGTCCTTTCTTTCTAAACTTAAGGAGCCTACTCAACCTAAAAATCTATCTCAACATTCAACTCATCCTCAATCGGTATCAGCTGATACCGTCCCTTTTTATGACACAAAAAGTGATCTTTCTATTCAACCGATTGATCCGGAAAAAGATCCAGCAAATGAAATAAAAGCGAAATAAGCAAATTGTTAGTTGAAAAACTACGGAGAAAAATAATGCAAAGTAAAACGTTATTTCTATTAGGTCTATGTACAATATTAAGTACAACTGCATCCGCTCTTCCTTTGGATTCTAAAGGTGCTAAACAGCGGTTAAATCAAGCAGCAAAACAAAAAGTATTTCAGGGCAAAATCGATTTGGATGCCTTGGTTAATAATGATTCGAATGATTTAATCGTCGAATACAATATTCCTTCGGTGAGTGTGCCTTCCGGTTTAGAACGGCGGAGTTATATTGCAACAAATAAAAAGAATATACAGGCAAGGTTTAACCGTGCTGGTGGTGTACAAGTACTTCGGGACTACAATAATTTGCCTTTAGCTTTCTATCGAATTAGTAATCGCGAAGCTTTGGTGACTTTATTAAATGATCCAAATGTTAAAGCGGTTTATCCGAACCGTATTAACCAGACTACGACCAATGAAAGTTTACCTTTAATTAATCAACCACAAGCCAATACCAATGGTTTTACGGGCGAAGGCTCTAGTGTGGCGGTGATTGATACAGGTGTGAATTATCTTCACTCTGATTTTGGCTGTACGGCAGTAAATACACCATCAAACACATGTCGAGTGGTTTATTCATTTGATAGTGCACCAGATGATGGCGCTTTAGATGATGATGGGCATGGTAGTAATGTTTCAGGGATCGTATCTAAGGTTGCTACCAAGACCAAAATTATAGGCATTGATGTCTTTAGAAAAGTGAGATCCCAAGGTAAATGGGTAAGCACAGCTTATGATAGTGATATCCTCGCAGGGATTAACTGGGCTGTAAATAATGCACAAACCTATAATATTAAAGCAGTTAACTTGAGCCTTGGCGTACCGGGTGTTAAATATACCTCTGAGTGTAGTGATAGCAGTTATGGAACGGCATTTGCCAATGCACGAGCTGCTGGTGTGGTGCCTGTAGTCGCTTCAGGTAATGATGCATTTTCAGATGGCATCTCATCTCCTGCTTGTGTAGCTGGTGCAGTAAGAGTAGGTGCTGTTTATGATAGTAATATTGGTGGTGTGTCATGGGGGAACCCTGTGAAATGTTCGGACCCAACCACAGCGGCAGATAAGGTAGCGTGCTTTAGTAATGGTGGTAGTCTTGTGACCTTATTGGCACCGGGAGCAATGATCACGGCGGGTGGTTACACCATGGGTGGTACATCTCAAGCGACACCGCATGTAGCTGGCGCGATTGCTTTATTACGAGCGAATAGTGTGAGTCCGACAGAAAGTATTGATCAAACGATTAGTCGTTTAAAAACGACAGGTAAACCAATTACTGACCCAAGAACGGGATTGGTTTTCCCTCGTATTGATTTACTGGCAGCAACAAATGGTTTGACTATTAATTAAATAGCTTATTTATAATTTTTTAAATTAGGTCCAAGAAATCTATAAATGGCTATAACCCGTTGCAAAGGGTAACTTCTGCAACGGGCTTTTTATGTAAAAGTATTAATTACACTTTGCTAGATTTGCTGGACTAAAGTTGTTTTGGAGTTTCTTGAAATTATTCTGAATTTCTGGATCTTGAATATTAAATGTCGTTGAACTTTTGGTTGTAGAGTTGGTTGCCTGATTTAATATGCCTGATTCATCAGGATACTGCATAGTCGATGAGGTCGCTGAAATCAGACCATTATTATTAAAAGTCCAGTGCTCAGTTACATGTCCGCCCCCTAAATAGCCAGTAAATTCAATCATACAAGCCTGTTTATCTTGTTTAATGAGTTTGGCTACATTACCTGTGGTAGAGGGATAAGCCTCGATATTTGTATCTTGTTCTAAAACTTGTGCCTGAGAATAAGATGAAGAAGGAGGTGTAGAGGTCGCACATGCAGTTAATGCTAAGCAGCATAGTGTTGTAAAGAGGAGTTTTTGACTATTCATAAGGCAGATTCCTAGCTTTCTTATAGTTAATGACATTATTTCTAGATGAATATCTGTGTTTATAAGAGCGCGAAGTTATCGCGCTATCCAAAAAATTAGTTAGCTGTTGTGCTCGATTTACTTAATTCACCTTGCTCGATCGGAATATTTTCACCATTTCGGCTACTGGTAATATTTTGTTTGGCTTGCTCTATTTTCTGTTCGGTAAATACTTTGGCGGTATCTGCTTTTTGTTGAACCACTTCTGCTTTTTCAGCAGTGAATTCTTTGGTATTTTGCCATTTCTCACTAATTTTATTCGATGTTTTTTCAGAAGCACCTTGAATAGAGTTGCCTAAATTTTGTATGCCTTTACCTGTTTTATACAACAGTACGCGCCCTAAGCTAGGATTGTCACCATAAGGTTGTGTTTGAGATGTCGTTTCAACAACTTGTTGTGGCTGTGTTGTTTCTGCAAATAAGGTTGATGAAGCCAATATAGAACTTGCAACGCATAACACTTGTAAGGTTTTCATATGGATCAATCTCCCCAACCAGAATCAAAAGATGAAGTGGTGATCTTACTGTTAAAAATAAAGCTTGTACTGCAATGAGATAAAACCCATACGATTTGATTACGATAAATCATCATTTAATAGCGCTAAACCAATCATTGCAATAATTCATAAACTAAATTCAGTCTTAATCAATTCTATAAACATGTCTCTGGCTTTATGGTTGCTCACATTTTTGTGCCAGAAAAAGTGATTTTGCATAAAAGCAAGATATTCAAATTTATAACTTTGGATATGAGCCAAATTCTTATATTGCTCATAAATACTTTTAGGCACTAAAGCTACCCCTGAGCCTGCACTGACACAGCCAATAATCGTGGCATAGCTGGTAATGCTGGTGATGGGAAGAGAGATGTTTTTAAGCTTAAGCCATTCTTCGAGAGCTGCGCGGTAAGGACAGCCTTCAGTCCACATAAAAATTTCTTTGCCAATCAAATCTTCTTGGCAATGAATTTCTCCCAAAGATTCAGATGCAATTAAGACCATGTCTTCTTGGTAAATATTGAGCTTATTGAGCATCGGAAACTCAATATTACCTGCGACAATTGCCCCATCAAGTTTGTGCTGAGAAATATCGACTAATAGCTGTTTCCATGTGCCGGTAATAATTTGAATGGAAACTTCTGGAAAACGTTGATGATATTTCGCAAGTAAATTGGGTAAACGTGTTGTGGCAGAAGATTCAATTGCTCCAATTTTTAATGGGCCAGAAGGTGGTGCATCTGGATGAATACTTCGTTTTGCCTCATCGCATAACGCTAAAATTTTATGACAATAATCGAGAAAGATTTCTCCTGATGGAGTGAGTTTTAAACTTTTTCCTTCCCGATAAAACAAAGGTGCACCAAGCTCTTCTTCGAGTTGTTTGATTCGTGTTGTAATGTTGGATGGTACGCAATGCAGTTGCATTGATGCCTTAGCCATTGTTCCGCACTCAACCACGGTTTGGAACATTTTTAACTGAGCGATATCCATGTTTTATCATTCACTTTTAATGAATAGTTAACTCAATATAAGTTAATTTTATTCAACTATCCATGCGCATATGATGAAAGAGTTCCATTTCATTAGTGCAGATTTAACATGGCGATTTCTCTTGCTGCCGAAACCCAGCCTCCCGCATTTAAGCTCTATTTGTGTATTGCTGTGACCGTCTTTTGCTGGGGCTATTCACCTATTGGTGTGCATAGCGCTTTGCATTCATATACCCCGCAGCACATTGCCTTACTTCGCTTTTTGATTGCATCATTTTTTTTGCTGCTTTTGGTTATAAAAAGAGGCATTCAGCCTTTAAAGTGGAAAGATGCTCCTGCGCTTGGGGTGTTAGGATTTTTCTCTGTAACACTGCATCATTTGCTGATAAATACAGGGCAACAATATGTGACTGCGGTTGCCTCCAGCATTTTAAGTCAGTCTATTCCGTTATTTACCTTTATTATTTCAGCTTTAGTTTTTAAAGAGCAAATTCGGTTCAAACAGTGGCTATGTATTTTATTGGGGCTTTGCGGCGCCGTGTTGGTGGTTAGTGGAGATCATGGTTTTGGTGTACCGAGCCCTTATAGTTTATTAATTGTTTTAGCTGCAATTGCATGGGGGCTGTACTTTAATTTATATAAGAAATTTGCTTTAAATTATGATGCCTTGAGCATGATGTGCTACATCATTTGGTTCGGAACCATTCCTTTACTTTTTTATAGTGCTCATTTGCCTGATGAGATTTTACATGCCACTTGGCAAGCCAATATGTCGGTTGTCTTATTGGGTATTTTCCCAAGTGCGATGGCTTATGTACTTTGGGGATATGTACTTAAAAATATGCCGTTAACGATTGCATCGAATTTTTTGTATTGCTCGCCTATTGTCGCAATGAGTTTGGCTGTGCTTTTCTTAAATGAAAAACCGTCAATAATGGTGCTGTTAGGTGGGGTGATTATTGTGGGGAGTTTGGTATGGATGAATTGGGGGAATAGGCGTACTATCGAATAAGCTATGTCATGCGCTACTTGCTTTAAGAGAATGAAATGATTGTTGTTACCTTGACCTATAAAAAACCGTTAGCCGAAGTTGATGCTGTATTGAAAGAACATATTGCATTTTTAGATCATTACTATGAGCAAAAGAAATTTCTGGCATCGGGGCGCCGAGAAAATAGAGTAGGTGGGGTAATTTTAGTTCTAAGCTCTTCGATTCAAGAAGCTGAAGAAATCATGAAAAATGATCCATTTTATATTCATGATGTGGCTGATTATGACTTTATGTGGTTTGAGCCATCGAAAAGTTTAGAAGAAATTAAAGATTTTGTTTGATTACATTAGAGAACTACTTAAATTTAAGTAGTTCTCTAATCTTTTTGGTTAATATTTATTATTGCTCAACAATATAAATACTATTTTCGAATACATCTCCTTTACTTGTTTTAACTACACCAACACATAAATTGTCAGAAGTTTGGATAAAAGAAACTAAGGATGTATCTGCATTAGTTTTACAGTTTTTTTGCTTATTCTCATCAAATGCTTTTAAATTTAATTGATGTTGTAAATCTAAAGTGAATACTTGGCTAAGAGCGCTAAATGCTTGATCTGCTTTTTTCATAAATAATAAATTATTTTGAGCTTCCCATTCAGATAAAGAAATACGATCCTTACTTACATAGTGATATAAGCGTTTTGTATCTGCATTATTGTCCGCTGCATTTTTAAATTGTGTTTTTAATCCAAAATTTACTTTTACAATTGGTTTTTCACGGAAAGAGAGACGTGAATAAGGCACAATTTTAATTTCAGATGCCTGATTTAAACTTAGAAGTTTGAGAGTAGGATCTGTTTTATTTTGGGTGAGAGAGTCAGTAATTTTTTGATGTATTAACTGGTCAAATTTAATAGGTTGATTGAGAGAGCTTTTTTCAATGGCTGAACTATTTGCATTTTTATCAATTGCCATTGCAACACCTACTCCGATAAGGCCAAACATTCCAGAAACTGGACTGGCTGAAGCACTACTTGCATCACCAACTAATATTTGGCTTTCCTTTACAAAGTAATCACCTGCACCTGATTCAGTCATTGAAGAAAGTTGTTCTGAAGAAACAGAAAGAGAGGTTTGTTTTCCCGCTGCTGGATATTGAATCGATTTGGTCGTTGCACATCCAGTAAATAGTAATGTTGATATGAGTAATAAATTTAAGTTTTTCATTGCAATGATACTTTGTTAAGTTTGGTAATTATTTGTTTTAGTTTATTGAATTGTGGATAAAAAGTGAAGGAAGTAAATAATTCTTATTTATTAATTGAATGTAAAATAATCATTTATAATTATATTGAATGAAATTCTTCAATAAAAAACCATGTTTCCAACTAGAGTGAAAACATGGTTTTTATTAAAGTCTAATTATACAAAAATTAATTTTTATATAATTTTAACCCTGCAAGACACTCACATCAGCTACAGCAGTAAACAAGTTACGCAACTGAGCTAATAAACGTAAACGGTTTGCTTTTAGGTCAGCATCATCTGCCATTACCATTACGCCATCAAAGAATGCATCAATTGGCGCGCGAAGTGCTGCAAGCTTAGAAAGGGCAGCAGTGTAATCTTTTGCTGCAAGTAATGGCTCAACCACAGGTGTCACTGCTTGAAGCTCAGCAAATAATGCTTTTTCAGCAGCTTCAACCAAGTTTGCTTCAACTACAGAACCTTCAGGTGTTGCTTCTTTGGCAAGAATGTTCGCAACACGTTTGTTTGCAGCAGCAAGCGCAGCAGCTTCAGGTAATGTGCGGAAGTGGTTAACAGCATTTACACGCTTATCAAAATCAAGTGGAGATTTCGGTGCGAGTGCTTGAACGGCTTGAAGTACGTCAACAGCAACGCCTTGGTCTTCGTACTTAGCACGGTAACGACCTTCCAAGAACGTAACAGCATCAGCACGGGTTTTGTCGTGGTCTTTAACGATATCGCCATAACCTTGCAGGGCAAGATTAACTAATTCTTCAATCGTTACATCTAATTCATTTTCAATGATTAAACGTAAGATACCAATTGCTGAACGGCGAAGAGCAAACGGGTCTTTAGAACCTGTAGGTGCTTGTCCAATACCAAAAATACCAACAAGTGTATCTAAACGGTCAGCAAGAGCAATCGTTGTACCTGTTTTAGTTTTAGGTAAAACATCACCCGCAAATTTTGGTAAATATTGCTCACCTAAAGCTTCTGAAACTTCAGTGTTTTCACCTTCAATACGTGCGTAGTAAGTACCCGCAATACCTTGAAGTTCTGGGAATTCACCAACAAGCTCGGAGGTTAAGTCGCATTTAGCAAGTAATGCAGCTTTTTCAGCATCTGCTGGGTTTGCACCAGTGATTGAAGATAATGCAACTGCAAGTTTTGCAATACGTGTTGATTTGTCCCAAAGCGTACCAAGCTGTGCTTGGAATACCATGTTTGCTAATTTTTCTTTACGAGATGCAAGCGGTTGCTTTTGATCTTGTAAGAAGAAGAATTCAGCATCAGACAAACGAGGACGAACAACTTTTTCGTTACCTTCAATAATTTGAGTCGGATCTTTAGACTCAATATTTGAAACAGTAATGAAGTAAGGCTGTAATTTACCTTCGCTATTGATCAAACAGAAATACTTCTGGTTGTCTTGCATTGTCGTAATAAGAGCTTCTTGAGGAACAGCTAAGTAGCGTTCTTCAAAAGTTGCACGTAAAGCCACAGGCCATTCAACCAAACTTGTGACTTCATCAAGTAAGTCACTTGGAACAATAGCGGTTGCGTTAACTTCATCAGCTAACTTTTTAACTTGTTCTTGAATGGTTGCTTGACGTTTTTCAAAGTTCGCAACAACGTAAGCTTTCTCTAAAGCAGCTAAATAGTCATTTGCATGCGCTAAAGTCACAGCTTCAGGTGCATGGAAACGGTGACCATAAGTCACATTGCCAGCTTTGTGATCTTGAATAGTGGCGTCAACAATTTGGTCATCTTTAAGTAAGAGAACCCATTTCACTGGACGTACAAATTCGGTACGGCTTGCAGCAGAACGCATACGCTTAGCAATTGGTAAATTGTCTAATGCAGTTTGTAAAATCTGTGGAAGTAAAGCATCAAGGCTTTGACCTTTCACATCTTTTAAATAGCAAACTTTTTCAACTTTACCTGCTTGGAAAGTAGAAAGCTGATCAACTGTAATGCCTTGACCACGCATAAAGCCTTCAAGTGCTTTAGTCGGTTTACCTTCTGCATCGTAAGCCGCTTGAACAGCAGGGCCGTCAAAACGTTTTTGAGTGTCCGCTTGAGCAGCATCGATATCAACAATTTTAAGCGCTAAACGACGTGGAGCTGCATAAGCTTCGATTGAGGCGAAGTTTAAGCCCGCATCTTTTAAGCCTTTTACCGTTTCTGCCTGTAATGCATCACGTAAAGTTTTTAAGCTTTTTGGTGGAAGTTCTTCACAGCCAAGTTCGAATAAAACAGTATGTTTGCTCATTAGTTTTTCTCCGCCTTTGCTGCTTCACTTTCAGCTTGTGCTTTTAGCTGTGCCAATACTTCATCACGCAAGTGTGGTTCTGCCATTGGGAAGCCAAGCTCTGCACGTGCTTGTACATAACTTTGTGCAATAGCACGCGCTAAAGTACGTACACGTAAAATGTAACGTTGACGCTCAGTCACAGAAATTGCGCCACGTGCATCTAGCAAGTTAAAGGTATGAGATGCTTTAACAACTTGCTCATAAGCAGGAAGAGAAAGTTTTGCTTCAATTAAACGGTTTGCTTCTGATTCGTAAAAATCAAACAGTTCAAATAGTTTCTCAACTGGAGCGTATTCAAAGTTATAAGTCGATTGCTCAACTTCATTTTGATGGAATACGTCGCCGTAAGTCACAGTACCAAATTGGCCTTTGGTCCAAACAAGGTCATAAACCGAGTCAACACCTTGAAGGTACATTGCAAGACGTTCTAAACCGTAAGTGATTTCGCCTGTTACTGGGTAACATTCAACACCACCAACTTGTTGGAAGTAAGTGAACTGAGTTACTTCCATACCGTTAAGCCAAACTTCCCAGCCTAAGCCCCAAGCACCTAGCGTTGGAGATTCCCAGTTGTCTTCTACGAAACGGATGTCGTGAGTAAGCGTATCAATCCCGATTGCTTTTAAAGAATCAAGATAAAGCTGTTGAATGTTGTCTGGGTTTGGCTTAAGTACCACTTGGAACTGGTAGTAGTGTTGCAAACGGTTCGGGTTTTCACCATAGCGGCCATCTTTTGGACGACGTGAAGGTTGAACATATGCAGCATTCCAAGTTTCAGGCCCTAAAGCACGTAAGAATGTTGCGGTGTGGAATGTTCCAGCGCCCATTTCCATGTCGTAAGGTTGTAATACGACGCAGCCTTGTTCGGCCCAATAGTTTTGTAGGGCAAGAATTAAGCCCTGAAATGTATCAATGTGCGAGATGGCGCGACTCATGTAGCATCCACGAATTTATGAGAAAAATTGCCCCTAAGTATAAGGATTTTGTGGGGGAGTGGCAAAGGCTTAATCACAGGAATATGTGTTTAGCCTATTTGTTTTCGCCTCAGCCATTCCAAGCCTAGCCAGTAGCAAAAGCTAGTAAATAAAATCATAAGATAAAAACTATAGATCTTATAAATATGCCACCAAGGAGAAGGGAATGAACCGACAAAAATTAAGCGTGTAATAGGGCTAATCAAAATCCAGATGACAGTTGCGCAGATAAAAATACTCATCAGATTTAAACGATTTTTACGCACGAGAAAATATGAAGTGATATATGCGAAAGGAATAACTAGAAGGCCATAAAAAAGTAAATAAAATAAGAAATGGGCTAGAAAAATAACTGCAACCGAATAAAGATTAAATTCCGCATTGAAGATGATTATTCCTAAGGCAGATATACTCAAAAAAGGTATGGGAGCTAGCGCAAGTGCGCGAATAATCATTTTTTTGTTATATTGATGCATATTAAAAATTATAGAATCGAGAATAAATTTTGCTGAAATTTTGCTGAAAACTCATTGTTTTATCCAGCCTTTTTTGTAGTCCATGGCTTTACGCGCAGACGGAAACTGATGAGCAAGATGAATACAACCAATGTGTAGAACAGACCATTAAAGAAATACAGCTTGAGAGTATTAACAACATGGTCGTGCATAGCTGTTCTGAACAAGCTAAAAAGACTTATGAAGAAAAAATTGTTGCTCTCATTGATCAAATTCGCACACAAAGCGAAGAATATAAACAGCCAGAGCGTTATCAAGATATTTTAAAATCTCAGCGACTTTGGAAAGCTTATGTAGATCAGGAATGTAGTAATGCAGGCTCATACATTGGCTCACCGATGTATTCGTATTGCCCAATGCAAGAGTATGCAGCGCGTGTAAAACAGCTTGAAGAATACATTAATTAAGACGAATTATTTTAAACGTCACCTCATGACGCTTAGCATACTTCACTGGATTAAATTTAAGAATGCAAAATGATATTTTTTAAACGATGCCATAAATGAGTCGTTTGATATGTCTGATCGCATTCGGGAAAAACTACAGATTCTTGCTGATGCTGCTAAATATGATGTGTCTTGTTCATCAAGTGGCAGTGACCGTAAAAATAAAGATAAAGGTTTAGGAGATGCCAGCCATTCAGGAATTTGCCATAGCTATACCGAAGATGGCCGCTGTGTATCTCTCTTAAAAATTCTATTTAGTAATGTATGTATTTTTGACTGCGCCTACTGTGTTTCACGCCGTTCTAATGATGTCCAGCGTGCAGCATTTACGGTGCAAGAGGTTGTAGACTTAACCATTAATTTTTACCGTCGTAATTATATCGAAGGCTTATTTTTAAGCTCTGGCATTTTTAAATCGGCAGATCATACGATGGAGCGTATGCTTCAAGTCGTAAAGAAGTTGCGCCTTGAAGAAAACTTTAATGGTTATATTCATCTAAAAACGATTCCGGGAGCATCGCCTGAACTGATTCATGAAGCAGGTTTATATGCTGACCGGATGAGTATTAATTTAGAGATGCCGACCGAGGTTGGGCTAAAAACTTTTGCACCCGAAAAATCACATCAGGAAGTGCAAAAAGATTTAGGTTTGGTCCGTGACAGGCTCATTCAGCTTAAAGATGAGCGACAAATCATTAAGCATGTGCCGAAATATGTACCAGCAGGGCAGACCACACAAATGGTAGTGGGGGCCCATCAAGAGTCAGACCAAGATGTCTTGTTTATGGCAGACAAGCATTACAAAGAATTTAAACTCAAACGCGTCTATTTTTCTGGTTATATCCCAATTAATACCGAAAATAATTACTTGCCAGCAGTGGGTTCTGCACCGCCATTACTACGGGAAAACCGACTCTATCAAAGCGATTGGCTAATGCGTTTTTACGGTTTTGAAGTTAATGAAATTGTCAATGAAAAACACCCAAACTTAGACCTTGATGTAGACCCGAAATTAAGCTGGGCTTTAAGGCATCCTGAAAAGTTTCCAGTAGATTTAAATCGTGCCGATTATCAAATGATTTTGCGTGTGCCGGGCATTGGGGTGAAATCGGCCAAGAAAATTGTACAGGCTCGTCGTTTTGGAAAAATCCATATCGATTTATTAAAAAAACTCGGCGTAGCCTATCAGCGTGCAAAATTCTTTATTCGCTGCGAAGACAGTCCAAAATTCCAAAAAGAACTATCATCAAGTTTTATTCGGCAGCAGATTTTAACGCAGGGATCTTCGAAATATGTGCAGCAACTCTCGCCACAATTAAGCCTTGGGTTTTAGCAATGTTTAATGATGAAGTGGCTTACTATTTTGATGGTTCGATGGTTGGGCTGCTGAGCTGTGTTTTTCGTGCATTTCAATTTAAAGAATTACAGGTCAGGCTCTGTTTGAATAATGTAGCTCAACATGGCTTATTTGCCGATAAAATTGAGGTTGAAAATAACGAATGGCATGCTGAACGTGTTTGGTCAGCGCTACAAAAAAAGCTTTCATCTTCTTCGTTAAAACAATTTTATTTTGCCTCTTTATCTGAATCTTTAGACGCCTATCAGCACTTATTTGATTATTGTATCTATGTGTTTACTAGCCATGTTTCCATTGAAAAAGATTATTCAAATCCTAGTGTTTTAGCGATTGCGCAGTGGACGAAAAAAGTCGGGCGAGAGAAACATCGGATGGAAGCTTTTATTCGGTTTAAGAAAACTAAAGATGAGCTTTTTTTAAGTTTAGTACGTCCCGATTTTAATGTTTTACCGCTTATTCAGCCTCATTTTAAACGGCGTTATCAAGATCAACGTTGGCTTATTTATGACGAACAACGCAAGTTTGGAATCTATTATGATTTACGTGAAATACATGAAGTTTCATTAGAAGCCTCGGATGTTGATCGTAATTTAAAAAATGGAATGAGCCAAAGCTTTCAGCTTGAGCTTGATGAGCAGGAAGTTTTATATGATCAGCTTTGGAAGGATTATTTTAAGAGCGTAAATATTACTGAACGGCAAAATATAAAACTTCATGTGCAATATTTGCCGAAGCGTTATTGGCGTTATTTAAATGAAAAATTGATGGAATATTAAAGTATTAGAATAGTAAGAATAGGTTTAATAAGTTTTCTGATAGTTAAAAGGTATAATTTAAATGCACTTTAAGTGGCTTTGGGCGTATACTTTTGCCCGTTATAAATAACGGCATATCCCCAAAGGTGTACTGTGAGTGTTATACAGCGAGAATGGTTACAGATTTTAAAGCCAAATTTTAAAGTTTTACCCTTAAAAGAACGGTTACTTTGCGGTATTGGAGCGTTGTGTGGTTTAGCAATTTCCTCCTTAATTAGCTGGTATGTTCTCGGTGGAATTAATGCATGGTATATCGCCCCAATGGGTGCCTCATCTGTTCTTCTTTTTGCTGTGCCGACTAGTCCCTTAGCTCAACCATGGAATGTAATTGTTGGTAATACCTTAGCCGGCATAATTGGCGTTGCCTGTGCACAGTGGATTCCGGATTTAACCACGGCTTTTAGTGTGGCTGTGGGTTTTGCTATATTTTTAATGATGACCACCGACTCTTTGCACCCGCCGAGTGGAGCGGTTGCGATTACGGCTGTGTTGGGCGGTGCTGCCATTCATAAATTAGGCTTTTATTTCGTTTTTTATCCGGTTCTGCTCAACTCATTACTTCTACTCGGTTTTGCTGTATTTTTTAATCGATTGATTGGGCGACATTATCCGGTTACTGCACATTTAAATGAGCGAAGCAAAGATCCAACACCTACTCAAAAAGTATCAATTCAGCCAAAAGATATTGAGTACGCATTAGAACATCATACTGAATTGTTAGATATCAGCCAGTACGACTTAGAAAAAATCATTTTAGAAGCGCAAGAACATGCCAATGAACGCATGGTGAACCAATATACCTGTCAGGATATTATGAGCCGTGATGTGATTAAATTGCATGAAAATGATGATATTCATCAGGCATTAGATAAATTTAAACAAGAAAATCTCATGAGTTTGCCTGTAGTTAATGCAGACAACCATTTAGTGGGTACTTTGGCGCTATATGAAGTTGTGGAATGGTTTAAAGGGGCAACAGATCCAAGAAACTCATGGCAGCATTACGTAAGACAAATTATGAGTCGTCGAGTAGTTACTGTACTGCCAACTCAGCCGATTCAAGACCTTGTACCTTACTTTGTTGAGAAGTCTTTTAACTATATTCCGGTGGTTGAGGAACGAAAACTGATTGGAATCATTAGCCGTGCAGATATGATTGCGGCTTTACAACAGCAGTTAAATCGTAAATTGTAATTTTAAACATAAAAAAAGCTACGGTTGATTAGGGGATGCAACCGTAGCGACCAAAGTTATTAATTAACGTACTTGTTCTTCATTTACTGTTCGGACGGATTGTCGATAGCCTTCAATATGTTCTGGCTGTTTTTTAGGAATCACTAACCATAAAACCAGATAAACTAAAATTCCTGGAAAGGCAGCACTCATAATTGAGATCAAAACAAAAATGACACGTAGTAAAGTTACGTTCCAACCAAAACGTTCAGCAATACCACCCATTACACCGGCGATCATGCTGTGTCGGTTCGAGCGATATAAACCAGAACTGGCCATCTAATTCTCCTTAAAGATAAAAGTTACAAGAAGCTATTGCTCTTGCTTAATAAAAATATGGAGACAAAATAACGGGTTTAAAGTCCTTTAAAAAGTAAAATAGTTAAAATATGTAAAGGATTGAAATGAACGAAACTAACATCTACTAAAATGCACCCTTTCAGGGCTTAAGAGTTTAAAGCGGCAATCAGCTAATACTTGATTTGAATCGTAAATGTAGCTGTTGCTGTTATCTGTGAATAATGTATATGTCTTTGAAGTGGTCTCGTTTTTCAGTTAAGCATGTGGTTGTAGTGGCTGCGATGTGCATGACACTCAGTGCTTGCGATATAAACCATACCAATTCAAAAGATCACTCAACTACAAGTTCTAGTTCTAATCATGAAGAAAACTTAATAAAAAGTAGTACGTCTATAAAAACATTGGATTATGTCGCTGGACGAACTTTTTTACCTGAAGATACCTCAGATCAAACCCAAAAATTAAATGCAGCTTCATTGCAATATGTAGGACGATATCACACTCGTATTTCATGCGAGGATGCTTTTGCTGATTGTGAATCAGGCGAAGCAGAATACATTTTAAATTTATTACCAAATGGGTCAGCTTATTGGAATGTTGTCCATTTTGGTCGTGTGGGAAGTAAGGACGGTGCTAAAAGTGCCGCTGTAAATCAGTTATGTCCTACTCTAAATTGGAAAGTAGATGAAAAAGAGCGCGAGCTAACAATTCAATGTCCATTATCTAAAGTTAATTTTTATTTTAATCTTGATTCAAATAAAAAATTGGTCACGAATTTAGAAAAATTACTTTATAGCGACTATGGAAAAAATCGTGAATTTTTAGAGCAAAACTATTTTGTTCCAAATCAGGCTTATGTTTTAACTAAAGAATAGATACCTCTTTATATGAAAAGAGCGCAATTTATATTGCGCTCTTTTTCGTTTCACTATTTAACAATGATTAGTAATCGAAGCTAAAGTGTTCCACTGGTAATGATGTTAATGTGCGAGATGTAGTCACCATTGATTCTGCATGACCTTGAGCACGCGGTAATAAACGGTCGAAGTAGAAATCAGCAACTTTGATTTTTGCTTTATAGAATTCAGCAGTTTCTTGGCCGTTACCTGCTTCTAATTTCTCAGAAGCAACCACAGCTTGTTGAGCCCAGAAATAAGCCATCATCACGTAGCCTGAGAACATCAAGAAATCTACAGAAGCAGAAGATACGATGTCACGGTCTTTACGTGCAGCAAGCATGATACGAACTGTTAAAGTGTTCCACTGAGCACAAAGTTTAGTTAAGTCCCAAGCAAAACGACGTAAATATTTATTACGTGCATGTGCAGCACAGAATTTTAAGATTTCAGCAGTGTATTCACGAACTACTTTACCTTTTGAACTTAACAACACTTTACGACCAATTAAGTCGAGTGCTTGAACACCAGTTGTTCCTTCATACAACGTTGCAATACGTGCATCACGTGCGATTTGCTCCATACCCCATTCTTTAATGTAGCCATGGCCACCGTAAACTTGCATACCGTGGTTAGCAGCTTCTAAACCAAGTTCAGTTAAGAAACCTTTTAAAATTGGTGTATAGAAACCAAGTTTATCATCGTAGTCTTCAAAAGCAGCTTGATCACCACGTGCTAAAGCGTCTGTCATTTTGTCAGCGATTTGAGCAGCGTAGTAAATCATTGAGCGACCGCCTTCAGCGATTGCTTTTTGAGTTAACAGCATACGACGTACGTCTGCGTGGTGAATAATTGCATCAGCAACTTTATCTGGATCTTTTTTACCAGAAAGCGCACGCATTGACATACGATCTTTGGCATATGGTAATGCGCCTTGGAACGATAACTCAGCGTGTGCAATACCTTGAACAGCAGTACCAATACGTGCTGTATTCATGAAGGTAAACATTGCATGTAGGCCTTTGTTCACTTCGCCGATTAAATAACCAGTTGCATTATCAAAGTTGAGTACCGCAGTTGCAGATGCACGGATTCCCATTTTGTGTTCGATTGAACCACAAGCGACTGTATTACGCTCACCAACACCACCATCAGCTGTAGGCATGAATTTTGGTACGATGAATAATGAGATACCACGAGTACCAGCAGGTGCATCTGGAAGACGTGCGAGTACGATATGAATGATGTTTTCAGTTAAATCATGTTCACCAGCAGAAATGAAGATTTTTGTACCAGTGATTTTATAAGTACCATCTGCTTGAGGTTCAGCTTTAGTTTTTACCTGTCCTAAGTCTGTACCACATTGAGGTTCGGTTAAGCACATTGTGCCGCTCCAAGTACCTTCAACAAGCTTAGGCATATAAGTTTGTTTTTGCTCATCAGTACCGAATTGCAAAATAGTATTCATACAACCAGAGCTTAAACCTGGGTACATGGTAAATGACCAGTTTGCAGTACCCATCATCTCTGATTTAATCAGATTTAAAGACATTGGAAGGCCTTGACCACCAAATTCTTCTGGGTAAGAAAGACCTTGCCAACCGCCCATTACGAATTGGTCATAAGCTTCTTTAAAGCCTTTGGGAGTAGTTACTTCGCCGTTGTCAAAATGGCAACCTTCTTCATCACCAGATTGGTTAAGTGGCGACAATACGTTTTCACAATAATCTGCCGCACCTTCAAGAATCATATCTACTGTATCAGGATCTGCATTTTCACCGTTCGATAAAGTTTTGTAGTGGGCAGGATAGTCTAGTACTTCATTCATTAAGAAGCGGATATCGTGTAGCGGAGCTTTATATGCTGGCATGGCTTTAATCCTAATTTTGAATCATTGTGGGATTATCTGAATCGATGATTTGATTATTCACTCGCATGATAAAAATACAATGTTAATCGCACCCGAAAGAAATGTCAGAAAAGCGAATTTTGTCGAAAATAAATACACCTGAAATTATAATTTCTGCTAAAGTCGGGACTTATACTTTTATGTGAAAAAACAACTAATTTTCTTATTTTTAGCAAGTTTTGTTAAAAAGATAAAGCGATAAGGTTTTAAAAAAGGTTATGCATTTAAAATATCTCAGTTTATGTTTATTTAGTTTGGGCTTGACCGCATGTACACAACACACCGTGCGTCCACAGGTGGCATCTGCGAGTTTAGAGCAAAAAGCTATTCAAAGTGTTAATGCGATGTATGAATACCCGAGTTATGATTATCGCGGAAACTTTAAAATTACCGTTGATCCCTCACAAATAAAACAAAATGTAAAAGCTGAGAATACTTCTAAGTTAGATGCTGAATTACAAAAGAAAGTTGATCAATATTTACGTGAGCAAAAAGTTGCCTTAAGTCGGGCACAGAAACAAACCTTATATGCAGCGATTGCAAATGAACAAGGTGATTTGGGACTGACTTCATCAGCACGTTCTGAAAAAATTAATGCCGTATTATTTAATTTGTTAAATGATTTGCAGTTTAGTTATGACGGCTCAATACATTATCGTCAAAAAATGGGTTCATTTAATTTAACTGCCAAATATGAAAAACCGACACTTTTAGTTCAGGCAAAATTGCCAATGGTGCTTGACCTTGAGAATTATAAGTTTTACATAAATTATTTTGGTTTGATGCCATATCTGGTCAATAAAGATAATCAAAATAATTTGGCCTATATTGATTTCTCAAAATATAAAGCCTTCTTTAAAAATGTCGATATGAAAAAGTTTATTGAATATCTTAAAGCTTCAAGTGCTGTTTCATACCGATTAGCTGAACCGCAAAACTTACAACGTGTATCGTTGACTGAGGCTGATCGTAAAGCGGGTGCGGTTGAAAAAATTCGTTTAAAAACGACGGTTGAGCAATTGCTTTTAGAAGTAGATTTGTACGGGCAAGTCAATGAAAAATATCTTCAAAAAAGTGTTTTAGGTGTTGATGACGAAAAACTTGCTGAAACGCTTGCCGCAGAGATTGCGTCTTCTGATGCGAAAAAAGGCATTGCTGGTAAAGAAGAACAAAAAGTTTCTTCTGATGATGCCGCTGCTGTTAGTCAACAGTTGTACTCACTTGTTAATGCTCATTTAGGTAATACCTCTACTTCTGAAGATGAAGAAGTAGAATCTGCTTCTAGTGAAGAGGCGGGTGATGTGGCTGTAGCAGAGGCTGAACAAACTTCAGAAAATGAAGAAGTAGTTGCACTGACTGAAGATCAATGTATTGAATTAAAATCACTTAAAAGACCAGTCGCTTTAGGTGATATTAATTATTGTCAGATCTACGGTGTTGATGTGCTAGATCAGAGCGATACAAGTATCCAAAAAGCGCAAATCAAGTCTCGTCAGGACGCTTTAAAGCAAACTTTTGAAGCTTATAACCAAAACCAGTTTATTAATGATGAAGCATTTAAAACTCTTTGGTTAAAACATAAGGACGAAATTGAACAAGCTTTACCGAAGCAAAGAAACCCTATCACAATTGATGTAGCTTTAGATGACAAAGGCCGTGCAGTTAATATGGACTACGATGTCGATTATACGCCAGCTGAGTTTAAGCACCGCTTTAATATTAAAGCAGATATGCAAATTCTCAATTATGGGAAAGCGACTTCAATTGATCAGCAGCAGCTTAAACAAGCTAAGTCTGTAGCTGAAGCAAGTAAAGGTTCTATGCTTGAAAACTTTATTAAAGGTTTTGGCGAAAAGCTTGGGCAAAGTGATGTTTTAGAGCATCCTGTGGGCATCCATAGCGATGTGCAAGATTTAGATGCAAATCTGGCTGTGCTTGCAGATAAAACTTATGATGCAACGCATACTTATGACAAAACTTATAAGGCTGTGTTTATTGCAAAATTAACTGCCGAAAAACCGTCATATATTCATTATTATTCAGTTCAACAGTTGCAAGAAATTGCCGAGGTTTATGCTTACTGGTTCTCTGAAGAGGAAACCTATAACCCACAAGGTAAAGCTTTAGAACGTATTGAGGCGTTGCAGAAAAAGCATCATCTTGAGCAAGAAGACCAATTTGATAATGACTTAGGCCGAGCTGTGGACCATATTGTGATCACAACAATACA
Organism: Acinetobacter sp. WU_MDCI_Abxc222; assembly: GCF_025514755.1. Classification (NCBI taxonomy): domain Bacteria; kingdom Pseudomonadati; phylum Pseudomonadota; class Gammaproteobacteria; order Moraxellales; family Moraxellaceae; genus Acinetobacter; species Acinetobacter sp. WU_MDCI_Abxc222. The sequence continues at coordinate 139,035 of NZ_JAHPVG010000007.1, forward strand.
AGGTGAAGCTGGGCGTGAAGTATGGCAAAAACTACAGAAACAATATAAGCAACCTGCAGAGCTTTTCTCAAAACAGTATCAATTAGAGTTTGAAAAACAAAATGGTAGTTCTGACGAAGAAAAACACTTGTTGTCAGAAACAGCTGATATTTTAGGTAAAGTTTATATCGCTGCTCGCAAACAGCAACTTACGGAAAAAACAATTCAGAATTTAAAACCTGAACATAATGAATTTATTGATTATGAGATTTTCCGAGATGTTTATAAGCAGATGGTTGCAGCTAAAAAATAATAGCTGAGATAAAAAGAACCTACTTAAGTAGGTTCTTTTTTTGACTTATAGAAAATCTTTTAATTCTGGCTTTACGCCATTCCAGATATAGAAGGCTTCAATCGCTTGACCAACGAGCATGCCAAAACCTTCTGCATAAGGCACATTGCGTTGTTTTGCTTGATCAAGGAAGCTAGATGACTTGCCATAGGCCATCTCATAGGCATATTTGAACTCTAGACTTTCTGGTAGTTGTAATGCATCACCAGATAGGCTTGCAGAAGTTGCATTAATTACAATATCAAATTTCCCTTCTAGCTCATTTAGAGAAATTGCTTGTAATTGAGCTTGTGGGACTGCTGCTTTTAAGTCATCTACAAGTTGATCAGCACGAGCAATAGTCCGGTTTGCAATCACAATCTTTTTAGCGCCAGCCTGCACAAGCGGGTAAATAACACCACGAGTTGCACCACCAGCACCTAAAATTAAAATAGTTGTATTTTCTAGGTTCCAATCTAAAGCTTGAATTGCGGCAACTAAGCCTTGGCCATCTGTATTGTCACCATGCAATTTGCCATTTTCCATCCAAAGTGTATTTACAGCTTTGGCAATTTGAGCACGTTCAGTCAGCACATCACACAAAGCAAACGCCTGTTCTTTGAACGGTACGGTAACGTTCATGCCACTCCCGCCATTTTCAAAGAAACTACGCATACTCGGCTCAAAACCATCAAGAGGTGCGAGACGTTTTTGGTAGTCTAGGTCAACACCTGTTTTTTGAGCGAAAGCATGATGCAATTCAGGAGAGCGTGATTGTTCGATGGGGTTGCCAATTACTGCAAACTGTTTGGTCATTCTTATATCCAAAATTTTAAAATGGCATGAGGCAGATAAAGTCTGTACTGAATTTTCAGCAGGCCTCACTATAAGCCAAATTTTAATAAGAAAAAATATTTGAATGAGTTTTGGAAAATTGGAAATAAAAAAGGAGATTCTTTAGGGTGGAAGCCAAAGAATCTCCGAAAAGCAAAAAATTAAGCAACTTTTTCTTTTAGGTTTAACCAATCACGTGGTTTTAAGTAATAGTCGGTTAAACATTTCTCTGGTGAGTCTTCATCCCATTGTGGACGATATGACCAAGCTGCAAGATTAGGCAGGCTGACTAAAATAGACTCAATACGTCCACCTGTTTGTAAGCCAAACAATGTTCCGCGGTCATAGACTAAATTATATTCGACATAACGACCACGACGGTAAAGCTGGAACTCTCGTTGAGCTTCGGTATAAGGCTGTTCACGATGTTTTTCAAAAATTGGCAGAATGGCATTTAAATAACCATTGCCTACAGCTTGGATATATTTAAAGCAGGTTTCGAAATCCCAGCAATTTAAATCATCAAAGAATAAACCACCGACACCACGCTGTTCATCTCGATGTTTTAGATAGAAATAGTCATCACACCATTTTTTATGTTCAGCGTAGACATTGTCACCAAAAGGCTGGCATAGGTCATATGCGGCTTGATGCCAGTCGATAACATCCTGTTCATCTGGATAGAACGGTGTTAAGTCAAAACCACCGCCAAACCACCAAATTGGATCTTGTCCTTCAGGCTCTGCAACGAATAAACGTACATTGGCATGGGAGGTTGGAATATTCGGGTTTTTAGGGTGAATGACTAATGACACACCAAGCGCTTGTGCTTTAGCACCAGCAATTTGAGGATGTCTTTCTGTAGCAGAAGTGGGCAGTTTACTAATGTTGATGTGAGAAAACATCACACCACCTTTTTCAATCACGGTGCCATTTTGTAAAACTCGTGAACGACCACCACCACCTTCTGGACGTTCCCAATCATCAATAATGAATTCACCCGTACCACCGCCAGCTTTTTCTTGTTGTTCTAAACCAGCACAAATACGGGCTTGTAAATCGAGGAGAAATTCGCGGACACGTTGAATATCTGTTGAAGTCGGATGTTGCATAGTGACCCTCAAAGATGATTGAGATAGGAGATAGATACATCAAAACACAAAACCATAAAAAAAGTAAGGGATTTTTAAGAAATGTCTTAAAAATCCCTTCCAATTATTTTTAAGTTTATAATTTTGTTTTAGAAATCATCTTTTTGATAAAGGTGATCCATGCGTTCACGTTTAGTTTTTAAATATTGTTCATTAAAAGGATTACGTCCAACCGTTAAAGGAACACGACCAACCACATTAATACCTTGATCCTTGAGTGCCTGAATTTTCAAAGGATTGTTAGTAATTAACTTAACTTCTTTTACTTTTAAGTGATCGAGCATAATGCTACACATGTCATAACGGCGCGCATCAGCTGGCAAATTTAAAAGTAAATTTGCATCTACCGTGTCATGACCTTGATCTTGTAAGGCATACGCACGAATTTTATTCGTAAGCCCAATACCACGGCCTTCTTGGCGTAAATATAAAATAACGCCTTGACCTGCTTCGTTAATGAGCTTTTGAGTTGCCTGTAATTGAGGGCCGCAGTCACATTTTAATGACGCAAAAGCATCACCTGTTAAGCATTCTGAATGAACACGTACTAAAACAGGGCCTGTGGGTGGATTTTCTAACCCTTTAGACAGTGCCACATGTTCTTCACCTGATACTGGATCTTGAAACACAGAAATATTGAATTCACCAAAAGCAGTCGGGAGTTTTGATGTTGCAATGAACTCTATAGGCACAGATTAACTCATCTTTTAACCGAAAACGGTTTAAAGTATAGCGTAATGCTGGGAGATTGGTCGAATTGTCATAATCATTTTGAGCACTAAGGTTTTCTTTTTTGTATAAAGAAGACGATAATAGTTGATAAATAGTCAGATTATTCAGGATAATCTGCCAACCATACCCATACTGTATGAGAGACTGCTTTGCATGACCTCGTTCGCAAATGTGGCTGATTGAAGGTGACTTCATTCGATTGTATGATCGACCCATTTTGACCCAGCTTAGGATTTGCCAGGCTTATAAAGGCTTTGCCACATATGTTGTATACCGAAATTCCAACTCAACGCCCTGTTACGCCATTGTTAGATGCAATTGATCATCCTCAACAATTACGTCAGCTCGAGCATAGCCAATTGGTTCAAGTGGCTGATGAGTTGCGTCAATATATTTTATATGCAGCAGGCCAGAGTGGTGGCCATTTCGGTGCTAACCTCGGCGTGGTTGAGCTGACGGTTGCGCTGCATTATTGCTTTAATACTCCAAATGACCGATTAGTTTGGGATGTAGGTCATCAGGCGTACCCCCATAAAGTCTTGACTGGTCGCCGTGAGCAAATGACAACAATCCGTGCTAAGAATGGTTTAGCAGCATTTCCAGCTAGAGAAGAATCAGTTTTTGATACTTTTGGAGTAGGGCATTCATCAACTGCAATTTCGGCAGGTTTGGGAATGTCTTTAGCACGTCGATATCAAAATGACCCATGTGAAGTTGTTTGTATTGTGGGTGATGGCGCAATGACAGCAGGTATGGCATTTGAAGCCATGAACGATGCTGTGGCACACGATGCTGATTTAATTGTTGTACTTAATGACAATGACATGTCGATTTCTTGCAGTACAGGTGGTTTTGCTAAGCATTTAGCTGCAATTTGGGAAAAAGGTCATTTAGTTAATGTCGATGAACATGGTGAGGCTTATGTACAGCCGCATCCGAAATGGACGTACAACTCTCGTTTACATCAATCGGCAACAGATGCGGCCGATAATTTATTTAAAGCAATTGGTTTTGACTACTTCGGTCCTTTTGATGGACATGATGTAAATCAACTCGTTCAAGTATTTAATGCATTGAAAAAGCGTAAAGGTCCACGCTTAGTCCACGTCTATACTAAAAAAGGTAAAGGCTTTACTCCGGCAGAAGCTGACCCAATTACCTATCATGCAATTGGCAAAATTAATGCGACTTCAGCAGGTAAAACGCCACCAAAATATTCTGATGTATTTGGTCAATGGTTGTGTGATGAAGCTGCACAGGATGAACGTTTATTAGCGATTACTCCAGCCATGTGTGAAGGCTCGGGCATGGTTAAGTTTGCTAAAGAATTTCCAAAACGTTTCTTCGATGTTGCAATTGCTGAACAGCATGCATTAACACTTGCAGCAGGAATGGCGTGTGAAGGGTTAAAACCTGTTGTTGCAATCTATTCAACATTCTTGCAACGTGGTTACGACCAACTTATTCATGATGTTGCATTACAAAATCTTGATGTAACTTTCGGTATTGACCGTGCTGGTTTGGTTGGTGAAGATGGTCCAACTCATGCTGGTGCATATGACTATGCATATATGCGTACAGTTCCGAACATGGTCATCATGGCACCAAAAGATGAAAATGAATGCCGCCAGATGTTGCATACTGCCTATGCTTATAATGGGCCAGCAGCAGTACGTTACCCTCGTGGTGCTGGGGTAGGTGTTGAAATTCAGCAAGAGCTAACTGCTATTGAATTAGGCAAGGCAGAAGTCATTGCTGAAATTAAACCTGCTTGTGATGAGCAGATTACGATTTTAGCGTTTGGTAGTCGCGTTATGGTTGCCATAGAAGCTGCTGAGCAATTTTCACAAAAACATGATGTTGGTGTGCGTGTTGTAAATATGCGTTTTGTGAAACCACTTGATGAAAAAATTATTCGTGATTTGGCTGAACATACACAATTATTTGTAACTGTTGAAGAACACGCGATTATGGGTGGTGCAGGCAGTGCAGTAAATGAGTTCATGGCACAAGAACAAATTGTTAAACCTATCATTAATTTAGGTCTGCCAGATTTGTTCTTGCAGCAAGCGTCACATGGCCAAATGCTACAAGATTGTGGCCTAGATGCTAAAGGTATTTTGAACTCAATTGAACGAGCTTGGCTTAAGCTAAATCAGGTGGTTTAAGCCTTTAATAAAATTTTTGAAACATTTTTTCCCCTAAAGCGCATTCATTTGCTAAAATGTATGCGCTTTTATGCATTATTCTTTGTCAAAATCTTCAAATTTGTATTGTAGTGGGTGTTCAATGGAACCTATGGTGGTTATGGCTGCGCGTGCGGCTCAAACAGTTGGTCAAGAGCTTTTAAAAGCGCATCAAAATCGTCATAAACTCGATTTGCAAGTTGAAGAGAAAGGCATTGATGGCCCAGTAACACGTGTAGATCGTTATTTGGAACAATTGACGATTGATACATTACGTAAAAGTTATAAAAACCATAGCTTCTTAGGTGAAGAGTTTGGTTTGCAAGAAGGCAAAGGCCACGATGCAGACTGGTGCTGGGTAATCGACCCACTTGATGGCACGCAAAACTTTATTAATGGTTTCCCTCATTTCTGTATCTCTATTGCAGTTCAGCATAAAGGCGTTACTCAGCACGGCGTAATCTACGACCCAGTACGTGACGAATTATTCTCTGCAAGTCGCGGTCGCGGTGCGGTTATGAACCAACGCCGTATTCGTGTAAATGTAAAAGATACTTTAGAAAATACATTCTTGGCAGTGGGCCATCCTTACCGTGCTAAACGTGCTGGTGAGATCGTATCTTATGCAGAACAACACTTTGCTTCATTATTAGCGGTTACTCAAGCAGGCGCACAAATTCGTCGTGGTGGTTCAGCTGCCCTAGATTTAGCATATGTTGCTGCTGGTCGTTTTGATGGTTTCTTTGAGCTTGGTTTAAAACCATGGGATATCGCTGCTGGTGAGCTTATTATTAAAGAAGCAGGCGGTGTAGTGGTTGATGCACGCGGTGGTAATGAATCTCTTGAAAATGGTCAAGTGCTTGCAAGTTCACTAAAAATGCTAAAACCTTTAATGCAAACTGTAGTTCCAGCTTGGGCTCAAGCCGCAAAATAATTTAATTATTTATAAATAAAACCCTCTATTATCAGAGGGTTTTATTTTTTTAGCCATGGGTAAATGTTACTGAGTTCAATAAATATGAAGAAAGTTGATTAAAACACATGACTTTTAATTTCTTTCTGCTATAATCCGCCCACGCACTTAAATTTCCGTTCATTACCTGAACATTCTGTTCTATTCATTGTAAGCGCACGCTGTCCATAGAGAGGACCATTTCTTGCGCCCCGATCGCTCAGCGATTCTTCAGGTTCGGCCGTAATCAAGCGTGCGTTTAGTCCACATCGTCGTTACTCGGATTGCTGCTGAAAAAACGTTTCAGCTAACTTTGCTTTGCCGCTTTGTGCCGATGTCTATTTTGTATTTATTAAAAATGGAGCACCCACTAGGGTGAAACTCTCTATGAGCAAAACTTTTGCCGAATTTTCTTTGCATGAAACCTTACAACAAGCGCTTGAAGGTTTAGGTTTTACTACCCCGACTCCTGTGCAAGAACAATCTATTCCTGCAGCTTTAGAAGGAAAAGACCTTCTAGTATCTAGCCAGACTGGTTCTGGTAAAACTGCGGCATTTTTATTACCGACATTACATAATTTAGCTGGTCAAGAAACTTTTGTTCCGTTCAAAGAACGTATGAAAGCTGTGACCCAACCTAATATTTTAGTTTTATGCCCAACACGTGAATTGGCTCAACAAGTTAGCCAAGATGCGATTGCTTTCGTACGTCACATGAAAGGTGTTCGTATTGCTGCAATCATGGGTGGTATGCCTTTTGGTAAGCAAATCCAACAACTTAAAGGCGCGCAAGTTATTGTTGCGACTCCAGGTCGTTTATTAGATTTAGTAAACCGTCGTCAATTAAAGTTAGATAAAGTTGAAGCTTTAATCGTTGACGAAGCTGACCGTATGTTAGACCTCGGCTTCTCTGAAGATTTAGAAGCAATCAGCGATTTAGCTGGTAACCGTCGTCAAACATTAATGTTCTCTGCAACTTTCGCTGACCGTATTATTCGTCTTGCTGAGCGCATGATGAATGAACCTGAGCGTATTGCTATTGAAACAGGTCACAGTACAAACACTGACATCACCCAAACTTTACACTGGACAGATGGTTTCGAACACAAGAAGAAACTTCTGACTCACTGGTTGGCTGATGAAACTCTTGATCAAGCGGTTGTATTCGCGAGCACTCAAGAAGATACAGATATGTTGGCTGAAGAACTTGCAGAAGCAGGTCATTCTGTAGTTGCACTTCACGGTGCAATGCCACAAACAGTTCGTAACCGTCGTTTACGTAGTATTCGTGAAGGCCGTGCAAAAATCTTGGTAGCGACAGATGTTGCTGCACGTGGTCTTGATGTACCGACAATTTCTCACGTAATTAACTTCGGTTTACCAATGAAACATGAAGACTATGTACACCGTATTGGTCGTACAGGTCGTGCTGGTCGTACAGGTCAAGCAATTACTTTAGCGACTTATCGTGAACGCGGTAAAATCCGTGCGCTTGAAGACTATTTAGATGCACGTTTAAGTGTTTCTGAAATTGAAGGCTTAGAGCCATCTCCACCTCCTGCTCGTTCAGGTCGTGATGGCGGTGGTCGTGGTCGTGGCGGCAACGGTGGTCGTGATGGTCGTCGTGGTGGCGGTTTTGGCGGTGGTCGTCGTTTTGAAGGCGAAAGCAACTTCAAACGCCGTGAAGGTGGTCGTGATGACCGTCCACGTCGTAGCTTTGATGACAAACCACGTGGTGAACGTCCATCATTTGGTGGCGAAGATCGTCCACGTCGCGAGTTCAATTCAGATCGCCCACGCCGTGAAGGTGGTTTTGAAGATCGTCCACGTCGTGAGTTCAACTCAGATCGTCCGCGTCGCGAAGGTGGCTTCAACGATAAACCGCGTTTTGACTCAAATGATGACAACCGTGGTAACCGTGTAGATTACAAACCACGTCGTGAAAATGGTTTTGGTGACCGTCCAAAACGTACTTTCGGTGGTGAAGATCGTCCGCGTCGTAGCTTTGATGACAAACCACGTGGTGAACGTCCATCATTTGGTGGCGAAGATCGTCCACGTCGTGAGTTCAACTCAGATCGTCCACGCCGCGAAGGTGGCTTTAACGATAAACCGCGTCGTAGCTTTGATGATAAACCACGTGGTGAGCGTCCAGCGTTTGGTGGCGAAGATCGCCCAAAACGTAGCTTCGGTGGTGAAGATCGTCCACGTCGTAGTTTTGATGATAAACCGCGTCGTAAATTCGACCGTTAATCAATAGTTTGTTTAAAGAAAGGCCAGTAGAAATACTGGCCTTTCTTATTTTTCAGTTTTGTTATAAAATAACAAAGTGTGAATTGGTTCAATTTTTTATTAAATAATGAGTAAAAGTAAACGAAAAGAAACAATAATGGCACAGTTGAAGAACTTATTAGTTCAGCATGGCTTGCCTTATCTTTTTATTGCACTTGTTTTGTGTAATGGGGTTTATTTTGCCTATGCTTTTATAACTGGAAGTTCTATTGAGCAGTTTCAAATTTCTGAATTAACCTCTTTTTACGAACATACCTCTTCTATTTCTACCAACTAAGTTAGCTTTGCTTTTGTCAAAATAACAACAAGTTTGCCAATTTTCAGTGTTATAGTATGCGTGCATAAAAGTGCAGGAACGATTGCCATTATGAATAATAAAACTCCTCTCTCGACTCAACCACTTATTGAAGTGAAAAATTTGAGTTTTAATCGAGGGGAACGCGTCATTTATGACAATATTAGTTTAAATATACGTCGTGGCCAGATTACGGCTATTATGGGACCTTCTGGTACAGGTAAAACAACATTATTACGTCTGATCGGTGGACAGTTAGTTCCTGATCAGGGTGAAGTTTTGCTCGACGGTAAAGATATTGCAAAAATGTCTCGTCAGGAACTTTTTTCAGCCCGTGCACGTATGGGAATGTTATTTCAGAGCGGTGCTTTATTTACGGATATGTCTGTCTATGAAAATGTAGCATTCCCAATTCGAGCACATACCAAGCTTCCTGAAAATCTAATTGCTGAACTGGTTGCATTAAAACTTGAATCAGTAGGCTTACGTGGTTCTGAACAATTAATGCCTACAGAACTCTCAGGTGGTATGAACCGTCGTGTCGCTTTGGCACGTGCGATCGCGCTTGACCCCGATTTAATCATGTACGATGAACCGTTTGCAGGGCAAGACCCTATTGTAAAAGGTGTTTTGACACGTTTAATCCGTTCATTGCGAGAAGCTTTAGATTTAACCACAATTATTGTTTCGCATGACGTTCCCGAAACCCTTTCTATTGCTGACTACATTTATGTTGTAGCAGAAGGAAAAATTCAGGGGGAAGGAACACCAGAAGAATTACAGGCATATGCTTCTCCATTTGTGCGCCAATTCTTAACAGGTTCGGCAGAAGGACCAGTTGAATACCAATTTAGTCATCAAGCCTATTTAGATAACGAGGTTCGTCCATGAATACGATTGCCTGGTTAGGTAGACTCGTTATTGAGCGGATTCGAGGGATTGGTGTTGCGGCACTAATGCTCTTACAAATTGTTTTTTCTTTTCCTTCATCTGGTGGTTTTGGACGATTTATTTACCAAATGCATCGGGTAGGAGTGATGTCTTTGTTAATTATCACTGTGTCGGGCCTATTTATTGGTTTGGTACTGGGTTTACAAGGATACTCAATTTTAGTGAACGTCGGCAGTGAATCAATGCTAGGCACAATGGTGTCTTTAACATTGCTGCGTGAATTGGCACCTGTGGTTGCTGCTTTATTATTTGCTGGCCGAGCAGGTTCTGCATTAACAGCAGAAATTGGTTCAATGAAGCAAAGTGAACAACTTGCCAGCATGGAAATGATCGGGGTTGACCCATTAAAACAAATCGTATCACCGCGTCTTTGGGCGGGAGTGGTCAGTTTACCGATGCTAACTGTCATTTTTGCTGCGATTGGTATTGTGGGCGGTAAAATGGTAGGTGTCGATTTTCTTGGCGTCGATGAAGGCTCATTCTGGAGCGGAATGCAAAACAATGTGCAATTTGGGCATGATGTCGTAAATGGCATTATCAAAAGTATTGTGTTTGCTTTGTTGTGTACATGGATTGCGGTATATCAAGGATATGCGTGTGATCCAACTCCAGAAGGAATCGCAACTGCAATGACGAGAACAGTTGTATATTCTTCATTATGTGTTTTAGGTTTTGATTTCGTGTTGACTGCGGTCATGTTCGGAGGGATTTAATGAAATCACGTAGTAGTGAGCTGGCCGTAGGTATCTTTGTTATTATCTTCGGTATTGCCTTGTTCTTTTTAGCCATGAAAGTTAGTGGCCTTGTTGGTACTAACTTAAATGATAGTTATACCATGAAGGCTCAGTTTGATAACGTCAATGGTTTAAAGCCTCGTGCTAAAGTAACGATGAGCGGTGTCACAATTGGTCGTGTTGATTCAATTACCCTTGATCCAGTTACGCGTTTGGCTACCGTAACGTTTGGTTTAGATGGAAAATTGACAAGTTTTAATGCTGAGCAGCTAAAAGAAGTTCAAAAAAATGCTTTAGATGAACTACGTTATAGTTCTGATTATACGCAGGCTTCCCCAGAGCAACAAAAAGCAATGGAACAGCAACTGATCAGTAACATGTCCTCCATCACCAGTATTGATGAGGATGCTTATATAATGGTTGCAACCAATGGTTTATTGGGTGAGAAATATTTGAAAGTCGTTCCAGGTGGTGGTTTAAACTATCTTAAACGTGGCGATACAATTTCAAATACCCAGGGAACCATGGATTTAGAAGATTTAATTAGTAAATTTATTACTGGTGGTGGCGCAGGTAAAGTTGCCGCTGGTTCATCCTCAGCAGAAGAAAAAGCTCCTGCAAGTACCGACAGCAGTGCACAGCCGTCATTTGTTGAGTAAGAGTTTATTTGAAGGAGTGGTTCCAGGTGAATACGTTGTTTAAACAAACCCTGACAGCAAGTCTTTTGTCTACTATGATTGCAGGTACAGCTTTTGCTGCACCTTCGGAAGCACCACCTGATTTTATCAAGCGTGTTGCTGATGGCTTGATCGCTCGTTTAAAAGCAGATCATGCTAAGTTGCAGAACAATCCTGCTTTAGTAAAATCAATTGTACGTCAGAACTTAGACCCGTATGTTGATTCACAAGCGTTCACTCGTATTGTGATGGGTACTTATGCGACGAATCAGTATAGTACAGCTGCACAGCGTGCTCAGTTTGAAACAAACTTCCGTAATACATTAATTGAAAATTACGGTAGCGCATTTGCTAAATATACAAATCAAAGCTATACCATGCGTCCTTACAAGGCAACTGCGGGTAAGAACCCTGTAGTGACATTGGACTTTAATCACAATGGTGAAAAAATTCCTGTTTCTTTCCAGTTAGCTGACAAAGGTACTCAATGGAAAATCCGTAATATCAATGTCTCTGGTATTGATCTAGGATTACAGTTCCGTAATCAGTTTGCTGCAACAGTGAAACGCAATGGCGGTGATTTAAATAAAGCAATTGCAACTTTCCAACCTGATGCAGACGCGGCTGTTAATCAAAACAAAAAGAAATAAGTAGGTGACGTGTGGTTCAGTATCTCAACCAACAATTGGTTGTTTCGGGAAAAATTGATTTTGAAAATGCGGAACAACAGTATCAAGCAGGTTTGGCTATCATAAAGAAGCAGCAAAGCTTCCCACTTGTGGTGGATTTAACTGAGCTTGAGCATGGTAGTACCTTGGCCTTGGCTGTTTTAGTTCAATGGTTACGAGAGACTCCCAAAAATACTGGTTTGCATTTTAAAAATGTCCCTGAAAAAATGCTGAAGATCATTCAAGCCTGTCATTTGCAGGACGACCTGCAAATGATCTGATGTTTTAGATGTAAAAAAGCACCTATATTTAGGTGCTTTTTTATGCTCGAAATTAGCATTTTATTACAAAGCTTAGATCCATTTTTTCCAGCGGAAATAAATGATCGGCCCAATAAAGAAACCCATAATAATGAGTAAAACAACGAAGAAACTGGTCGTACCATGTGCAAAAGGTAATACATCAGTGTTCATGCCGTAAATACTGGCGATAAGCATCGGAGGAGCTAACATGCTTGGTAAGATCGAGAATCGACGAATCGTGTCATTCTGTTCGGTGTTAATGAATCCGGACGTCGTATCAAGTAAGAATCGTACTTTTTGGAATAAGAACGCATCATGTTCTACCAGTGAACGCACATCTTCACTGAGCTCTCGAATGTCAGCATCATAGATATGACTGCCTAATGCTCGCGGACGCGATAAAAAAGTAAGTACTCGTCGTAAATCAATCAGACAAAGCTGTGCTTTTCCTAGCATATCTTCTTGTTGAGCTAGGCGCGTAATCATGTCATCGAGATCTAGAATTTTTTCACGTTGGTGGTTATTAAGAACCTCTGTGGAGTATTTTTCTAAATCTTTGTGGATATCTTCTAAGATATCCGCAAGCTCATCGAGTTTTGCTTCAAGAAGACCTAATAAAATCCACGTTGGATCTTTATAGTCCATGTCATAGTCATTTCGACGAGCGCGTGCCCGAAAGGCGCGAAACGCAACTAATTTTTCTCCGCGCATCGTAAAGAGGCGGTCTTTATGCAAAATGAAAGCGACCGTTTGCACCATTGCTAAAATATGTGATGAGTCTTCTGCGTCACCGTCCACCTGATAATTTTTATTTTTCGTTAAAAAATAAGTACTGATGTGCAAAATACCGTCATCATCACGGTAAAATCGTGCAGAAGATGAAATGTCTTCAAGCGACTTTAGTGTTGGTAAATTTTGGTCATAGGCATCTAATACCCATTGTTGCTCTTCTTGCGAGGGTGCAATAAGATCAACCCAGACTAATTCGGGATGTAGATCAAATCCACCATTGATGGTGGCATCTTCCAGACTTCCGCGTTCTGTGGCATAAAAGGCTTCAAGCATGTGTCTTTTTTCCTCACGCAGTCTGATGGAAATGGATGGGTGTATTTTAGACAAGGATTTGCCGAAAAACACTTGCCAATACGCTATTTTGCAAAAAAAAACTCTATCGATAGTTTAGTTTGTCAGCATGACAGTTCAATAAAACGGTTTTTTACACTATGAAATCAATTTGTATTTTCTGTGGTTCATCTCTTGGTTCAGACCCAATTTTCCAAAAAATTGCCCAAGCTACAGGCGAGGCTATTGCAAAACAAGGTAAAACCTTAGTTTATGGTGGTAGTCGCTCAGGCCTAATGGGTGTAGTTGCCGATAGCGCCTTACAAGCAGGTGGACAAGTCATTGGTGTGATCCCTCGTGCTTTAGTTGATCGTGAGTTAGCTCATCCGGGTTTAACCAGATTATATGTGGTTGAAAATATGCATGAGCGTAAAACCAAGATGGCGGATCTTTCAGATGGCTTTATTGCTTTGCCGGGTGGCGCTGGTACATTGGAAGAAATCTTTGAACAATGGACCTGGGCGCAATTAGGTATTCATCAAAAGCCATGTGCTTTCTTAAATGTAGCGGGCTTTTATGAAGATTTACTTAAAATGATTCAAGGAACAGTGGATAATGGATTCAGCCAAGCACGGTTCGTTGATAAATTGATCGCCTCAGACAAAATTGAAGATATTCTTCGACAGTTTGAGCAATATCAGGCTCCTGCTCCAAAATGGACAAATGCAGATGTTCAACCATAAACGAGGTTAAATAGGTGAAAACAATTACGGTCGCTGCCGCAGTGATCTTAAATGAGCAAAATCAGTTGTTGCTTGTAAGAAAACATAATACACATGCTTTTATGCAAGTGGGTGGCAAGCTTGAACCTAATGAGGCACCAGAGATCACCATGCAGCGAGAAATTTTGGAAGAAGTCGGTAGCTCTTGTGTGATTGAGCAATTTATTGGTCATTTCGAAACAGCCGCTGCCAATGAGCCAGATCATATTTTGATGAGTCATTTATATCTTGTTCAGCTCGATCAGGCTCCTAAAATTGCAGCCGAAATTGCAGAAATGAAGTGGATAGATTTAAATGATTCTGAAACTCAACTTGCACCATTGACCCGAGAAATTGTCATTCCTTGGTGTGAAGAGTATTTATCTACACTGCAATAGCTTAACTCTTCGGCGTTGCTGCTAGGCACGCCGTATGAATGGATGTGCAGCCTAATTGTTTAAGTGCTTGACTGAGCGCATTTACAGAGCTTCCCGTGGTTATCACGTCATCAATAATGAGAACACGGCGATAACGTCGTTTCTCTTGATGATGGGGTAAAAATTGTTGTTCGATATTTTCAAAGCGTTCTAGTCGAGAAAGTCCTTTTTGAGCGTGTTCATTTAAGCGTTGAATTGGTTGCCAAACAGGTATTTTTAAGTGTTTGCTTAAGATATTGGCAAGTAGCAAAGACTGATTGAAACCACGCTCAATTAAACGTTGATTGGAAATAGGCATGGGTACGATCGCTTGTACCTTGGGAAATTTTAATTGTTTTAAAATTTCACCTAATAAGATCTGATAATGTAACTTTTGTTCATATTTAAACTGCTGAATGATCCGGTTAACCGGATAAGCATAATTACAGGCCACAAGAACAGATTGATTATTACGTTGAATGGTTTGTTTAAGCCAAGGTAGCTGTTCCCAACAGTCTTTACAGAGCGAGGATTTTTCTCGCGTGCCTAACTCGCACAATGAGCAAGGTGAAAATAACTGAATAAGAGGTTGGAAGTTTAAAAAATTAAACATACGCGTAGCGAGGTGCCTCAGGAAGCCAACGTTTTAATAGAGCATCTGCCTGTTCTGGATAATCTTTTAAAACTTGCTGTGCTACATAGTGAGCCTGACTCAGTAAGTGATCATCTCGTTCTAATCGGGCCACCCTAAATCCCATATCCCCAGTTTGTTTAGTTCCTAGTAATTCACCCGGTCCACGTAATTCCAGATCTTTTTCGGCAATCACAAAGCCATCATTACTTTCTCTTAAAATAGAAAGTCTTTCTTGTCCATTTTGAGAGAGAGGCGTTTTATATAAAAGTACGCAAAAACTGGCTTGAGCACCTCGACCTACGCGGCCACGTAATTGGTGTAGTTGAGAAAGCCCTAAACGCTCGGCATTTTCAATCACCATAATGGAAGAGTTAGGAACGTCTACTCCAACTTCAATCACTGTTGTTGCGATAAGAAGCTGTAATTCATTATTTTTAAGTGCTTGCATGACGGCTTGCTTTTCATCGGCTTTCATTTTGCCATGCACCAAACCAATATTGAGTTCAGGAAAACGTTCTTTCATCTCTTGGTAAGTTGCTTCTGCTGCTTGAGCATCTAAAGTCTCAGACTGTTCAACTAATGTGCATACCCAATAGGCCTGTTTCCCATCTCTACAATTCGAAGCAATTCGTTGCAGTACTTCCTCACGACGATCAAGTGGAATCGTAACGGTTTGAATAGGTGTACGGCCCGGTGGTAACTCATCAATTATGGATGTGTCTAAATCACCATACGCACTCATTGCCAGTGTTCTCGGAATCGGAGTAGCTGTCATCACGAGTTGATGTGGGGTGAATTGCTCAGCACCTTTATTACGTAAAGCTAAACGTTGATCTACACCAAAACGATGTTGTTCATCAATAATCACTAATCCTAATTTGGCAAACCCGACGTTATCTTGAAATAGGGCATGTGTACCAACAATAAGTTCTGCATGGCCTTCTTTAATTTGCTGCTCTGCTTGAGCACGCGCTTTACCTTTTTGTTTGCCAGATAACCATGCCACGGTTACACCTAATGGTTCAAACCAACGTTTAAAGTTTAAATAATGCTGTTCTGCAAGAATTTCAGTCGGAGCCATTAATGCAACCTGCCAATCTGCTTCTAAAGCATGGCAAGCGGCTACAGCGGCAACCAAGGTCTTTCCAGCACCAACGTCACCTTGTACTAGGCGTAGCATAGGTTGGTGTTGTTTTAAGTCATTTAAAATTTCTTTAGATACACGTTTTTGTGCATTGGTCATTTGAAATGGTAAAGCTTCTAATAGTTTTTTAGCTAATACTTTACTGCTTGAAAATGCAGGTGACGCAATTTGACGAATATAAGCACGTCGATTAAGTAAACTAATTTGGTGTGCAACTAGCTCTTCAAAAATAAGCCTTTGCTGTGCGGGGTGCGAGCCTTGAGCCAATTGCAGCATGTTGGCATCCACGGGAGGCTCATGAATGTAATACAAAGCCTCTTTAAGCGCATAGCCATTGGTATATTGCTTTGGGAGTAGCTCTGGTAAGGCATCACTATGATGCTTTAAAGCTTGTTTTACATATTCGCGTAATTTGGGTTGAGTTAACCCATCGGTACTTGGATAAATTGCTGTCAGCTGAGTTTTTGGTAGAGGTGTATGTTCATGAATGAGTTGAATTTCAGGATGATACATCTCAAGGCCGCGAGCACCTACACGGACTTCACCAAAAATACGTAAGCGATGACCGGGTTTTATTTTATCAGTCAGGTTTTTATAAATATGATAAAAGCGTAAGGTGACTTTACCGAATTCATCTTGCACCAAGGCTGCCATAGATTTTCGTTTTCCCGGAGGGAAATCAATTGATTTGACTTCACCTTCGAGTAAATAGCTCCGCCCAACCACAAGTTGATTCATTGGAATAATCGTACTGCGGTCTTCATAATCACGTGGCAGATGAAACAATAAATCATCTGTGGTAAAAATATTTAGTTTTTCGAGTAGGGCTGCTGAAGCCGATCCAACGCCTTGTAACTGATGGACTGAAGTCATGTCCCCTCAACGAGTTTTCTATGCATATATTATTTATCGGTTATGGTAAAACATCTCAGCGTGTTGCTAAACAACTATTTGAGAAAGAACATCAAATTACCACAATCAGCCGTAGTGTAAAAACGGATAGTTACGCAACACATCTTGTTCAAGATATCTTTAAACTTGATTTAAGTAAAATTGAACCTGTGGATGTCGTATATATTTTACTTTCTCCAAATGAGAGTACGGTTGAGGGCTATCAACATACTTATGTAGATAGTATTGAACCGATTCGAGAAGCATTAAAAATACATCCAGTAAAAAAAATAATTGTTGTCTCTTCTACGCGGGTGTATGGTGAAAATGCAGGGGAGATCATTGATGATTTTAGTGAAATTCATCCAAATGATGCACAAGGCTATATATTGCGTAATATGGAGTTACTCTGGCAAAAATATTATCCAACTCAATCTGTAATTGTTCGTCCTACAGGTATTTATGGAACTTCCATTGCCCGCTTAAAGAAAATGGCTGAAAATAATCAAATTTATCCAAATATACATTATAGCAATCGAATACATATTGATGATTTAGCGAGATTTTTGGCTTTTATGGCTGATTACGAAAGTCATCAAGCAAGCTATATTGTGACTAATAATCAACCATTACCTTTGCATGAAGTTATTGTGTGGTTTCAAAAACAATTGGGTTTACCAGAGTTAACTTTAGAATCAAACCAAATTTCAGGTAAAAGAATTTATGCAAAACATTTGCCAGCAACGGGTTTTCAATTAGAGCATCCAATTTGCTTTAATGACTATTTATTATGTTTAAATGTTCATAGCACTAAATGAAATTTTGATTAAACTTTAAATAAGAACATAAATACCTGATGAGGCAGTCAAATTGCCGATAAAGATAAAAAGGTTGAAAGTGAAAAAAATTTGTTTAGCTCTTATCTTGAGCGTAACAGCTGTTGCGAGTTGGGCTGAGGATCAGGTGTGGTGTGCCTATGATCCTATCGGGTCCCAAGGGGATATTACTCGCCGTTTAAATGACATTCGGCTTTATGCCCAGCAATATCAAGTCAAATTTAAAGTGGTTACCTATCAAAAAGAACAGCAGGCCATACAAGCTTTTGATGATGGAAAATGTTCAGGTTTAGCTGCATCCAATTTCAATACTTATCGTTATAACCAATTTATGGGAAGTACCGCGGGTATAGGGCTTATTCCTAATAACCGTACGGCAAAAAGCTTTTTGCAGCTTTTAAATCATCCTACAATCGAGAAAAGGTTAGTTTCTAAGAATTATGAAGCTATAGGAATGATTCCAATTGGAACTGCTTACATGGTTCTAAAAAATAAGAACCTTTCTAGAGTGGCTCAATTAAGAAATCAGCGTATTGGGGTGCTACCCAACAATCCACCACAACAAGCACTGGTACGAAGTGTGGGTGCTCAGCCAGTCTATGTTGATTTATCTAACGCGCTTGCGCAGTTTAAGCAAAATAAAATCGATATTATTGCTGCCCCAGTATATGGATTATTGCCGTATAACTTACAAAAAGAATTTGGGCCGGATACTCAAGTCATCAATTTTCCTTTGGCATATTTCGGTGTCAATTTAATTATTAAGCCGCAAGCTTATCCTGCTAATTTTGGCCGAAAAATACGAGGATGGTTTGTCCAAAATAGCCAATTGCTGACGAACCGTGCGACACAATGGGAAAATCATTTACCTGCTTATTATTGGGTAGATGTCTCTTTTTATGAAAAGCAAAGTTATGACGTGATGGTTGCCAAAATACGTAATCAGTATGTTCTTTCGGGATACTATGATGCTTATTTTGTTCAACTCATGAAGCGCTTACGTTGTATGGATGATCCACGTTATTTTGAATGTCCAATTCGCTAATAAAATAAAAGGCAACCGAAGTTGCCTTTTATTTTGACTAAAGACTTTAAGCTTTTTTGCGTTTTAAACGGCGTTTAGCTTGTTGAGATGCCATTGCTTCAAGAGCATCTTTCAACTCTTCGTCAGTAAAGGTGGTGATGTGCTGCAACATTTGCAAGGTTACTTCATCAAGCACCAACTGTGCGCCAGCAGCCATTTGACGGAAGTTATCATCAAACTCAATTTGGCCTTGATCGTTAGTGCGAATGTAATTTTGCTGCGTAAGTACTTTTAAGAAGCTTTGGAATAAAGCTTTATCGAAGAACTCTGGCGAATTAAATTCATATAGAACTGATAAACGTTGTCCTAATAAATGACTTAATTCTTCAACTTGTTTAGCAGAGATATTACCTGAACCACGTTGAGTAATGAGCGCAAGTGTCATGTAGTAACGCTCAAGACTTTGCTTAACTGGCGTTGCTAAAACAACAAGCTGATTATGCTCTTCTGTATTTGGCGCAGAGCTAATCAAGTTACCTTCATCGTCTTGTTGAATAAGGTTAGATTGAACTAGAGCATCTGCATATTGCTCAACTTGTGCTTTAAGCTCGCTGCTCTTCCATTTAAGGAATAACTCAGCTTTCAAGAATGGATAGAGCGTATAGATGACATTAGTTAAATCTGAACGACTGATTTTTCCATTATGCTCAACAAGCGATGCTACTAGAGAAGGTAAAACAAAGGCGTGCAAGATGTTATTACGGAAGTAAGTCAGAAGAACAGCTTGGTTATCTTCAATCGCAATAATATCGCCAAGCGCATGCTGAACGCGTTTAATGAGTTTAAGCTTTAAACCATACGCAATAATTTCTTTACCAGAAAGTGGCGTTACTTCCATACGTTGGTCATATGGGAAGTTCGATGCCAAGTTACGATAAGCTTCTAGCTGCTTAATACAAATTTCTTCATCAAGCGTATGCTTTGGAGTTGCAAGCAAAATAATAGAAAGTAAAGAAACAGGGTTAATCACCACAGCTCGGTTAATATTTTCTAAAATTGCATGTGCAGAGCTATTTACTGCATCTGAAACAGCTTGAGGAATTGGGTCGTCATTTTTCTCGATGTAAACATTTTCTGCATTATGTTGCTTAAGCAGATCATCAAGGAAAACAGGTTCACCAAAGTTCACGTGGACTTTACCAAAAATACGTTCAATTTTTCGTAAGGTTTTCACAATACCAAAAATAGATTCGGCTTCTTTTGGCTTGCCTTGCATTTCGCCTACGTAAGTTGAGCCTTCCATGAGTCGTTCATAACCAATATAAGTTGGTAAGAAAACGATCGGTTTAGCACGGCCACGTAAATGGCTGTGAACTGTCATGGCAAGCATACCGGTTTTAGGCGGTAATAAGCGTCCAGTACGTGAGCGTCCACCTTCAATAAAGTATTCAAGTGGCGTGTTGCGTGACAAAATACTATATAGATATTCTTTAAATACAGTGGTGTATAGACCATTTCCACGGAAAGAGCGGCGAATGAAGAATGCACCGCCACCACGTAGAAGCTGTCCAACAAAAGGTAAGTTTAAGTTGTCACCCGCAGCAATATACGGAACCATTAAGCCACGCTTATAGATCACATATGACAATAGTAAATAGTCAATATGACTGCGATGACAAGGCGTATAGACAACTTCATAGTCTTTAGCCAGTTCACGAACGGTACTAAAGTTATGCACTTCTACGCCGTCATAAAGCTGGGTCCATAGGCGTGTTAAGGCAAGATCGGCAAAGCGCACTGCTGAGTGTGAATAATCCGATACGATTTCATTCACATAGCCAATCGCACGGCGTTCAGCTTCAAGCATGCTCACTTTTCCGCGAATACTTTCACGGCGGATTGCTTCTTGCACATCACGAGATTTAACAACCGATTGCATGACATTGCGGCGATCCGACAAATCGGGGCCTAACACGACTTCACGCTGACGGTCTAAATAATCATTTAACGTACTTACAATATAAGTTGCTGGTGAAAGATTTGGATAATGCTGCTGTGCATATTCAACCAATTCACGTAGCGATTGCGGTTCATGAAACTCTAAATAAGACTGACGACCATGCAAACCAATATTTACCAACTGCTTAACTGTGCTTGGCGTTGCCCATGTGTCTGAAAATAATAATTTAAACCAAGAATCTTCTTTATCTGGCGAACGGCCCCATAAAACTGTAACTGGAACAAGCTCTATATCAAGTTCAGGATTTTCTTGTAAAACTTCAATCAGTTTTATTAAACGCGGTGGAAAAGCATGAGGAGGCGGATTCAGTAAATTATTTTCATCATTGTGCTGTAAAAATAAAACTGATGCTTTTTCCTGATGAGTACCCACAATGAGTGGGTCTAACGCAGGTTTTAAATTTAAACGACGCGTTTCTCCGTCAACCACCAGAGCATTGCTTCGAGAGTGGTTTTGTAAGACGTAACAAACCACTTTTTGGCGGTCAGTTTTTGCTTCTGTTTCTGTTGTTTCTGATACTGGTTCAGTAGGAACTTCCCCAAGAACATGTGGTGTTACCACGAGGTCAAGTAGTTTACTCGAAAGCCGACGATACATTTGACCAAACCCACTCTTGGACATAAGAACTCCTACTTCTTAAAGACAAATCCCAGCACCAAATGCAGAGGGTAATTATTTTGCGGCATTTATTAAAAAAAACAATATGCTACTTTCTTATAAATTATAATGCTTTTGGCATATTTTATCGTTAAAAATCGTATTTTTAGCTGTTATATGAGCAATCTTCATCAGAAGTTGACTGATTGTTCCATGTTCAAATAGTTTTTTATGGCACAATAGATTCTACACATCTGTACTTTAATACGATTTTTTACCTGAAATATGAAGGTATCTCTCATGAATGCGTTAACCCAAGAACTAGTAGATCTTCTTACTTTAGAAAAGTTGGAAGAAAATATTTACCGTGGCATAAGTCGTAATCTTGTCGGTAAACGTGTCTTTGGTGGGCAGGTTTTGGGTCAGGCTTTACGTGCGGCATCTTATACAACCGATCGTCCAGCGCATTCTTTGCATGCATATTTTTTATATGGCGGCGATATTAATGCCCCAATTATTTATGAAGTAGACCGTTTACGTGATGGGAAGAGTTTCGTAAGTCGTCAGGTTCGTGCAATTCAGCATGGACGAGTTATCTTTTCGGCGATGGTTTCTTTTGCTAACCCCGAAGAAGGCTTGAACTATCAACATCAAGAACCAGAATATCCAGCACCAGAGACTCTTAAATCTGAAAATGAGCTCAAAGAAGGTATTTTAAACTTCGTACCTGAAAATGTTCGTGCTAGTTTCATGCGTGAGCGCCATGTAGAAATCCGCCCAATTGATCCAGTAAATCCGTTTCAGCCTCAACCTGAAGCGCCGTATAATGCGCACTATATCCGCACACATGACCGTATTCCAAAACAATTAGATGATATTGCTCTACATCAAGCGATTGTTGCGTTTTATTCAGACTTTACCTTAATGACAACCGCTTTAAGACCGCATGGTTTAAGCTATATTTCTCCAAGTTTGCAGTGTGCAAGTATTGATCATGCAATTTATTTCCATCGCCCGCTGCGTGCTGACGAATGGATGCTTTACGATATGGAAGCAACAGTCAGCGCAGCTTCTCGCGGTTTAAACTTTGGACGTATGTGGCAAAATGGTCAGTTGGTATGCAGTACCGTACAAGAGGGTTTAATTCGTTTGCGGGAAATTGAAACGCAATAAACTTATTTATAAAGCCATCTCATCAGATGGCTTTTTTATTTTTAATTGAAACGATGTGACAAAAAATTGCTCGTATGAATAGCGAGCTCATGTCATATTTGCAAAAGGATTGCCAACTGAAAAAAATAATGCTGATATGAACTTAAACACACAAATTCTTATTGCGGCCATTTTAGGCTTAGCCTTTGGTTTTATATTAACGTTGTATCCCGATACTGCGTTTGTAAAACATAGTTTATATGGGTTAGGCATATTAAGTAGTGTCTTTATTGGGCTGCTTAAAATGTTGTTGGTGCCTTTAATTTTTAGCTCGATTGTTGTGGGGGTCTCTAATTTGCAGGCGGGAGGGCAGTTAGGTCCAGTCTGGAAAATTACCTTTTTATGTTGTTTGACCACAACAACATTGGCTTTAATTTTAGGTATAAGTTGTGCTCATCTATTTGAAGTAGGGCGTGGTATAGATATCTCTATTTTCCAAACGTCTATGCAAAACTATCAGGCACCAGATAGTTTAAATCCTGCAAGTTTTTTCACTAATTTTATTCAAAATACATTAATTAACCCATTTAAAGCATTTAGCGATGGTAATGTTTTAGCTGTTGTGGTGTTTGCACTATTTGTTGGTGTTGCTTTAGTCCATGGCGGTGAGCGTTTTAAAAGTATTCGCGTATTGAGTCATCAATTTTTTGAAATGATGATGATGCTAGTCGGCTGGGTAATGAAGCTAGCACCTTTGGGTATTTTTGCTTTATTAGCAAAGTTAATGGCAACGGAAGATATTTCGGTACTAAGTCGTTTGGCTGAGTTTGCTGTTGTAGTGACAGGGACTACCATTTTTCATGGTGCTGTTGTTTTACCATTACTACTTTGGATTTTTGGCCGCATGAGTCCTTGGACTTTTTTCAAAGGAACACGTACAGCGCTAATTACAGCATTCGCAACCAGCTCTAGTTCTGCCACGATGCCACTTAGTATGAAATGCGCACAGGAAAACTTAGGTGTTCGTCCGCAAACAGCTGGTTTTGTGATTCCTTTAGGCACACAGCTTAATATGGATGGTACGGCTTTATATGAAGCAGCCGCTGCATTGTTTGTCGCAAATTTGGTGGGGCTAGACTTAAATCTGACACAACAAATTATTGTGTGCTTAACAGCAATGATTGCATCACTAGGAGCACCTGGAATTCCCAGTGCTGGTATGGTTACCATGATTATGGTTTTACAGTCTGTAGGTTTACCGGCTGAAGCAATTGCAATTTTACTTCCGATTGACCGCCTATTGGATACAGTAAGAACAGTGGTAAATGTGCAGGGTGATATGATGATTAGCGTGGTTGTTGACCGTTATACAAAAGATAAAGATATCAGTGTCTAATCTCCTAAATAAAAAAGCAGGATTTTAAATCCTGCTTTTTTATTTTTAAGCCGCTTGTAATTCAGCTCTTTTTGCTGCTGGAGATTGTGATAAATAATTTACCGCATCTTCAGTGCTACCTTCTTTTACTGGATCATACCAAGGCATGAGGTAATCAATTTGTTGGGCAATAAGCCAGATTGGATTTGGTAAAACCTGATTATCTTTTCGGCTAATTTTATACCATTCTACTGCAACCCATACTGGGAAAAATCTAGATTTAGCCGCATCTGCAAAACGTGGATCTTGTTTCATAATATGTGCAGCGCCATCTACCCATAATCCAAGCACTAGTACAATTACTGCGAGGCTTAAATAGTAGCGTGGAATATAACCACCACCCAAATGGCGGTATAAATCAAAAGCAACTGTACGGTGTTCAATTTCCTCTGAACCATGCCATTTTACCAAGTCAACCATTTCAGGGTCGGCACCTAATTCTTCCCAGCGCTTGTTATAGAGTGCATATTTACCCAACACACAGGTCATATGTTCAACAGTTGCAATAACGCCTAAACGGAAAAGATCCCATTGCTCTTGTAGAAATTGAGGAACTTCTTTGTCGAAAGGTTTATCTGCTAAGGCAGTAGTAAATAGATAATTCATAATGTCCAGATTTCGCTGGATATCAATATTACGTGCACTTAAATATTCTTTATTAGCTGACGTATGCGCATTGGCGTGCATAGCTTCCTGACGGATAAATGCTTGGACATCCTGTTTAAGTTTTTCGTCTTTAATTTGAGGTAAAACCTTATTGTACAAACGGCAGAACCAGAATTCTCCGGCAGGCAAGATATTATTAATTTCATTAATAAAATAACTTGCGAAAGGCTGATTTGGAATCCAGTCAACAGGGGTATCTTTCCAGTCAAATTTTACTTTACGTGGAAGAATTTTATAGTCAATAGAAGAACCTAAAGCTTTGTTCTTCAAAAAAGATAACAATTTCATCATTTAGTCCTGATTTTTAACTCGATGAAGTTATAACGAGTATAAAAAAAGCCCCTACATTTGTGTTTAGCAATAGGGGCCAATTTGAAAATAAATTTAATAAAGAAATTGTATCTGTTTTGACGATTTACTCTTCAGCATCCTCATCGCTTGCTTCAGGGATCGCGTCAACGTCAAATTCTGGTTCTTGATCAAGTGTAAAATGCAGGCGTCCAGCCATAACGCTTGCTAGCTCTTCTAAACCTAATTTGTTAAGTGATGAGAAAAGTTGAATCGAGAAATCAAGCTTCATTTTTTTCAGTTGTTGCTTAACTTCTAATAGCACTTTATTTGCAGGACCACGATTAAGTTTATCTGCTTTCGTTAAGAGAATATGAACAAAGAGATGACGTGAATAAGCCCACTCTAGCATCATCATGTCGAAATGCTGTAGAGGATGGCGAATATCCATAAGTAATACTAAGCCTTGTAAGCTTTTACGATGGATTAAATAGTTCTCTAATTCTTTTTGCCATACTCGTTTCATATCTTCAGGTACGGCTGCATAGCCATAGCCAGGAAGATCGACTAAACGTTGATCGGGGTTGCCTAGACTAAAGAAGTTAATCATTTGAGTACGGCCAGGTTTTTTAGAGGCGCGCGCTAACTGTTTTTTGTTGGTTAGTGCATTGATAGCACTAGACTTACCGGCATTTGAGCGTCCTGCAAAAGCGATCTCGTAGCCACTATCTTCAACACAAAGTGCCAATTTAGGTGCACTCATTAGAAACTCAGCTTGGCGTAACCAGTTGAGTGATTGCACAGCATATGCTGTGATCGCTGGATCTGGTTTCTTTTCATAGCTGATCTTTTGCTTGGGTGCGAGTCTGGCTTTGGTGTCTTTCGATTTTTCACTACGACGCATAAAAAATAACTTTTTAAATGAGAGGGCTCGCGCCTAGTATAAAGGAGCTTGGGTATTCTTGCTAATTTTCAATAAATCTAGTTATTAAAAGTAATAGAGGTTAGATTTGTAAAAATGCAATAGGGGAGTTGGCAGGAGCGGATTTTGATTGCTGCAAAACTTCTCCGAGTGTGTATTGATCTAGGCTTTGATAAAAACTCTCTAAAGCCTGATCTAAAATACCTTTTAAACCACAGTGACTGCGTAATACGCAAGGTGGCGTATTACATTCAACGATTTGATTGTCGCCCTGTAATATTCGAACGATTGAACCTAAATTTGAGTTAAGTGCATTTGGATTTAAGCGAATTCCTCCGCCTTTTCCTCGAATGGTAATAATCCATTCTTGCTTGCCCATGAAGTGAACAACTTTAACTAGATGGTTTTGTGAAACATGCAAATCTTTCGCGATTTCTGCAATCGTGTAAGGTGCATCACTTGGGCGTGCAACATACATTAAGATTCGTAATGCATAATCGGTAAATTTATTAAGCTGCATGATCACCAAAAATGGAAGAGATTAAAAGGATGATCATCTTAGCCTGAAAGTCTAAATAAGAAAACTTTCAGGCAAGAGGTTTTTACATTACAGCGTTAAAGGGGCTGAAACCTGTACTTGATCACCCACTCTATAATGCTCAAGTAAAATATTAGCAACCGAAAACTCAGTATGATTTTCTTCAGGCTGCACTTCAAAGTGATACGAGTTATCTTCTTGAGCTTCAGTAAATTTAAACGCTTTCGGTTGTTCAAGTTGTTGTTCGGGAACTTGTACTTTAACTGAAATAAAGGCATTTGCTGGGCTAGTCAGTACGTCTTCATGGTCAGTTGCTTTTAAAGTGAAGCGTTTGCCAGATCCCAGAGGATCAATTTGAGTAATTTCAAATGAACGCCAGCCAGCCCATCCACCTTTTAAGCTTTCAAGTTGCTCATATTTTTGTTTTTCAACACCAATCAAGATATCAGCCAACTGTAAGTATGCTTGCTTCCAAGCTTCGATAAGCTCTGATTCGAATGGCACGTTGAGTACTTCACTAATTGAATGAAGCAAGTTGTCTCCAACAATTGCATATTGATCTGGTTGGATATCTAAGCTCACGTGTTTAGTGGTGATACGTTCAACAGCTTTAGCTAAAACAGTAGGGTTCTCAATATTTTCTGCATAAGCAAGCACAGCAGCTGCAAGAGCACGTGGCTGACGTAAGCTGGTTTGGTCATCTAAATTAAAAACATTTTTTAATTCGGGATTGTTATTAAGCATGCGCTTATAAAAGTATGTAGTCAGCGTAACGCCGTGTTCACGTAAAACTGGTACAGTAGATTTAACAAGTTCAATTTGTTGTGGAGTCATGACTAGACCTTATTTATCTGGCTATATAAGATGTATTTAAAATACATCTTTAAAAAATTAATGGCAATAACTTTCTTTATAAAAAAACCATAAAAAAAATAGGGGATATAAAATCCCCTAAAATTAACACAATTTTTTAATATTTTTATTTACCAAATAAAGAGCCGAGCAAGCCTCTTACGAGTTTTTGTCCCGTACTTCCTCCTAAGCTGCGTGCAGCACTTTTGGCAAAAGTTCCAACAATGTCTTGTGTGAGTTTAGCTCGTTCACGGGCTGCTCTTTCTTCCTCTTTTAATTGCTCACGTGCCAAACGTTCCTGCTCTTTAGCTTGCTGTTTTGCTAAAGTTTCTTGTTCTTTAGCTTGTTGTTTTGCAAGTTCGGCGTCTTGCTGCTGCTGTTCTCGTTCAGCAACTTTATTCTGTAGCATTTCATAGGCACTATCACGATCTACAGCTTGTTCATAAACGCCAGCAATAATACTTTGCGAGATTAAAGTCTGACGCTCTTCGGGAGTGATCGGTGTAAATGAAGAGTAGGGCGGCATGACCCAGCCACGTTCTACAATCTGTGGGGTTCCTTGTTCATCTAGACAGCTAATTAATGCCTCACCAACACCAAGTTGGGTAATAGCTTCATCAACTTTAAAATCTGGATTAGCACGGAAAGTGTCTGCTGCGGTTTTTACAGCTTTTTGATCTTTAGGGGTGAATGCACGTAATGCATGTTGAACGCGATTACCAAGTTGACCAAGAACGCTTTCGGGTAAGTCGAGTGGGTTTTGAGTAATAAAGTAGATACCCACCCCTTTAGAACGAATTAAACGTACCACTTGTTCAATCTTGTCTTGGAGTGCTTGGCTAGCATTATCAAATAACAAGTGAGCTTCATCAAAGAAAAATACGAGTTTAGGCTTATCCATATCACCGACTTCTGGTAGCTGTTCAAATAGCTCTGAAAGCATCCATAAGAGGAAAGTGGCGTATAACTTGGGCGTATTCATGAGCTTGTCGGCAGCAAGAATATTGATATAGCCGTGTCCGTTTGCATCGGTTTGGATAAAATCCAGAATATTTAAAGCTGGTTCCCCAAAGAACTGTTCTCCACCTTGGTCGGCAAGAGCGAGTAAGTTGCGCTGAATGGCACCTAGGCTGGCTGGAGATAAATTGCCATACTCGGCTTTAAACTCAGCTGCATGTTCACTCACAAAAGTGATCATGGCTTTTAAATCTTTAAAGTCGACTAAAAGTAACCCTTGGTCATCTGCAATACGGAATACAGCGGATAAAACACCTTCTTGGGTATCATTTAAGTTGAGTATGCGTGCTAATAAAATTGGCCCTATTTCTGAAATGGTGGTTCGGATAGGATGACCTTGCTGACCAAATAAATCCCAAAAAACAACTGGGTTAGCTGCGAATGGAATACTATCAATTTGTAAAAGTTTTAAGCGTTCATTAAATTTATCGGAAGCTTCACCAGCTTTTGCGAGACTCGAAACATCGCCTTTAGCATCGGCAAGAAATACCGGCACACCGATTCGAGAGAAACTCTCTGCTAGAACTTTTAACGTAACTGTTTTACCTGTACCTGTGGCGCCTGCAATAAGTCCATGACGGTTAGCAAACTGGGGAAGTAAAACAATTTCTTTTGATGTGTCATTAATATTTTTAGCAATAACAATCGGTGTACCCATATATTTTTATCCTATGGTTTGAGTCACTATAATGTTGTCGTTTTACATTTGTTTCAGTGCATTTTCGATATCTTGTATCAAATCTTGCGGATCTTCTAGTCCTATACAGAATCGAACTAATAATCCTTGTTGTAAATGTGTATTCTCAAGTTTTCTCATCATTTTTAAATCATAAAGCATAATCAGGCTAACGGGGCCACCCCAGCTAAAGCCGAGCTTAAATAACTCTAATGCATCGCAGAAACGACGTACTGCTGTAATGTCATATTCAGGTTTAAAAATAACACTCACTAAGCCTGCACTTTGACCAGTTGTGCATATTTCTTGCCAGTATTGATGGCCTGGTGAGGATTCATCACTTGGGTGTAGAACTTGTGCAAATTGGCATTGGTCCTTTAACCACTTAAGTAAAGTTTGAGCATTGGCTGATTGTTTTTGATATCTCAAAGACATATGAGCAAGACTGCGCTGAACTTGAGCCGCATCATCTCCTGAAACTGCAATACCTAAAATGGCATGCGTACGGAATAGGCGGTGATGAAGTTTCTCATCACGAGTTACAATGCTGCCCATTAAGATGTCACCGCCGCCACTCGGATATTTGGTGAGTGCATGCACTGTTAAATCGACTGATAGATGTTCATCAGAAAAATTAAAAGCATTAAACGCAAGCCCAGCTCCCCAAGTGTTATCTAGGGCTGTTAATACACCGTGTTTTTTGGCTTTTTTGACTAGATTCTTAAGATCAGGAAATTCTAGAGTAACTGAGCCTGCTGCCTCTAACCACAACAGTTTGCTTCTTTCAGTTGGTTGAAAGCTTGAGGCATCAATAGGGTTGTACACTTTGACAATAACGCCATATTGATTTTGCAGATGATTTAAATGCTCAAGGTTTGGTCCATAAATGTTGTCTGGTACCCATACTTCATCATGAGTACTTAAAAATGCTGAGTTCACAACATTAATTGCTGATAAGCCACTTGGTGCAAGCAAACAATGCAATCCACCTTCAATTTGCGCAATATTGTCGCCTAAGGTGAAGGTAGTGGGGGTGCCGTGTGTCCCATAGCTATAATCGTAATCATCCGTCCAGTGGCGATCAAAAAGGTGCGAAGTTGATTTAAAAATAATAGTAGATGCACGAAATAAGGGTGGTTGTATTGTTTCAATAAATTGCGGGGCCTTTCTTTGTGCATGAATGAGGCGAGTCTGGAAGTCGTTATGCTTTTTCATAGTGCTTTGCATTTCAAATAATAAAGTTAGATTAAGAGAAATTTAGATTCTTCGCTAGATTTATAAAGTTTTGTAAGAGGTTTCGTTACAGTAGACCTATAAAACAAAAACTTGGCTTTATTTTTGCAAAGACCACTACAACATTCTAACAACAATAGGTTTAAGCGCATGAAGTCGCATTTAAGAGTTCATTATTTTCAACATATCGCGGGTGAGGGTTTTGGGAGTTGTTATTCATTTTTAAAAGCTCACCACGCGACTATTAGTTCTACGGAGTTTTTTGCACTTCCGGTTGATCGGTCACTTGAAATAGAAGCTTTACCACAAATTGATGAGGTTGACTTATTATTAGTCATGGGTGGCACCATGAGTGTAAATGATGAAGCGAATTATCCATGGCTTAAGATAGAGAAAAGATGGTTGCGTCGTTATTTAGCAGCAGGAAAGCCTGCTATAGGTCTCTGTTTGGGTGGGCAGCTAATTGCTAATGCACTAGGCGCCGCAGTCAGTCGAAACCGCTATCAGGAACTTGGCTGGTCAACAGTTCAGAGGGTGGCAAATTTACCTCAAGACAGTTTTCCATTGCCTGAAAAGATAAAGGTGATGCAGTGGCATAGCGAAACATTTGAAATACCCAAGGGTGCCATACACTTAGCCGAGAATATAGCTTGTCGTAATCAGATGTATCAAATTGGAAAAAATGTGCTGGGTTTTCAATTTCATCCAGAAATGACACCGGCAGCTTTAGAACTCTTACTTGAAAATGAAGAAGAGCTATCTATTTTTAATGGAGAATATGTGCAGCCTGTGAGTGAACTACAATATTCAGAAGCACAAAAATTTGAACAAGGTAATCAACTCTTAAATAAAGCGATTGAATTTGTCATAAACGCCTAGAGTGAGTTGAGAATACTAGGTTAAAGTGTGTTTTGAACAAAAAATAGAAAAAGAGAATTGCATAAGACTTAAACAATCGTTATAATGGGCGACCCTCAAAAGGAGGGGCATTTACTGCGAAGAAAGTAGTAAATGTGCATTACAGTCGTGGCATCGATCATGACCTTAGTGATTTTCACTGCCTTTGACACTTACCAATGGGTGAGATGCGTCAAGGGTGATTCTTTATATGTTTGGCTTGGAGTTTACTGGTATGTCTAACCAGAGAATTCGTATCCGTTTGAAGTCTTTTGATCATCGTCTGATTGATCAATCTGCTCAAGAGATCGTAGAAACCGCTAAGCGTACTGGCGCACAAGTTTGTGGTCCAATTCCGATGCCTACTCGCATCGAACGCTTCAACGTTCTTACTTCACCGCACGTTAACAAAGATGCGCGTGACCAGTACGAAATCCGCACCTATAAACGTTTGATCGATATCGTTCAACCTACAGATAAAACTGTTGATGCATTGATGAAATTAGATCTTGCGGCTGGTGTTGATGTTCAGATCGCTTTGGGTTAAGGCTTTCGGTTGATTAACTTCTAAGTTAATTAGGCCGCTTTTTTAGAGGTTTATGCACATGGCTATTGGTTTAGTCGGTCGCAAATGTGGTATGACTCGCATCTTTACAGATGCAGGTGTTTCTGTACCTGTTACAGTCATCGAAGTCGATCCAAACCGCATTACGCAAATCAAAACACTTGAAACTGATGGTTATCAAGCTGTTCAAGTAACTACTGGTGAACGTCGCGAATCTCGCGTAACTAACGCTCAGAAAGGTCACTTCGCGAAAGCTGGTGTTGCTGCTGGTCGTTTGGTTAAAGAGTTCCGTGTTACTGAAGCTGAGCTTGAAGGCCGTGAAGTTGGCGGTACTATTGGCGTTGATTTGTTCACAGTTGGTCAAGTAGTTGACGTAACTGGTCAATCAAAAGGTAAAGGTTTCCAAGGTGGTGTTAAACGTTGGAACTTCCGTACCCAAGACGCTACTCACGGTAACTCAGTTTCTCACCGTGTATTAGGTTCTACAGGTCAAAACCAGACTCCTGGACGCGTGTTCAAAGGCAAAAAAATGGCTGGTCACTTAGGTGATGAACGCGTAACAGTACAAGGTCTTGAAATCGTATCTATTGACGCTGAACGTTCTGTTTTAGTTGTTAAAGGTGCAATTCCTGGTGCAACTGGCGGCGACGTGATTGTACGTCCTACCATCAAGGCCTGAGGGGAAATACCGTGAATTTGAAAACTGTTTCCGGCTCTGCTGTTGAATTGTCTGAAGTTGCTTTCGGACGTGAATTTAACGAAGCTCTTGTACACCAAGTTGTTACTGCTTACTTAGCAGGTGGTCGTCAAGGTACTCGTGCTCAGAAATCACGTGCAGACGTTTCTGGCGGTGGTAAAAAGCCATTCCGTCAAAAAGGTACTGGTCGTGCTCGTGCGGGTTCTATTCGTAGCCCTATCTGGGTTGGCGGTGGTAAAACTTTTGCTGCTCGTCCACAAGATTGGTCTCAAAAAGTAAACCGTAAGATGTACCGCGGTGCAATGCAATGTATCTTAGCTGAACTTGTTCGCCAAGATCGTCTTGTATTAGTTGAAGAGTTTGCTGTTGCAGCTCCAAAAACTAAAGAATTGCTTGCAAAGCTTAACGACTTAAATGCTGCTCGTGCATTAATCGTTACTGACGCTGTAGATGAGAACTTATATCTTGCAGCACGCAACCTTCCGCATGTAGATGTGGTAGATGCAACTGCAATCGATCCTGTAAGCTTGATCGCGTTTGATAAAGTTGTGATGTCTGTAGCTGCTGCTAAGAAAATTGAGGTAGAACTCGGATGAACAACGAACGTATCTATCAAGTCCTAAAAGGACCAGTCTTCTCAGAAAAGGCACAAGTATTAGGTGATACTGTTGGTGTTCAAGTATTTAAAGTAGACATCAATGCTACTAAGCTTGAAATCAAAAAAGCAGTTGAAAAACTTTTTGGTGTAGAAGTTGTTAAAGTTAACACAACTATTACTAAAGGTAAGACTAAGCGCTTTGGTCGTACATTGGGACGCCGTTCTGATGTTAAAAAAGCATACGTCACCCTGAAAGCTGGCCAAGATGTTGAAATGGCTGACTTGGGCGATACCGCTGAAAGCGCAGCGGAATAAGGACGAAAATTATGCCGATTCAAAAATGTAAGCCAACGTCTCCAGGACGTCGCTTTGTAGAGAAAGTGGTTCATGACCATCTTCACAAAGGCGCTCCTTACGCACCGTTGGTTGAAGCTAAAAAACGTACTGGTGGTCGTAATAACAACGGTCACATTACTACTCGTCACGTTGGTGGTGGTCATAAACAACACTACCGTATCGTTGACTTCAAACGTAACAAAGACAGCATCCCAGCTGTTGTAGAGCGTATTGAATACGATCCAAACCGTACAGCACATATTGCTTTGTTGAAATATGCTGATGGTGAGCGTCGTTATATCATCGCACCTAAAGGCTTACGTGCTGGCGATAAAGTACAATCTGGTAACGATGCTCCAATTCGTCCAGGTAACTGCTTGCCACTTCGTAATATGCCGATTGGTTCTACACTTCATAACGTTGAACTTAAAATTGGTAAGGGCGCGCAATTAGCACGTTCTGCTGGTGCATCTGTTCAGTTGTTGGGTCGTGATGGTTCTTACGCAATCATTCGTCTTCGTTCAGGCGAAATGCGTAAAGTACATGTTGAATGCCGCGCTGTAATTGGTGAAGTTTCTAACCAAGAAAACAACCTTCGTTCATTGGGTAAAGCTGGTGCTTCGCGCTGGCGTGGTGTTCGTCCTACCGTACGTGGTATGGCGATGAACCCGATTGATCACCCGCACGGTGGTGGTGAAGGGCGTAACAAAGGTATTCAACCTGTAAGCCCATGGGGTCAAAAAGCTAAAGGGTACAAGACACGTACCAATAAGCGTACGACTAAGATGATTATTCGCGACCGTCGCGTCAAGTAAAGGAATCTGACTAATGCCTCGTTCTCTGAAAAAAGGCCCATTCGTCGATGCGCACTTGTTCGCTAAGGTTGAAGCGGCTGTTGCTAGTAACTCTCGCAAGCCGATTAAAACTTGGTCTCGTCGTTCGATGATCCTTCCGGATTTTGTTGGTTTAACAATTTCTGTTCATAATGGTCGTAACCACGTTCCAGTAATTGTTACTGAGCATATGGTTGGTCATAAACTCGGTGAATTCGCGCCAACTCGTACCTATCGTGGTCACGGTGTTGACAAGAAATCTAAACGTTAATAGGTGTCATGATGGAAGTAACTGCTAAATTACGCGGTGCCGCTATCTCGGCACAGAAAGCACGTTTGGTTGCAGATCTTATTCGCGGCAAATCTGTTGCGCATGCTTTAAATATCTTAAACTTCAGCAATAAAAAAGCTGCTGTTTTAGTAAAAAAAGCATTGGAATCTGCGATTGCAAACGCTGAACACAATAACAGTTTAGATGTTGACGATCTTAAAGTTTCTACGATTTACGTTGACGAAGGCATGAGCCTTAAACGTATTATGCCACGTGCTAAAGGCCGTGCAGATCGTATTACTAAGCGTACTTGTCACATCACCGTTAAGGTAGGGGTTTGATATGGGTCAGAAGGTTCATCCAATCGGTATCCGCCTAGGTGTTGTGAAACGTCATAACGCTAACTGGTATGCGAATCCGAAACAATACGCTGAATACTTGCTTAAAGATCTTCAAGTTCGTGAGTTTTTAACTAAAAAACTTAAGAATGCGATGGTAAGCAACATTCTTATCGAACGTCCATCAGGCGCTGCTAAAGTAACTATTAGCACAGCTCGTCCTGGTATCGTAATCGGTAAAAAAGGCGAAGATATTGAAAAATTACAGCGCGAACTTACCAGCATTATGGGTGTTCCAGCGCAAGTAAGTATCAACGAAATTGATCGCCCAGACTTAGATGCGCGTTTAGTTGCTGAAGCAATCGCTTCTCAATTAGAAAAGCGTGTAATGTTCCGTCGTGCTATGAAGCGTGCGGTTCAAAACACTATGCGTGCTGGTGCTAAAGGTATCAAAGTTGAAGTGTCTGGCCGTTTAGGTGGTGCAGAGATTGCTCGTACAGAATGGTATCGTGAAGGTCGTGTACCTTTGCATACATTGCGTGCAGACATTGACTATGCAACTATGCGTGCAGAAACAACTTACGGTACGATTGGTGTTAAAGTTTGGATTTTCCGTGGCGAGATTTTAGGTGGCATGAAACAAGTCATGAACCCTGCTCCTGCTGAAGATCGTCCAGCTAAACGTGGTCGTGGTCGTGGTGAAGGTCAAGAGCGTCGTGGTCGTCGCGGTGACCGTGCTGCTGACAAGGGAGAATAATCCATGTTGCAACCTAAACGTACCAAATTCCGTAAGGTGCACAAAGGCCGTAATACTGGTCTAGCGCATCGTGGTAGTACAGTATCATTTGGTTCGATTGCAATTAAAGCAACTGAACGTGGTCGTATGACTGCTCGTCAGATTGAAGCTGCACGTCGTACTATTAGCCGCCGTATTAAGCGTGGTGGTAAAATCTTTATTCGCGTATTCCCGGATAAGCCAATCACTCAAAAGCCTCTTGAAGTGCGTATGGGTAAAGGTAAGGGTAGCGTGGAGTACTGGGTTTGCCAGATCCAACCAGGTAAGATCCTGTACGAAATTGAAGGTGTGAACGAAGAGTTAGCGCGTGAAGCATTTGCTTTAGCTGCTGCTAAACTTCCGTTTAAAACCACTATCGTGACTCGGACGGTAATGTAATGAAAACTAAAGATCTACGTGAAAAATCGGTAGAAGAGTTGAAAGCTTTGCTTGATGAGCAACAGCTTAACCAATTCCGTCTTCGTATGGCGAAAGCAACTGGTCAGTTGGGTAAATCGCATGAAGTGCAAGTTGCTCGTAAGACAATTGCTCGTATTAAGACACTCCTTACCGAAAAACAGGGGAACGGACAATGAGTGAAAAAACAGTCCGCACGTTAACCGGCAAAGTAGTAAGCGACAAAATGGACAAGTCTATTGTTGTTCTTATCGAACGCCGCGTTCAACACCCGTTGTATGGCAAGTCAATTCGCCGTTCAACTAAGTTACACGCTCATGATGAAAACAATGTTGCTAAGCTTGGCGATGTTGTGACCATTAAAGAAAGCCGCCCAATTTCTAAAACTAAAGCTTGGACTTTAGTGGAAGTAGTTGAAGCAGCTGCTGAGTAATTCGACGTTCTTGTTGCATCATCGGTCAATTTCGAGTACTCTTTGAGCCTTTCGAAATTGTGACCGGTGATGCTCGGTTTTGGAGTAGGGCAATGATTCAAACCGAAACTATGCTCGACGTAGCAGACAACAGTGGTGCTCGCCGCGTACAATGTATTAAAGTACTTGGTGGTTCACATCGTCGTTATGCTTCTGTTGGCGACATTATTAAAGTTACTGTAAAAGAAGCAATCCCACGCGCACGTGTTAAAAAAGGTGACGTGATGAATGCGGTTGTAGTTCGTACTAAATTCGGCATTCGTCGTCCAGATGGTTCTGTGATCCGTTTTGATGATAATGCTGCAGTTATCCTGAACAACAACAAAGCTCCGATTGCTACTCGTATCTTCGGACCAGTGACTCGTGAACTTCGTACTGAACAGTTCATGAAAATCATTTCATTGGCTCCTGAAGTTCTATAAGAGGCAATCATGGCTAAGATTAAAAAAGGCGATCAAGTTATCGTGATCGCAGGTAAAGAAAAAGGCAAACAGGGTACTGTATTGTCTGTTTCTGAAGACCGCGTTAAGGTTGAAGGCCTTAACTTAGTGAAGAAGCATCAAAAGCCGAATCGTGTAACTGGCGCTGAAGGCGGTATCGTTACTCAAGAAGCTTCGCTTCATATTTCAAACGTGGCAATTTTAAATGCTACAACCCAGAAGGCTGACCGTGTTGGTTACCAAGTGATTGATGGCGTGAAAACTCGCGTTTATAAATCAAATGGTGAATCAGTGGCGGTAGCGAAGTAATAGGTTGAAAAGGCAATGGCCAGACTTAAAGCGCGTTACAATGATGAACTTAAAGCAAAGTTACAAGAAGAACTTAGCATTAAGAACGTGATGGAAATTCCACGCATCACAAAAATTACCCTAAACATGGGTGTAGGCGCAGCTGCAACTGATAAGAAATTATTAGATGGCGCTGTAGTCGACATGCAATTAATTGCTGGTCAAAAACCAGTAATTACACTTGCTCGTAAATCTATCGCTGGTTTCAAAATCCGTGATGGTTGGCCGATTGGTTGTAAAGTTACTTTACGTGGCGACCAAATGTACGAATTCTTGGACCGTTTGATCTCAATCGCAATCCCTCGTATCCGTGACTTCCGTGGTTTCTCTTCGAAATCATTTGATGGTCGTGGTAACTACTCAATGGGTTTGAAAGAGCAAATCGTTTTCCCTGAAATCGATTTCGATAAGATTGATCGTATTCGTGGTATGGATATTACTATTACTACGACTGCTCGCACCGATGACGAAGGCCGTGCGCTTATGCGTGCATTCGGCTTCCCGTTCAAATAAGAGGTCGATATGGCTAAGAAAGGTATGATTAATCGCGAATTGAAACGCGAAAAAACAGTTGCTAAATACGCTGCAAAACGTGCTGAATTAAAAGCTACGATTGCAAACGTAAATGCAAGTGAAGAAGAGCGTTTCGAAGCGATGTTAAAGTTACAAGCATTGCCACGTAATGCATCTCCGGTACGTCTTCGTAACCGTTGTGGTTTAACTGGTCGTCCTCATGGTTACTTCCGTAAGTTCGGTTTAAGCCGTAACAAATTACGTGACACAGTAATGCAGGGTGATGTACCAGGCGTTGTTAAGGCAAGCTGGTAAGGAGCGACTAAATGAGTATGCAAGATACCGTTGCCGACATGCTAACACGTGTTCGTAACGCACAAATGGCTAAGAAACAAACTGTTTCTATGCCTTCTTCTAAGTTGAAAGTTGCAATTGCAAACGTACTTCAACAAGAAGGTTATATTTCAAATGTAGAAGTTGCTCAAGAAGAGACAAAATCTACTTTGACAATTACTTTAAAATATTTCGAAGGCAAACCAGTTATCGAAATGGTTAAACGCGTAAGCCGTCCAGGTCTTCGCCAATACCGTGGTAAAGATAAACTTCCAAGCGTTAAGCAAGGTTTAGGTATTGCAATTGTTTCTACAAGCAAAGGCATCATGACTGATCGCGCTGCACGTGCTGCGGGCGTTGGTGGTGAAGTTATTGCTTTTGTTTCTTAATAGGTGATTCCTCATGTCTCGTGTGGCTAAAGCCCCAGTAACTGTACCTAATGGTGTAGCAGTTACTCAGAACGGCCGGCAGGTCGAAGTGAAAGGCAGCAAAGGTACATTGTCTTTCAACCTGCATGCGCTGGTCGAGCTAAAACAGGAAGAAGGTAAACTTCAACTTGCTCCAGTTAAAGAATCGAAAGATGCTTGGATGCAAGCTGGTACTGCTCGCGCTGTATTGAATAACCTTGTTAAAGGGGTTAGTGAAGGCTTCGAACGTAAGTTGCAGCTAGTTGGTGTTGGTTATAAAGCTGCGGTTAAAGGTACTGTTGTAAACCTTAACCTTGGTTTTTCACACCCAATTGACTACGCTTTACCTGAAGGTGTAACAGCGGAAACTCCAACTGCTACTGAAATCATTTTGAAATCAGCAAACAAGCAGTTGTTAGGTCAAGTAGCGGCAGAAATCCGTGCATATCGTTCTCCTGAACCATATAAAGGTAAAGGTGTTCGTTATTCGGATGAAGTCATTCTTCGTAAAGAAGCTAAGAAGAAATAAGGCGCGAGGTTCTTATGAACGAAAAGAAACAATCCCGTTTGCGTCGTGCGAAAAGCACACGCTTGCACATTCGTGCATTGGGTGCGACTCGTTTGTGTGTAAACCGCACTCCGCGTCACATCTATGCTCAAGTTATTTCAGCAGATGGTGGCAAAGTTTTAGCACAAGCTTCAACTTTGGATGCATCTTTACGTAGCGGTACTACAGGTAATGTAGATGCGGCTACTAAAGTAGGCGCTTTAATCGCAGAGCGTGCGAAAGCAGCTGGTGTAACTAAAGTTGCATTTGACCGTTCTGGTTTTAAATATCATGGTCGTATCAAAGCCTTGGCTGATGCTGCTCGTGAAAACGGCTTGGAGTTCTAATCATGGCTAAAGTTGAACAAAACGAAGGTCTTGTTGAAAAGCTGGTTGCCGTTGATCGTGTAGCCAAAGTTGTTAAGGGTGGTCGTATCTTCTCTTTCACAGCATTAACTGTTGTGGGTGATGGTAATGGTCGTGTTGGTTTTGGTCGTGGTAAAGCTCGTGAAGTTCCAGCTGCTATTTCTAAAGCACTTGAAGCTGCACGTCGCAACATGATTACTGTAGACCTTGCAGGTACTACTTTACAACACCCTGTGAATGCTCGTCATGGTGCAAGCCGTGTATATATGCAACCTGCTTCTGAAGGTACTGGCGTAATCGCTGGTGGCGCTATGCGTGCCGTTCTAGAAGCTGCAGGTGTACATAACGTACTTGCTAAATGTTATGGTTCTACTAATGCTGCAAACGTAGTAAACGCAACTTTCAAAGGTTTGCGTGATATGACTTCTCCTGAGAAAGTCGCTGCGAAACGTGGTAAATCAGTAGAAGAAATTCAAGGGTAATCAATCATGAAAACGATTAAAGTTACCCAGACTAAATCTTCTTCACATCGCTTGAAAAATCACAAGCTTTGCTTACAAGGTTTAGGTCTGCGTCGTATTGGTCATACTGTAGAAGTGCAAGATACGCCTTCTAACCGCGGTATGATCAACAAAGTCTACTATATGGTTAGTGTAGAGGAATAAGCCATGACTCTGCGTTTAAATGAACTTGCGCCTGCAGAAGGTGCAAAACGTGAACACCGTCGTTTAGGCCGTGGTATCGGTTCTGGCGTTGGTAAGACTGGTGGCCGTGGTGTCAAAGGTCAAAAATCACGTAAAAGTGGTGGCGTTCGTCCAGGCTTTGAAGGCGGTCAAACAGCGATTTATCGTCGTTTACCTAAATTCGGTTTCACTAGCCAAATCGCTTTAAAAACTGCTGAAGTACGTTTATCTGAGTTAAGCAAAGTTGAAGGCGACATCGTTAGCCTAGAAACTTTGAAAGCTGCGAATGTTGTTCGTCGTGACCAAATTCGTGCTCGTATCGTACTTTCTGGTGAAATCACTCGTGCATTCACTGTTCAAGGTGTTGCATTGACTAAAGGCGCTAAAGCTGCGATTGAAGCAGCTGGCGGTAAAGTCGAGGAGTAATCTCGAGTGTCTATGTCTCCTAGTTCTTCAGGTCATGTCAACATGATGAAAGGTCAGCCATTTCATGTGAAATACCGTGAAATTATTCGCCGGATGAGTTTTCTAATCGGTGCATTGCTGGTCTTTCGACTAGGAGCGCATATTCCAGTACCAGGCATTAATAATGCTGCGTTAGAAAATTTATTTCATGCGAACCAAGGAACTATTCTTGGGCTATTCAATATGTTTTCTGGCGGTGCTTTAGAGCGAATGTCTATTCTTGCTTTAGGAATTATGCCTTACATTTCTGCATCAATTATTGTGCAGTTAATGTCTACTGTAATTCCATCACTTGAAGCCTTGAAAAAGGAAGGTGAGCAAGGTAAGCGTAAAATTAATCAATATACGCGTCAGGGTACATTACTACTTGCTGTGGTTCAGGCTGTTGGTATGTGTGCTGGCTTAATTGGTCAAGGTATTACTTTGACAAATGGCCTTGCATTTTACGTACCTGCTGTTACTTCTTTAGTTGCGGGAACAATGTTCCTAATGTGGCTAGGTGAACAGATCACAGAAAGAGGTATCGGTAATGGTATCTCAATGATTATTTTTGCAGGTATTGTTGCTGGTTTGCCTAATTTAATTATGCAATCTATCTCTTCTGTAGATAATGGTCAGACAAGTTTGATTGGTCTTGTAATCTTTGGTCTTTTGTCTCTAGGTGTATTGGCAGCTATTGTGTTTATTGAAAAAGCACAACGTCGCATTCCAGTAAACTATGCGCAAAAGCAACAAGGGCGTCGTATATTTACAGCACAGCAGACGCATTTGCCATTAAAAATTAATATGGCTGGTGTTATTCCTGCGATTTTTGCAAGTTCTCTACTCTTGTTCCCAGCAAGTCTTGGTCAATGGGTGGGAAGTGCAGATCCAAATGCTGGTTTTATTAAAAGCAGCTTACAAGATTTAGCTTTAGTATTGTCGCCTGGACAGCCTTTGTATTTGGTGCTCTTTGGTGCGTTAATTATCTTTTTCTGTTACTTTTATACGGCTTTAGTATTTAG
This sequence comes from Acinetobacter sp. WU_MDCI_Abxc222, assembly GCF_025514755.1. Taxonomy (NCBI): domain Bacteria; kingdom Pseudomonadati; phylum Pseudomonadota; class Gammaproteobacteria; order Moraxellales; family Moraxellaceae; genus Acinetobacter; species Acinetobacter sp. WU_MDCI_Abxc222. The sequence goes on from NZ_JAHPVG010000007.1 coordinate 180,587, forward strand.
CCCTAAGGAAGTATCAGAAAATCTAAAACGCAGCGGAGCTTATGTGCCTGGTATTCGCCCAGGTGAGCAAACTGCTCGTTACTTAGATCATATTCTTAATCGTTTGACGTTTATTGGTGCGATTTATATTACGGTCATTTGTTTAATGCCAATGATTCTACAAAGTTCTTTTGGGATTCCATTCTATTTGGGTGGTACCTCACTATTGATCGTAGTTGTCGTGGTTATGGACTTTATGGCTCAGCTACAAGCGCATTTAACATCTCATCAATATGATAATCAAACATTAATGAGAAAAACGACTGCTCATCCTAAGGGATAAGCGCACTTAGAGGTTTCATCATGAAAGTACAAGCTTCTGTAAAGAAAATTTGTGGTAGCTGTAAAGTTATCCGTCGTAATGGGGTTATTCGCGTAATTTGTAGCGCAGAACCTCGTCATAAGCAGCGTCAAGGTTAATCTAATCAAGACCTGTTGATTTCAGTAGGCGAATTGGGTTAATATCCGCCCCTCAAGATTTTTGTGGGGCGGTTGATTATCTCTACTGCCTTTTTGGAGAAAGTGAATGGCTCGTATTGCCGGTGTAAACATTCCGGATAACAAGCATGCTGTTATCTCCCTCACTTACATCTTTGGTATCGGTCGCCACACTGCTAAGAATATCTTAGCTACAGTTGGTATTACTGAAACTACTAAGATCCGTGAGTTGGACGATGCTCAGCTTGATGCGATTCGTGCAGAAGTTGCTAAGGTTCCTACCGAAGGTGACTTACGTCGCGAAATTTCCATGAACATTAAACGTTTAATGGATTTGGGTTGCTACCGCGGCCTTCGCCATCGTCGCAGCTTGCCTGTCCGTGGTCAACGCACCAAAACTAACGCACGTACCCGTAAAGGTCCGCGCAAACCGATTAAAAAGTAAGATTTCTGGAAGCTAAAAGATGGCTAAAGATACTCGCACACGCAAGAAGGTCACTCGTACCGTCTCTGAAGGTGTTGCACACATTCACGCGTCTTTTAATAACACCATTGTTACGATTACTGATCGTCAAGGTAATGCATTGGCTTGGGCCACCTCAGGTGGACAAGGCTTCCGTGGTTCACGTAAATCAACTCCGTTTGCTGCTCAGGTAGCTGCTGAAGTTGCTGGTAAAGCAGCTTTAGATTACGGTTTGAAAAATCTGGATGTCCTTGTAAAAGGTCCTGGTCCAGGTCGTGAGTCTGCGGTTCGTGCATTAGGCGCAGTGGGTTATAAGATTAACAGCATTACCGATGTGACTCCAATTCCTCACAACGGTTGCCGTCCACCTAAAAAACGTCGCGTGTAAGGAGAAACATTCATGGCTCGTTATATTGGTCCAAAATGCAAACTCTCTCGCCGCGAAGGGACAGACCTGCAACTTAAATCTGGCGTTAAACCATTTGACGTCAAAACTAAAAAAGCTAACAAAGCACCTGGTCAACATGGTCAGGCACGCGGTGGTAAGCAATCTGAGTATTCACTACAATTACGTGAAAAACAAAAAGTCCGTCGTATTTACGGTGTGTTAGAACGTCAATTTAGTAACTACTATAAAGAAGCAGCTCGTGTTAAAGGCGCAACAGGTGAGAACTTGTTGAAATTGCTTGAAAGCCGTCTTGATAACGTTGTTTATCGCATGGGTTTTGGTTCTACACGTGCAGAAGCTCGTCAGTTAGTAAGTCACCGTAGCATTACTTTGAATGGTCGTCGTGTAAACATCGCATCTATTCAAGTTAAAGCTGGTGATGTAATTGCGGTTCACGAAGGTGCTAAACAACAATTGCGTATTAAAAACGCGATTGAGTTAGCTGCACAACGTGGTATTCCAGCTTGGATCGAAGTTGATCATTCTAAGCTTGAAGGTACGTTTAAAGCTGCACCAGATCGTTCTGATTTACCTGCTGAAATCAACGAAAGCTTGATTGTAGAATTGTATTCTAAATAATCCTTGAGGTAGCAATAATGACGCGTACTGCAAACGAGTTTCTAACTCCGCAAGCGATCAAGGTCGAAGCGGTAAGCGGGACCTCGGCAAAAGTGATTCTAGAACCTTTAGAGCGTGGTTTTGGCCACACTCTAGGTAATGCTTTACGTCGCATTCTATTGTCTTCTTTACCTGGCGCTGCTGTGGTTGAAGTTGAGATAGAAGGTGTCGAGCACGAGTACAGTACTTTAGAAGGCTTGCAGCAGGACATCGTCGAGCTCTTGCTGAACCTAAAAGGATTGTCTATTAAGCTGTTCGATCAAAATGAAGCATATTTAACATTAGAGAAACAAGGTCCTGGCGATATTACTGCTGCTGACCTTCGTTTACCTCATAATGTTGAAGTGGTTAACCCAGAACATTTAATCGGTACTTTAAGTGCTTCAGGCTCATTAAAAATGCGCTTGAAAGTTGCTCAAGGTCGTGGTTATGAAACATCTGATTCTCGTTTCCCTGAAGGCGAAACACGTCCTGTTGGTCGTTTGCAATTAGATGCTTCTTATAGCCCGATTAAACGTGTTTCTTACACCGTTGAAAATGCGCGTGTAGAACAACGTACCGATTTAGATAAACTGGTAATCGACCTCGAAACAAATGGAACGGTTGATCCTGAAGAAGCAATCCGTAAAGCGGCAACAATCTTGCAACAACAAATTGCAATTTTTGTTGATCTTCAGAAAGACCAAACTCCAGTTGCTCAAGAGCCTCGTGAAGAAGTTGACCCAATCTTGCTTCGCCCAGTAGATGATCTAGAGCTTACTGTTCGTTCTGCTAACTGTTTGAAAGCAGAAAATATTTACTACATTGGTGATCTTGTTCAACGTACTGAAGTTGAGTTGTTAAAAACTCCTAACCTTGGTAAAAAATCGTTAACAGAGATCAAAGATGTTTTGGCATCGAAAGGCTTACAACTCGGTATGCGTCTTGAAAACTGGCCACCAGCTAGTCTTCGTATGGACGACCGTTTTGCCTATCGTAGCCGTTAATTAAGTAGGACTATCACCATGCGTCATCGTAATAGTGGTGTGAAATTAGGCCGTACAAGCAGCCATCGTAAAGCGATGTTCCAAAACTTGGCTAATTCTTTATTTGAACACGAGTTGATCAAAACAACTGTGCCTAAAGCTAAAGAATTACGTCGTGTTGCTGAGCCTTTAATCACTCTAGCAAAAAACGATACTGTAGCAAATCGTCGTTTAGCATTTGCTCGTACTCGTAATGCTGCAACTGTTGGTAAATTATTTACCGTACTCGGCCCTCGTTACAAAGAACGTAACGGCGGTTATCTACGTGTTCTTAAAGCGGGCTTCCGTGCTGGTGATGCAGCACCGATGGCTTACGTTGAGCTTGTAGATCGTGAAGTAAACACTTCAGCTGAATAATTGATTTTATTCAAAAAAGACCGGTTTTATGCCGGTCTTTTTTATTTCTACTCACAAAATAAATTATAAAAATGTCCTCAAGTGATATAAAAAAGTAGATAAACGGTCAAACTTGACATTGTGTATTGTCAAAATTGTGTTTTAATAAACTTATATTCTCAACAATGGGTATAAAAATAAAATGGAAAAGCAAGTTGATATTTTAATCATTGGCGCAGGTATTTCAGGAATCGGAATTGCTGCCCATTTGTCAAAAAATTCACCACAACGACAATTCGAGATTTTAGAACGTCGTGAGTCTTTTGGTGGAACATGGGATCTTTTCCGTTATCCTGGTATCCGTTCAGATTCAGATATGTCTACCTTTGGTTTTAACTTTAAACCATGGTGTAAAGCGAATGTATTAGCTGATGGTGCTTCTATTAAAGGATATTTAGGTGAAGTAATTAATGAATTTAAATTAAAAGAAAAAATTCATTTTGGTCATCGCGTACTTTCTGCTAATTATGATTCGGCTTCAAAAAAATGGCAGGTTGTAGTCGAAGATAGCAATAAAAAACAGCAGACTTGGATTGCTAACTTTGTGGTCGGTTGTACAGGTTACTATAATTATGATCAGGGTTATGCGCCTTCTTTCCCAAATCAAGAAGCATTTAAAGGGCAACTCATTCACCCACAGCATTGGCCTGAAAACTTAGATTACACAGGTAAAAAGGTGGTTATTATTGGTAGTGGTGCAACAGCGATTACTTTAGTACCAGCAATGGCTAAAGGTGGGGCAGGTCATGTGACCATGTTGCAGCGTTCACCAACATATATTGCTAGCGTTCCTTCTATCGATTTTATCTATGAAAAAACGCGTAAATTTATGTCTGAAGAGGCAGCTTATAAATTTACTCGAGCTCGCAACATTGGTATGCAGCGCGCTATTTATGCGCTGTCTCAGAAACATCCTAAAACTGTACGTCGTTTACTTTTAAAAGCAATTGAAGTGCAGCTTAAAGGTAAGGTTGATATGAAGCATTTTACACCTTCATACAATCCTTGGGATCAGCGTTTATGTGTAGTGCCAGATGGGGACTTGTTTAAGATTTTACGTGAAGGCAAAGCGAGCGTAGAAACTGATCAAATCGAGAAATTTACTGAAAAAGGTATTTTACTTAAATCTGGCAAACATCTTGATGCTGATATCGTTGTTTCTGCAACAGGATTACAAGTTCAGATTATGGGCGGAGTTCAGGCGACTCTTGATGGGAAACCAATCAACTCATCTGAACATATGCTTTATAACGGCATAATGCTAAGTGATGTACCGAATATGGCTATGATTATTGGCTATGTAAATGCCTCATGGACACTCAAAGTAGATATCGCTGCCGAATATATTTGTCGCTTATTAAACTATATGGACAAAAATAGTTATGATGAAGTGATTCCATCGGGTGATAAGACTGTGATGGAAGAAGATACTGTAATGGGTAAACTATCATCAGGTTATATTAATCGTGCAGCACATGAACTTCCTAAACAAGGTAAGCGTGCTCCATGGCAGGTGACTAATAACTATTTAGAAGATAGAAAGTCTTTGAAAAATGCAAAATTTGAAGATGGCATTCTTCATTTTCATAAGCGTTCTGAAGCGAATGAGCGTAAACCAAAATTAGTATCTTAAGTCCTGTTAAATAAAAAAAGGGGCGTAATGCCCCTTTTCTTGTGAAGGTATTAAAGTGTTCTTGAAATTAATTCTTTCATGATTTCATTTGTACCTGCATAAATTCGATTTGCTCGATGATCAATGTATGCACGTGCAATTGGATATTCAAGCATATAGCCATAACCACCATGTAACTGAAGACATTCATCTACAATCTTTGAGAACATATCAGAAATTTTATATTTAGCAGCAGCTGCAGCTTCGACACTCAATTTTTCTTCAAGTTGTAATTCCATACAACGATCTAAATAAGTACGACAGAAATCGATTTCAGTTCTGAGTTCAGCAAGTTTAAAGCGCGTATTTTGAAATGCACCAATAGGTTTACCAAATGCCTTACGATCTTTTGTATATTGGACGGTATGTGCAAATGCTGCTTCAGCACCTGCCTGACAAATAATAGCAACTAACATTCGTTCCCATGCTAATTCTTTCATGAGCATGATAAAGCCCATACCTTCCATGCCTAAAAGGTTTTCTTTAGGAACGCGAACGTTATCAAAGAATAATTCGCAGGTATCTTGGCCTTTCATACCAATTTTGTTTAGTGGTTTACCTTTACTAAAACCAGCTCTGTCTGCTTCTACAATAATTAAGGATAAGTTCGCCGAACCTTTCTCACTATTACCAGTCTTACAAACAACTACGGCCATGTCGCATAAGTAGCCATTTGTAATAAAAATTTTAGAACCATTAATGACATATTCATCACCCTCAAGTACGGCGGTGGTTCTTACCGCTTGTAAATCTGAACCAGTGCCTGGTTCCGTCATTGCAATAGCAGTAACAACTTCTCCAGTTGCCATTTTGGGTAACCATTTTTGTTTTTGCTCTTCATTACCAAAATTATTAACGTAATTAGCAACAATATCGGAATGTAGAGAGAAGCCAGTACTTGAGTCCATCGCATACGCTTGTTCTTCAATAAGAATCATACTGTATAGGCGATCTACCCCAGAGCCACCATATTCCTCTGGCATTGTGGTACAAAGAAGACCTAGTTCTCCAGCTTTATTCCAAAGATCTCGGTCAACATGTTGCTGTTTTTCATATTTTTCTATATTGGGAACGACTTCCTTTTCATAGAATTTACGCACTGTCTCACGGAAGGCTTCGTGTTCTTCATTGAATAATTGTCTTGGTAACATATTTGGAATAGGACGGATGGCACCAGATTGCATTTGTATTTCTTCCTTGGTTCAGGTGTGATGTTATGCCCTAAACATACGTAAGCATTTCATGCCTAACAATGTGATGAATGCTCAATTATGCGGATAAGATGATAAATTTGGTCAATTTGATATTTTTAGCGATCTTTAGGATGTGATCAGGTAAACTAGGCGCACTATCAACACAGATGGGGACGTAAATGTCTGACGAAATGACCTTGGAAGAACGTAAAGTAATTTATCGAGCACGCCGCGGCTTAAAAGAAATTGACGTCTATTTTGACCCGTATGTAAAAAACTATTATTTAAAAGCTGATCCAGCAGAAAAAGCATTATTTGCAGAGTTAGTCGATCAAGAAGATCCGGATTTATTAGATTGGTTCATGGAAGTTTCTGAACCTCCACGTACTGAGTTACGTGAATTTATTTATAAACTAAAACAGTATGTACATGGCTAAACTGTTTTGATAAAAGAATTAAATTTTGAGCTGAAATATAGCCGTGTCTCGGTAATATTTCAGCTTTTTGTTGGTTTAGGTTTAGCAATCCTGCTTTATCAATTATTAACACCGATATGGTGGCTATGTGCTGTTATTCTTCTATTTATTGGTTTTATTTTCTTTTTAAAGCAAGCACAAATATCTCAAATTGAATATTTAGATCAAAAATTATGGTCGGTTGCATATTTCTCAAAAAAAGAAATTTACCGTGCAGAAATTATTAAAATAATTGATTATCAGTTATTTGTAGTTATTTATCTTGAAGAGACTCCTAAGAATATAGCTATTGTATGGTTCGATCAGCTTCCCATTCAGCAGTGGAAAAGATTAAAAGTTCTAGAAAAACTCTATTAATTGTTAGACAATTCTACAATTGTATATTTATTTAAAAATTATAAAAAACAAAAGCTTAATAATTATTTTCTTCATTAAACTTCGAATTGTCTAATTAAAATATAGAAAAAAGCCAAGGAAAGACAATTGTCTGACAATTTTACCTATGGGTAACTATTTGATCGGTTAAAGTACAAACACCAACGTAAAGTGTGTCGGAGGTCTCAAAATGGAGATGCCAACATGGTCGTTCTTGGTCATTGCCATAATTCTGGCAGTGGTGATAGGAAGAGCAGGAACTTTACTCAGGGAACATCTTAACAAAGTTAATTTTAACAAGGTTAAGAGACAGAGGATGCAAGGTCGTCGATCAGTCAATTATTAAAATTGGTTAATCGATTAATTTCATCAAGTGTCCAGTTTATAACTGGGTGCGATTGTAGTAAGGAGGTCTCTCATGGAGATTTCAATGTGGATGTTTCTGTTAATTGCAGTCGTTATGGCTGTAGTAGTAGGAAGAGCAGGAACTTTACTTAAGGATTATATAGAACAAAAATAATATAAGCCGTTAAAAGCTTATTCCAGTTAATAAGTAGCATGTGCTGAACCGTCGCAATGCTACTTTTTTTTGCCTAAAATTTCTGTTTCCTCGAAAAACTGTCAATTTTATCTGCTGTGAAGTGTGTCAAAGTATAAGCGCTACAATTAGAGTAATTACTCTTTTATTCAAGATATGCATCTGCTAATGTACATCTGAAAAGGAAAAAACAAATTACATAGAGGACAGGAAGATGTCTAAAGTCCAAAAAATAAGCCAAGGTTTGGCGGTGAGTTTTCTTGCAGCTTCAGTTTTATCAGGTTGTTCATACGTTGTGAAAACCGGAGCAAATGTTGCTCTAGGTTTTACGGAAAAGCACGTCGTTCCACCTATTTTGGCAATGCAAGATGCTGAAATGGTATGTAATACCGGTAGTGCTTTAACACCTGCAATCATGTCTACTAAAGGGATGGGTGCAGATCCGACACGTGTTGCTGTATTAATGTATGCAGCATCAGGTGTATGTGCGGAAAATCAGGCTTTAGAAGCAGAATTACGTTATTTGCGCGCATCAAAAGCTGGTCAAGTGACAGAAGCCCAAGATGCACGTATTGCACAAAAGCGTTGGGCAGCAATTGCTGCTGAACGTCAATATACGGGTTATAAGTTATTTGCTGATCGTTGGGAATCTAAATATAAATATCACTTAGGTGATTCTTGCCCAACGATGCGTAATGATACTGATCAAACTGTTTATTTACTTGGCATGATCAGTGGTCTTCAGGCTGTGACCAACGATATTAACTCAGGCGGTGCAGTCAATGTTCCTAAAGATATCGCTGCTATTGTAGAGCGTGGCATGGTTTGTCTAGATAATGAAAAATTCTGGGGCGCACCTAACGCAACGCGTGCTGTTATCTGGACTTTATTGCCAGGTGCTGATGAAGGGAAACCTGATCCGTACCAAACTTTAAAACAGTCAATTCAGATTGGTGAGAAAAAAGGTGTTCGCCTATCTCATGCCTTATATGCTGTAGCTGCTCAAGCAAGCGGTGATGATGCAAAAATCCGTGATGCATTAAGAACCTATGCAGCATCTCAAGCTGATGACAAACCTGTCAATCCGAACTTTAAGTTAATCGATAGTATGGCTGGTCTTATTGTACGTGGTATCTCTGACCGTTACTGGACTGAGCATACTGGTGTACGTACCGGAGATGATGGTATGTCTCATTTCTGGGATGATAAAAATGAAGGTGCAGCAGAGCTAGATGAGTTGTTTGATGGGGGAGCCGCTTCTGAGGTTCCTACGGATTCATCTGCTCCACCAGCAGCGCAGTAACGAATATTTGAAAGACTAACTTCTTGCGAGTCTATTGTTAAGTTCTACAATAATTGTAAGAAGTTTAATTTCAAGGAGTGTGCCATGAAGGATCATGTACTGAATAGTAAAGTGCTTTTGGTCGCAGTGTGCATTTCCATATCTGCATGTCTACAGGTGTTTCCTGATACTTTTATTTATTGGCGCGAAAGTTTACTTGGCGAATTCTGGCGTTTGTGGACTGCACATTGGGTACACGTTGGATGGGTTCATTTCCTTTTAAATATGATGGCATTCGCTTGTTTACCCTTTATTTTTCCACATACAAAAGCATGGCATCTTCTAAGTCTACTTTTGCTGTTGCCACCCTTTATTAGTTTGGTGTTCTACTTTTATTTACCTTATATCGAAGCTTACGCAGGTCTGTCTGGTGTCTTACATGGACTATATACAGCGGTTGCTTTGGTCTATCTGCAATATCGTAAAGAGCGAAATTTTGCTTTGCTGGTTTTAGGGTTAATTATTGCCAAACTCATATGGGAAAACACTTTTGGGCAAACAGGAACTGCTCAACTAATAGGGAGTCCAGTTTTAACTGAAGCTCATCTATATGGGGCAATTGGCGGAGCAATCTTTGGAGGATGTTATTGGATTTTCCAGAGATTAAAAAAGAAACATTGACAATACAAACTGTTAAAAAAGAGATTTTAGTCATTCTTTATTAACAAAGTTTGATGCAAATTTGATCATTGAATAAAGGGATTGGTAGAAGGGGGATGGATTTAACCCCTGACCAAGAAAAATTGCATGACTCAAGTCCTTATTTTTTAGGGATTTGAGAGAACAAAATTGGAATATTTATGCAAGAACATCAAGAAAAAAGATCTGGATTAGGTCTGCTGGGTTATATCTGGAACGAATGGATCTCAACATTCGTCATCCTCATTTTGCTATTAATGACGCTAATTATTGGTACCGGGGAAATGATCCACGGACAATTATTACGTATCGGGGAACGTCTTTATGGCGACCCTGCTACAGGTATGCAATATTCTTTTTTGCGTGCTGAGCCTGAAAAGCCAACTTGTGATCGACATCCAAATATCGAGGCTCAAGTAAAAGAACAAATGAAAGCGAACGCGTCTGATGATTTCGCGAGTTTCTTTGGTGCGGCATCTGAAAGTGATGTCCGTGCATCACTACTCGCAGCAAAGCAACAATGTGATGAAAAATATCAGGCGTATGATAAAACTATCAAATATATCGAAGCTAACCCAGGGGTACGTACTTACCGTGCTATCGAGACCGGTTTCTTCGGTATTTTTAAATTTGGTACAGAGAACCGTGCCATTTTACTGGTCTTTATGGTTTTGATTTCTGCGATTACTGCATCGTTGAAATATCACCATATTGGTTTGCGTAATCCGGCAACAAAAATAGATTACAAAGTGTATTCCCTGTTTATGTTGATTGGTAATGCACTACTTAGTACCTCTGTCATTAGTCAGTATCGTTCAGTCATAAATTCTGGGGTAACACTTACCTATGAAACAGTAACGATTTACTGGATGTGGATGATTCTATTTGTTGTTCTGACTTTAATTAGTTTGTATCAATTATTTGTTTCACCTCCACCAAAGCGTGAAGGCGGAAATATAGGCTTAGCCTTATTATCGGTGCCTTTATATGCTTATATGGCGTTAATTACAGGCATCGTATTTACGTTCTTTATGGATTACCCAATGGGGCAAGGTATTTACCTTGGTTTACTGGTTGAATTCTCAGGCATCTTCTTAAACCTTGCCTTGTTCATTTGGGCAGGTATGCTTTTAACTCAAACACGCGTTATGGACTTGTTCCTTAATGTGCTTCGTCCATGGAACTTGGCGCCAGAAACCTTAACTTGGTTAATTCTAATTGCTGCTGCTGTACCAACAGCCTATACAGGTGCATCTGGTATCTTCGTTATCGCAGCAGGTGCAATTATTTATAAAGAAGTCTGGAATGCGGGTGCTCGCCGTCAATATGCTTTGGCTGTGTCTGCCATGTCAGGTTCTTTAGGGGTAGTTGTACGCCCATGTCTACTGGTCGTTTTAATTGCGATGCTTGATAGTCGTCATGTAACGTCTGATGAGCTATTTGGGCATGGTATTTATGTATTTTGGTTAACTGCATTTATTTTCTTGGGTGTTTCACTACTCTTAGCTGAAGAAAAATTCCGTGTGAATTCACCAAAAGTTGCGATTCCAGGCATGATGCGTGCCTTTGTGCCTGTAATTCCATATATTCTGATCACTGCTGTTGTTCTTGCGATCTATAAATATGCACTAGATACAGGAATGAACGAATTTACTGCACCAGTAATTTTGCCATTAGTCCTGATTGCAATGATCTTGTATGACAAATTGGTTGCGACCAAAGAAGCGCCTGCAATCAATATTCATGAAGCGATTGTTCGCGAACACGAACAAAAATCACCATTTCTTCGTGCACATGATCCGCATAGCTCTCAATACCGTCTTGGTTTTGGTGGAGCACTTCGTTTTGCGACCTCAGAAACTGTAGGTCATATTGGTGCTCTAATTATCTTGATGGCATTGTCTGCAAGTGTAGGCGGTTTAATTGAACGCTCTGAAGTGGTTGAATTATTACCGACTCATTTGGGCAGTATTTATATATCACTTGCATGTATTGCGCTATTACTTGCCATTATTGGTATGTGTACAGATCCATTTGGTGCTGTAATTTTAGTTGCTGCAACCATTGCACCTGTGGCATACGAAAATGGTATTCATCCAATTCACTTCTGGATGATTGTATTGGTTGCATTCGAGTTTGGCTATGTGACACCGCCAGTTGCCTTGAACCATCTCTTAACAAGATTATCTGTCGGAGATGATGAGGTGAATGCTGCGGATGCAGAAGCGAAAGAGAAATATACAAGCTTCTACTTCCGTTATGAGCGCTGGTTGCTACCAATTATTGTCTTATTCTCATCATTGGTATTAGTGACTTATGTGCCATACGTATTTAAGTTATTCGATTGGTATAAATAACTTAAATCAAAGTATTGGTTATACAAAAAAGCCTTCCAAAATGGAGGGCTTTTTAAATAAAAGGATTAATTAAATTTAAAACAAGATGATTAGAATTATTTAAATCCTAACAAAAAAGCTAAAGATTGATAGCTTTAGCTTTTTTAGATTCTATTGAAAAACTATTGCTGTTTAAGCTGAGCTTCCAGCAATTTAACTTGTTCTTCTTTGAGTTTAGTTAATTGATCAGCATCTGAATGCTGAGCTTTTAAGGTTGCTTCCTGATCTTTTAGCTGGCGATGAATATCTTCAAGTTTAGATACTTCTTCTTTTGCTAAAGACTCTTGTGCAGGGACAGGCTCTTTAAGCACATTTTCACTGACAAGTTGCTGAGAGCTTGCATTTTCAGCTAAGGGTTCAGAACTTGGTAATGGGTCAACTGGTTTAGCAGGAGCGGATGTCGAGACAGGTTGTGGATCAACCAGTGGTGCTGACGACTCGGTTTTTTTAAAAAACCATTGCGCTGCAAAAAAAAGCACTACGAGAATGCTTAAGCCCCCAATTAAAATCCATAATAATTTTGAGTTTTGTTTTCTTTGTAGTGGCATGTTTAAGACCTTTAGTCGGGACGACGTGGCTTGAACTGTATTACCCCAATTTCATCTGGTTCAGCAGGCGTTTCAGGCTCATCAACATGAGTCGGACGATTTTCGCTATAACCACATTCGATACATTCAATCCATTCGTCTTCTGCGGTGGTTAGCATGACAATTCGATCCATGGCTTCACATTTTGGACATTTTGCCCCAGCAATGAAACGTTTTTTCATCTTTATCACCCTAACCACACGATCAATTTAGGCCCATAGTTTAAGCGGTTTTGTTGTCATTCGTCCAACCTTGATGACGTAACAACGCGTCAATTTTAGGCTCGCGTCCACGGAAATTAACAAATGCCTCAAGTGCAGTGTCTTTTCCTCCCACAGCTAGAATTGCCTGACGGAATTCTTTACCCGTTTGAGTATTAAAAATACCTTCATTTTCAAAACGATCAAATGCATCACTTGCTAAGACTTCTGCCCATTTGTAAGAGTAATAACCTGCAGCATAACCACCAGCAAAAATATGACTAAAACTATGTTGGAAACGGTTGTAGTCGACAGTAGGAACGACTGCATACTGCTTACGAATGTCGTTTAACGTTTGCTGAATTTGCTCACTGTTCAGGGCAGGCGTTTTGGTGTGAATGGTTAAGTCAAACAATGCAAATTCAAGCTGACGTAAAGTTTGCATACCAGATTGGAAGAATCGAGCATTTAATAAAGCATCTAGTAATTCTTGTGGCAAAGTCTGTTTACTATCGATGTGTTCACTTAATACATCTAGACTTTCTTTATCCCATGACCAGAATTCCATAAATTGGCTCGGTAGTTCTACTGCATCCCAAGCAACCCCATGCGTTCCTGCAACCGAAATATTATCTACTTCGGTCAACATATGATGTAAACCATGTCCGAATTCATGGAACAAAGTAATCACTTCGTCATGAGTCAATAAAGCAGGTTGGTCACCTACAGGAGGAGTAAAATTACACACCATATAGCAAATTGGTTTTTGTAAACCATGAAGAGTCTGCATGCGCGAGCGGAAGCCGTTCATCCATGCGCCACCACGTTTACCTGTACGTGCATAGATGTCAAAGAAGAAGCCACCAATCACTTGGCCTTGGTCTTCTAATTCAAAATAACGTGCATCTGGATGCCAGACAGGTGCTTGTCTTTCAATAATGTTAATGCCATATAGGCGCTGCACAATCTGGAATAATCCCTGAATAACTTTAGGAGCAGGGAAATAAGGCTTTAATGCTTCTTGAGATAAATTAAATTGTTGCTGTTTCAGCTTTTCAGAATAGTAAGTTGTATCCCAAGGTTTAAGATCATCAACACCATCTTGTTTGGCAATTTCTTGAAGTTCTGCAACTTCTTGAAGCGCAGGAGCACGCGCATGCTCTGCTAGGTCAACCAAAAACTCATGTACTGTTTTTACGTCTGGTGCCATTTTGCTTGCAAGAGAATATTCAGCATAGTTATTGAAACCAAGTAGTTTTGCCATTTCCTGACGAAGGCTCAAAATTTCTTCCATAATTTTGCTGTTATCAAACTCAGTTTGTTCAGACTGATCAGATGCACGAGTTACATAAGCTCTATAAAGCTCTTCACGCAATTCACGGTCATCTGCATAAGTCATGATTGCAAAATATGCTGGGAAATCTAGAGTTGCGACAGCTTGGTCAAGTTCGCGTTGTTTACCATACTGTTTTAATAACTCAATATTACTTTCTGGAAGACCTTTTAACTGATCTTCGGTAAGTGGCTTAAAGTAAGCTTGTGTTGCATCAAGAACGTGGTTTGAAAAATCAGAAGAAAGCTGTGAAAGACGCGCAGAAATCTCTGCATAACGTTTTTTCTCTTCGCCTTCTAAAGCGACGCCAGAAAGTTTAAAGTCACGCAAAGCTAGACGAATAGCACTTTGTTGAGCTGGGCTAAGAGACGTATAACTTTGACTATCATGGATGTGTTGATAAGTTTGATAAAGCGCCGTGTGTTGACCAAGCTGAGTGTAATATTCACTTAATACTGGTAATAAAGATTGATAGACTTCTCTCGTTTCTGCATTGCTCATTACCGCGTTTAAATGCGATAAAACGCCCCATGATTCACTTAGATTATTTTCAAGCGTATCGACTTGCTCAAGTACGGCAAGTTGCTGAGCTGCATCTGTAGGTGCAGCCGTAAGAGTATTTAAAAATTCCTGGCCTGCTTGGATCGCTTGCTGGATGTCTTGTTTTAAATTTTCTAATTCAATTTGCTCAAAACGCGGAGTTGGTAAAGTCGCTTGCTGTAAAGTCATTGCTAATAGCCACATTATTTTTTAAACATGGTATTAGATGTAGGTCCTCTCAAGTCGGAAATCAAGCTTAATGTGTAAAATAACCCTTTTAAAAAGAAATAAGCCTCCTATTGGAGACTTATTTCTTAATTGTGATAATTATTTACTCATTATTCAGCCTTTGATTTTGCATTCGACTTTTTCTTTTTAGGCTTAGATTTTTTCTTCACCTTTTCTGATTTAGTCTCGGCTTTTGCTGAGGTTTTCTTACCGGATTTTTTGGTGTAAGAACTTGGCTTACTTTTTTCTTTCTTTTTGTGAACAGGTCGCTCACCATCACTACTGACAGTTGGTTTACTGAAAACTTCTTCAGTCGCCTGCGTAGTAGTTTTAGTCGTACGCGGCGCACGGCTACGAACTACTCGGCCTGCATGGGTAACTTGCTTAATGAGCTGGAAGTCAATTTTACGTTCTTCCAGATTGACGCCAGCAACCTGAATTTTAACTTCATCGCCCAAACCAAAGACTTGACCACGATTTTGACCTACTAGATTTTGGCTCGCTTGGTCATAAATAAAGAAGTCATCCCCGAGTTGGCTAATATGAATCATGCCATCGACATATAGATCTTTCAGTGTCACGAATAAACCAAATTCGGTCACCGCACTTACAATACCAATAAATTCATCACCTAGATGCTGTTGCATGTAGTGACATTTCAACCAAGTCGTTACGCTGCGAGATGCTTCATCAGCACGGCGCTCGGTTTGAGAGAAATGTTCACCTGCATCATCTAGTGCCGCACCAGAGAGTGGATAAGGCTTTTGTTTCAAATGTGCTTTAATGGCGCGGTGTAACAATAAGTCTGGGTAACGACGGATTGGTGAAGTGAAATGCGTATAAGCTTCATAGGCCAAACCATAGTGCCCTGCATTTTTTGCACCATAATAAGCTTGCATCATTGAGCGTAATAAGACGGCATGAATGCTTGGTGCATCAATACGATCTTTAGTTGCTTCAATTACTCTTTGATAGTCTGCTTGAGTTGGTTGGTCGGGGAAGGGTAGACCCAGTAATTTCACAAAGTCTTTTACTTTTTGAATACGTGAGAATTCAGGAGCTTCATGCACGCGATATAACATTGGAACATCATGTTCTAATGCATATTCAGCCGCAGCAACGTTAGCAAGTAACATGCATTCTTCAATGAGCTTATGGGCTTCATTACGTGTACGTGGCAAAATTTCTTTAATCCCGCCTAGCTCATCAAAAGTCATGTAGGTTTCAATGGTTTCAAATTCCATTGCATGACGGTCGGCACGTAAATTTTTCAAAATCTGATAAAGCTGGAAAAGCGTATTTAAAGATTTATGAACATCACGGTCTTTTGGAATCGCATCTGTTGCGCCGTCAAAATATTGTGCTACCTGTGTATAGGTCAAACGTGCTTTTGAATGCATAACCGACGGATAAAAATCGTAACCAGTTACACGGCCCGTACGAGAGAGTTTCAAGTCGCAGACCATACATAAGCGGTCTACATGAGGGTTCAGAGAACACAAGCCGTTTGACAAAGCCTCTGGTAGCATTGGTAATACAAAGTGCGGGAAGTATACCGAAGTACCACGTTCCTCAGCTTCTTCATTGAGGGCTGAGTCTAAGCGTACATAATGGCTAACATCAGCAATTGCGACAACTACACGATAACCGCCCCCTGGACGTTTTTCTGCATAAACAGCATCGTCAAAATCTCGAGCATCTTCACCATCGATCGTAACTAATGCTAAATCTCGTAAATCAATGCGGCCTTCACGATCTTGAGCGGATGGTTCTTTAAAACTTTCAGCTTCTTTTAAGACCTGATCTGGAAACTCATATGGCAAACCAAATTCAAGAATGGTTTGTGGAATGATAATTTCTGTATCGGCTTTGTCGGCCATAGATTGAATAATATGCGCCGTTGCAAACTCTTCACGAGTTGGATAGCTGTCTATTGCGACACGTAGCATATCGCCAACATTTGCTTTAGCGTGTGTTACGAGTTCTTTTTCTAAAGGAATAGGTTGGTGCTGATTTGGATTGTTGGGTTGAATAAAATATTCGCCATCGTGAACCGACAATTTACCAATTAATTGTTTAACACGATGTTGTAAAACTTCTGTGATAAAGCCCCAAGGTTTACCTTTACGGTCAACCGAAGTCTGACGTACTCTAACTCGGTCACCATTAAATACTAAACGTAATTCACGTTCAGGAAGTAAAAGATCAGTTTGACCATCAATATGTGCCGTACCTAAACCTTTACTATTGATATAAACAGTTGCTTCATAGGTTGGTTGATCTGCCACCAACTGAAATTTAAACCCGTCTTTCATGATTTGACCATCACGAACCATGGCACTTAAGCGGTGACTTAGAGCTTCAATACTTTTTTGGTCATGAATATTAAAATGATCTACAAGTTCTGCATGAGATTGCGGTGTCTGCAATTGTTCCAATGTATCTAAAATAAGAGTACGGCTCGGAATAGGATTGTCATAACGTTCAGCTTCAGCTTTCGCTTCGGGGTCAGCCCAGTTTTTTGTCATGTCGTTTGGTTTCACGCTTGGCAGATAAGTTTAGCATAAGTCATGCAGACCCGAACTGCACGTTTAGGTTTGCAATAATGTGTTATGCACTACAGTATTTTGATGAAGAAATAATATCTATCTTAACAAGCGTTTGATCTAAAAAGACGAAAATAATGAGAAAATTGCTTAAAAAATAATTCATTGAACTAAAAAACAAGAAAATTTCACTATGATGACTTGAACAATAGGGTTTTAGTTTGTATTATGGCGGCTCGTTCCGGTGAGGTGGATGAGTGGCTGAAATCACTTCCCTGCTAAGGAAGCATACCTATTACTGGTATCGAGGGTTCGAATCCCTCTCTCACCGCCATTTACTTAATGCGCTCATAGCTCAGCTGGATAGAGCACTTGGCTACGAACTAAGGGGTCGGGAGTTCGAATCTCTCTGAGCGCACCAACTTGAAGAATTAACCGCTTTTATAGCGGTTTTTTTGTGCCTGTTTTTTAGTAATTTTAAAAAATTTAAATTTATAACTTTTTAATTATATTAGAGATAATCATAAATGAACTTAGCTTTATTTGACTTTGATGGTACGATCACGCACAGCGATACATTTAGTCTATTCCTTAAATTTTCTTTAAATAAAAAAACTCAAATACTGGGTGGTATTCGACTTGCACCTTATATAGCGGGTTATAAGCTTGGATGGGTAACCGATAAAACCATTCGAACTAAACTCTGCCAAGTGGGATACGTGGGCTATGATGCGGATTCCCTAAAATATATGGGGCAAGAGTTTGCTAAAAATGTCCTTCCTACCTGTGTGCGTCAAAATGCTTTGGAGCGTATTCTTTGGCATAAACAACAAGGTGATCAGGTTGTTGTTGTATCTGCATCATTAGGTGTTTATTTAGAAAGCTGGTGCCAATCTTTAGATTTAGACGTTATATGTAATCAACTTGAAATACGTGATGGTATTTTGACAGGTGATTTTATTAATGGTGATTGTGGTTATTTAGAAAAAGTAAATAGAATAAAAAACAAATATGATTTAACGCAGTATTCTACAATTTATGCTTATGGTGATACACCTAATGATTATGCAATGTTAGAGCTGGCGCATAAGAAATATTATAGATGGGAAGAAATGAATTAATATTTAAAGATATATTAATAAAGAAAGCCACTTGTAATAAGTGGCTTTCTTTTAATGACTTATTAAACAGTATTGAAAGAGTTTTCTAAGAAGTTATCGGTAAGCAATGATGTAGGTACGATAGTATGCGTTGTATTGGTTACGCTAGATACTGTAGACGTTACACCACCGAGTAAGCTACCACCAGTTAATCCACCTAGTAAATTAGAAATAACATCTAATCCGCCTTCACCAGACACACCGCCTGTTAAGCTACCCACGATATCTGTTACGATGCCAATAGGGTTGTCTGTACCGCCAGTAACGCCACCAGTTAAACCGCCAAGTAAATCAGTGACTAAGTCTAGTGAGCTATCTCCACCAGTTACACCACCAATAGTTCCTGTCAATCCACCAACGATTTCTGTTACTAGGCCAGTAGCAGTTGTGCCATTTGTAATCAGCGTATCAAGGATACCAGTAGCCGATTCAGTAGCACCTTGGATATCACCACCGACTAAATCAGAAACAACTTCAAGTGCACCGTTTACTGTGTCGCGAGAAGTTTCAAAAGTTAATGTTCCGAGGTCTGCAATTTCAGAAACAGGATGTTCTGCTTGTGGAAGAATGCTGATAATTGTATCTGCAACTGTATCAATGCCAGTGTTGATGATTTCAGTTTTTAAGCTTTCTACACCTTGTAGAATATCAATACCGCCTTGAACGACATCAATCACTGGAGAGATTGGAGAAGTTCCACCACCGATACCGCCAGTTACACCGCCAATAATGTCAGTAATTACTTCAAGTGGGTTGCCATCAACACCACCAGTTACGCCACCAATAATGTCAGTAATTACTTCAAGTGGATTACCATCAACACCGCCAGTTACACCGCCAATAATGTCAGTAATTACTTCAAGTGGGTTGCCATCAACACCACCAGTTACGCCACCAA
>NZ_JAHPVG010000008.1:0-177733 GCF_025514755.1 Acinetobacter sp. WU_MDCI_Abxc222
GGTTACCCATGTGAGAGTAAGTCATCGCCAGCTCATTATTCTAAACACCCCCATTCCAATGAATGGGGGTGTTTTTTTATGCGTGGTATTTAATTTTTATAAAAGATAGATCCAAAATTAGATTTGTATTCTGGCTGTATTCTATGAATATAATGATAAACTCTATTATTTTTGGGTGCGTCCATGAAAATCAATTCTTTCTCTCCAATACCTGAAGATGATGAAGAGCTATCTTTGCCTGCATTGATTTATTGGGCATCTCTAGGTGATATAGATCAAGTAAAAGAATTACTAATAGAGGGAGAAGATCCTAATCAGACAGATGATGAGGGATATAGTGTTCTACAAGCAGCTGCTGAGAATGACCATTTAGAGATAGTTCAACTCTTAGTTGAAAAAGGGGCGAATGTTGCTTATAAAAGCGAATATACAGCACTACAACTTGCAGAAATGGCGGGTAATACTGATGTAGTGGAATATTTAAAGAGTTTATAAAATTAAAAAGCCTCTTTTGTTGGGAAAAGGGGCCTTTTGTTCAATTAAGACAAATGATATTTCTGTAGTTTCTCAACAATGGATTGAAGACCTTTTACTTCAAACTCATTAGCTTCGAATTTTTCATCTTTATTACGTTTAAATATATCTCTTATCTCTATTACAGCATTTGGATCAATGATACTTAAACTTGAGGTGACTTGACGTATTTGGCTAATCGAGCGAGAGCCATTTGTTGACCCATAGCCAATAAATGCAGCAGGTTTACCACTCCACTCTTTGCCTAAATAGTCCAAAGCATTTTTTAAGGCTGGACTGTAACCATGATTGTATTCTGGACTGATAAAAATAAATGCGTCTGCTTGAGCAATTTTGTCTGCCCATTCTTGTTGTTTAGGTTGATCATAAATCCCGGTAGCAGGTGGGTGAGAGCCTGAAAATAACGGTAAATTCCATTCTTTTAAATCAATTACTTCTGTCTGAAAATCTTCTAGATTAAATGATGGAATTGTGGATTCTAGCCAATTGGCAACTTTAATTGCTGTACGTCCTTCACGAACACTTCCTACGATAATATAGACCAGCATGTATTTTTCCTAAGAATTTTTATCTTTATAACTTAATTCATTATATAGGTAGGAGAGAATATAGAATTTGTAAGGATTCTTATGTCTCTAATAAAAATTGAATCATAAAAAAGCCCTCATTTAGAGGGCTTTTTTATTTACATTAGCTTAATGCCTTGTTGGCCTTCAGGAGTAACCTTGAATATTTCCACTTCAAAGGTAATATTTTTCCCAGCTAATGGATGATTAAAATCAATTTCTGTAATGTCATCATTAACTGATTTTACTACACCGAATAAGGTGGTTTTTGCCTTATCTTCAAATTCGATCATGTGACCAGGAATAGGGCGTTGCTCAAACTTAATTGTATCGAAAGTTTGAACATTTTCTGGATTCCACGGACCAAAAGCATCTTCTGGTGGAAGGTGTACTGTACGGCGGTCACCCGCACGTAAACCGAATAATGCTTTTTCGAAACCTGGTAAAAGGTTTCCGTCACCAATCGTCAGACTAACTGGCTCTTCACGGCTACGTGTATTGTCAATTTCTACACCATTTTCGATAGCTACAGAAAAGTGTAGATCGACTTTAGAACCTTCTTGGATACGAATTTCTTCGTTAGGTTGAATAATTTCGGTCATATTATGCATCCGAATTTTGGTTACGTTGCTTCTCAAGGAAGAATGTATCAATGAGTAGCAAAATCGTACCTAGGGTGATGGCACTGTCCGCAATATTAAAAGCTGGAAAGTGATGATTTTGGTAATAAACATGAATGAAATCGACCACATAACCTAGGGTAATACGGTCAATTAAATTGCCTAAAGCTCCACCTAAAATTAAAGCGATGGCTACAGGTAGTACCACCATTTTTTTAGGCATACGCATTAACCAAAATACAAAAAGTACTGAAACTAAGCCCGCTAAAGATGTGAAGAAATAGCGCTGCCATCCTCCTGCATCAGATAAAAAGCTAAAAGCTGCACCATAGTTATGTAATAGTGTCCAGTTTAAAAATGGAAGTACTGGTACAGGATCTGCATAGTTGAGATGTGTACTTGCAATCCATTTTGTCCATTGATCCAATACAATGGCAAGGACAGAAAGTCCAAGCCAAATCAGATTATGTGGATAAAACTGGAATAAGCCTTTTTTAGCTTGTGAATTAGGCATATTTTCTCACTTCGCCACGACCAGTGACGTTCACAATACAACGACCACATAAACCAGGATGATCGGCATGTGTATTTACATCTGGAAGAACGTGCCAGCAACGTGCACATTTTTCACCTTCAGCTGCAGATATTTGTACACGTAAGCCTTCCATTTCAGTTGCTTCACCTCGCTCAGCAAATGGATGTACTACTACTTGCGAAGTAATAAGAACAAAACGGAGTTCATCAGCCAGTTGGTTTAAAACTGTTTGTAATGATTCACTTGCCCAAAGTTCAACTTTGGCTGAAAGATTACTGCCGACAAGTTTAGCGTTACGTGCTGCTTCAATCTGTTTATTTACTGCAGATTTTACGCTAATCAATGTTTGCCAATCTTCTTCAGAAAGCAAGTTTGCTTTTGATGAAACAGGCAAGTCATACCATTCTGATGTAAATACATACTTTTCAGTTTGTTCTGGAATCAGTGGCCAAGCTTCTTGAGCGGTAAAGCTTAGGATTGGGCTCATCCAACGAATAAATGCTTGGACAATATGGTAAAGCGCTGTTTGAGCAGAACGACGTGCCTGAGAATCCGCTTTAGTGGTGTATTGGCGATCTTTAATAATGTCTAGGTAGAAACCACCTAAGTCATTAATACAGAAGCTCGTTAACGCACTACACACCACATGGAAGTTCATTTCTTCATAGGCAGTGATAATAGTTTGTTGTACTTCATTTGCACGCTGTAAGATGTATTGATCTAGAGCAATAAGGTCATCTACGTCCAAAGCATCAGTACTTGGTTTGAAACCATTTAGATTGGCAAGTAAGAAGCGTAGAGTATTACGAATACGACGATAGCTATCACTTACACGGCTAAAGATTTCTTTCGATGCTGCGATTTCATAACGGTAGTCACTAGAAGCTACATATAGACGTAAACCATCGGCACCAAGCTGTTTGATGATTTCTTCAAGTGGGATATAGTTACCTAAAGATTTTGATAACTTACGACCATTTTCATCCACTGTAAAACCATGTGTTAACAAGGCCTTATATGGTGCACGATTGTGAATTGCCATAGACGTTAATAAAGAAGATTGGAACCAACCACGGTGTTGGTCTGAACCTTCTAAATATAAATCGGCAGGGCTTTCTAATTCATCACGTTGCTCAAGTACAGCGTAATGCGTTGTACCAGAGTCGAACCATACATCGAGTGTATCGCGAACAGCGTTATATTGTTCAGCATCTTCACCGATGAAGTCTTTTGCTTCACGTTTGAACCATGCTTCAATGCCTTCTTCTTCGATCAGTTGAGCAACTTCTTCGATGAGTTCAGGTGTACGCGGATGTAATTCGTTCGTATCTTTATGAACGAAGAATGGAATTGGAACACCCCAAGTACGTTGACGTGAAATACACCAGTCCGGACGACCTTCGATCATTGATTCAATACGGTTTTTACCCCAGTTCGGTACAAACTCGATATCATTTTCAATAGCATTAAGCGCACCTTCACGTAACCCTTTTTGATCCATGCTAATGAACCATTGTGGTGTAGCACGGAAAATAATAGGAGTCTTATGGCGCCAGCAGTGTGGGTAGCTGTGTTTAATTGGTTGATGAGCCCATAAACGGCCTACAGCGCCCAAAGCTTCGATAATCTTTGGATTGGCTTTATAGATGTGCTCACCAGCATAGATTGGAGCAGTTGGAAGATAAACACCGTTACCACCCACTGGGTTATCTACTTTAAGGTTGTATTGAAGACCTACTTTATAGTCGTCTGCACCATGGCCAGGTGCTGTATGTACGGCACCTGTACCGCTTGTTGCGATAACGTGTTCACCTAAAATAACCGGAACTTGACGATCAGTAAGTAGAGGGTGTTGTAAGGTAAGGTTTTCAAGAGCCGAACCTGTAAAATCAGCTAAAACAACTGGATTTTCAAGCTTGTAACGCTCAATCGCAGAAGCAACTAGGTCTTTAGCAAGAATGAAGTTTTGCTTACCGCGCTCAGTTGTCACTTGTACCAATTGATATTCAATTTCGGCATGCAACGCAACTGCTTGGTTAGCTGGTAATGTCCAAGGTGTAGTGGTCCAGATCACGATATCTGTCGGATCTTGAACTTCTATGTTTAAGCGAGCACTTAAATCTTTTAGATCGACAACGCCAAATCCAACGTCAATTGCGTCAGATTTTTTATCTTCGTATTCAACCTCTGCTTCAGCAAGAGCTGAACCACAGTCCATACACCAGTTCACTGGCTTTAAGCCTGGCTGGATATGGCCATTTTTCTGGATGAGACCTAGAGCACGAACGATATCGGCTTCTTGTTTGTAATTCATGGTGAGATAAGGATTATCCCAATCACCTAAAATACCAAGACGTTTAAAGTCAGTACGCTGTAAATCAATTTGTTTTAGCGCGTATTCACGGCAAAGTTTACGGAAAGTTGCTGCGTCAACTTTTTCGCCCACTTTACCCACTTTCTCTTCGACTTTTAGTTCGATTGGCAAGCCATGACAGTCCCAACCTGGAACATATGGTGCATCAAAACCTGAAAGCGTACGGCTTTTTACAATAACGTCTTTGAGTACTTTATTGACCGCGTGACCCAAGTGAATTGTACCGTTCGCATATGGAGGGCCATCATGCAAAATATATTTTTTCTTGCCAATACGCGATGCACGAATCTGCTGATAAATGTTGTCGGTATACCACTCTTCTAACCATTTCACTTCACGTACTGCCAAATTTGCTTTCATTGCAAATTGAGTATCCGGCAGGTTTAGCGTGGCTTTGTAGTCCACTGCATTCTCAGGAGTTTGCTTATCGCTCATGCAAGTTTTCTTCCAGTTTAATCAGCTTGGGAGCTGACATGTTTTACAATCAAAATTCGAATTAAAAAGGAAATTGTGTCGTGTCGTTACGATATTGTCGTAACTGTTGCACGTCATTATCAATTCCTGCCTTAAGTGCCTCAAGCGAAGGGTAGTTCAATTCACCATGAAGATAGTGAAGAAAAGTCACCCGCATAAATAAGCCATACAGATTAGCAGAAACATCAGGGAAATGTACTTCTAATCTCCATTCTGGATGTTCTTGCTGAATGGCGGGACGTGTACCGACATGACCTGCGCCATAGAGGCTATTTTCATGATATCCGGCAATTCCCGGTTTCTCTGGTGTTTCTTGGCGTACTTTTTCAGTGAGTGAAGTTGTTTCGCAAATGACTTCAACGCCATAAATACCGTTTAAACAAGGTTTGTGGCGGTTGAGACGAACATTAATGGTTGGAAAATCAAGAGTTCGTCCAATTTGGTCGCCATATTGGACACGTCCAGTAATACTGTACGGACGGCCTAATAATTTAGCTGCTAAAGCGAGATTACCCACTTGAAGTACTTGGCGAATACGGGTTGAACTTACGCGTTCACCTTCAAGTTCAATGGTATGTAAATTTGTGACTTGGAAGCCATAATCTTTTAAAAATTCACTATTGCCTTGGCGGTCTTTACCGAAATGAAAGTCATCCCCTAAAACTAATGACTGGGCATTTAATTTATTTTTTAATAAATCTGCGAAGGCAGATGCGCTCATGCTACGGAAATGTTCATCAAATTTAGCAACCGCAATATAGTCAACGCCAAGCTCAGCTAGGTATTCAACTTTTTCCCGTAATGAATTAATACGAGGAGGTGCATCGTAACCTTTGAAGAACTCAAGCGGTTGTGGCTCAAAAATCATGACCAGTGTTTTTAAGCCTTGTGCTGCAGCAATGTTTTTGAGTTGAGCAATCATCGCTTGGTGGCCTAAATGGACACCATCAAAATTACCAATAGTTACCGCTGTTGGAGGTAACTGAAAATTGGGCGATAACGCATTAAGACGAAGCAGTTTCATGAACTTAAAATATGGCTATTTTTGCAAGGGCTATATATTGCCATAATCTCACAGATTCGTCTTGTTGTTGTGTTTTTACTCAGTTATTTTTCAATATGAATATTTTTATATTTAAAACACTGATGAATTAAATAAAAATAAATCAATTTTGCTTATTAATGGTTTGCTCTACTATGCCTTTATCCACTCTTTGATTAGAGAACTAAGATGAAAAAACCCTTTTATCAATTAAATCAAAGCAAAGATGTTATACGACATTTTACCCCAAATTGGTTTACAGCGACTATGGGTACTGGCGTGGTGAGTATGATTTTAATCCAGCTGCCATTTGCTCAATCTTTTTTATTCACGTTAGCAACTTGGTTATGGCAATTTAATATTGTCTTATTCAGTGTTTTTTCAGTTCTTTATTTATTGCGGTGGTTTCTTTTCCCTCATGAGGCGAAGCAAATTTTTAATCATCCAAATATGAGCTTGTTTTTAGGGGCTATCCCGATGGGGCTCGCAACGATATTAAACGGGTTTCTAAGCTTCGGTTTTGGGCTTTACGGTGAAGTCGCAATCCATATCGCCCAAGCTTTATGGTACATCGATGTCTTTTTAGCGCTAGCAATTGCGTGGATTGTGCCGTTTTGCATGTTTAGCCGTCAGAACCATCAGTTACATACGATGACCGCAATCTGGCTTTTACCTGTAGTTGCTTGTGAAGTAGCAGCAAGTTCTGCGGGGATGTTGGTTGCACATTTACCAGCAGATGTGCACAGCTTTCATCTATTACTGGCTGGTTATGTGCTCTGGGGAATCTCTGTTTTACCAGCATTCGCTATTTTGACAATTTTAATGTTGCGTATGGCTTTGCATCAGTTACCTGAAAAAGAAGTCGCTATTTCTAGCTGGCTCTCTTTAGGCCCGATTGGTACAGGTGCATTAGGTTTATTGTTATTAGGGCAGCAGGCACAAAGAGTAGCGCCAAACGTAGGATTTGACCAATTTGCGAATATCTTTCAAGCCTTAGGAGTTGTAGGTAGTCTCGTGCTTTTAGGCTTTGGGTTATGGTGGCTTGGTCTTGCGATTTTAACAACGCTTCGGCACGCAAAGACAGGTATTCCATTTAACTTGGGCTGGTGGGGCTTAACTTTTCCATTAGGCGTATTTATTCTCGCCCTATTTAACTTAGGACATCAGGTTGAAGTTGTATTTTTACAATACGTTGCTGTGGCATTGAGTTTTTTATTATTGGCAATGTGGGGCGTGGTAATGAAGAAAACGCTTGCAGGCGCATATAGCGGTCAACTGTTCTTTTCACCGTGTTTAATCGCTTTACAACAAAAAGTGCAGTAATGATGAAAAGGTGCAAAAAGCTTTTGCACCTGATTTATACTTATTTTCTAACTTATTTAATTTTGATTTGAGCTTTTTGAATGAACACTGATATTGCTTTAATTATGGCACTTCCTAATGAATCTAAGGGTTTATTTGAACACGCAGGTGTAGAAGTCCATTACAGTGGTATTGGTAAGATTAATGCTGCCTTTAAAGCATTTGAAGTTATTCAAAAAACAGGATGCAAAACTTTAATTAACCTCGGTACAGCTGGAAGCTCTGCATTTAAACGACATGATTTGGTCGAAGTAAAAACTTTTGTACAACGTGATATGGATGTTTCTCCCTTAGGTTTTGAAGTAGGAGTAACGCCGTTAGATGATCACTTGCCAGCTGAAATTCATCTTCAAACACATTTTGCTGATTTGCCAAAAGCAATTTGTGGAACTGGAGACTCATTTGAAACAGGTCATCCAAAAGTCGCGTGTGATGTCGTGGATATGGAAGGCTATGCTTTAGCCAAAGTATGCCATAAGTTAGGCGTACGACTAATTTCGGTGAAGTATATTACTGATGGGGCAGATGACACCGCGCATCTGGATTGGGAAGAAAATTTATTGTTAGGCGCCCAGAAACTTTTAGCTCTTTATCAAAACCATTTCTAAAAAAAGATCGGCAAATTTGCCGATCTTTTTTTTGTTTTAACGAGGCAATACGCCGTAGAGCATCAGGTGGACTGTATGCTCAATCGAACGCTGGAACATACTGCGGTTACGAAGCGTTTTACCGGTCACCATTTCCATTTGAGTTGCAAAATCTGCATAGTTTTGCGTAAGGCCCCAAATATTTAAGATTAATAATTCTGGGTCGATATCTGGGGAAATCTTTCCTTCTTCTTGCCAAGTCTGAATGACCTTGGCTTTGCGCTTAAATAGCTTTTTCAAAGGCCCTTTCAGTATTGGTAAAATATGTGGAGCGCCTTGAATAATTTCTAGTGCAAACAATCTTGATGCTTTCGGTTGGCTACGAGACAGTTCGATTTTTTGAATTAAATAGTGAGATAAGGCTTCGGCTGGTTCTAATTCAGCTTCTAAAGTTTGTAATGGGGCCAACCATTTTTGTAAAACGGTTGTGAGCACTTCTACATATAAAGACTCTTTATTTTCATAGTAATAGAAAATATTCGACTTATGCATGTCGGCGAGTTGGGCAATTTCATCCAGACTTGCTCCACTGAACCCATAGACTGAAAAGACGTCAAGGGCCGCAGCAAGAAGCTGATTGCGCTTTTGGGTACTCTTTTTTTGTTCCATCTGCTGCATAATTAAAAAAATAATATTCCCATTGTAAGGGAAATTGTTTGATTTGTGCACAGGTGTCTTGCTTTTTTAATCAAAAAACAGCTAGTTATTTGCGTAATAGATATACTATTGTGCAAAAAATAGAGAGATTCACTAGTTTATTGTTATTCTTAAAAATATTTTTTTATTTTCGCCCTAAAAAAGAGCAATAAAACAGCAGTTTTATTGCTCGTAAATTGGGCATTTTTCGGCTGAAATATTCTCATTGCTCATCGCAACCTTAAGTTGCTAAAACCGCATCGAGTACTTGTTGCTCAAGCTGAGCAAAAGTAATACTTTTTTTACGCGGACGCGGCAAATTAACTTGGAAACTTTGAGCAATTTTGCCCTTATCTAATAAGATAATACGGTCAGCCAATTGCACTGCTTCACTCACATCGTGTGTGACCAAAATTGCAGTAAAGCCTTGCTCTTTCCATAAACGTTCAATCA
Organism: Acinetobacter sp. WU_MDCI_Abxc222; assembly: GCF_025514755.1. NCBI lineage: Bacteria > Pseudomonadati > Pseudomonadota > Gammaproteobacteria > Moraxellales > Moraxellaceae > Acinetobacter > Acinetobacter sp. WU_MDCI_Abxc222. The sequence continues at coordinate 9,244 of NZ_JAHPVG010000008.1, forward strand.
AGCTTTGCATCTCAAGCCGAGTTAGAGCATCTAATGCACCTAACGGCTCATCTAACAATAATATGCGGGGTGTATGCGAAAGTGCACGTGCTAAAGCTGTACGCTGACGTTGACCGCCTGAGAGTTGGGAAGGCCATTGCCCAGATTTTTCTTTTAAACCGACTTTTTCTAGTAATTCTTCTGCCAAAGCATGTTGTGATTTTGGTAACCCAAGTTGAACATTTTGAAGAATATTTCTCCAAGGAAGTAAACGAGGATCTTGGAACATTACTCGAATATCATCGTTTGTAATGCCTTCACGTAAATGTCGGGCAGATTTAAATTTGATTTCCCCAAAACTGGCTTTTTCAAGTTGGGCAATTAAACGTAGTAACGTACTTTTGCCACAACCACTTCGGCCAACAATTGCTAAAAACTCGCCCGGCTGGATATGTAGATCAAGATCTTCGAGGACCTTTACCTCACCATAAAATTTATAAAGTTGCTCAATCAGAATCTCTGCTCCTAATACAGGTTCTTGAGATTCTGTTGGTTCTTCCGGAATGAGCTGCACTTCATTCTGATTAATATTTAAATTCAGATTTGTCATGTTGTAAGCTCCCTTATTTCTGATATCCAGAATGCCAACGTAGTAAATAGCGTTCCAAAAGCTGTGCTAAAACATCTGCCAGTTTGCCTAGTAAGGCGTACAGAAGAATACCGACCAGAACTACATCCGTTTGTAAAAACTCACGTGCATTCATGGTCATATAACCAATACCTGCTTGAGCCGAAATGGTTTCAGCAACAATGAGCAATACCCAAACCAAACCTAAAGCAAAGCGTAAACCCACTAAAATAGAAGGCATCGCACCTGGTAGGATAATTTCTTTATAGAGCTGCCAACGTGAAAGTCCATAGCTTTTGCCCATTTCAATTAATTGAGGATCAACTGACCGAATACCGTGATAGGTATTAATATAAATCGGGAAGAAAACACCTACTGCGACTAAAAATAATTTTGCTGTTTCATCAATGCCGAACCACAAGATGACAAGTGGGATAAGTGCTAAGGCAGGGATGTTACGAATCATTTGTAAGGTCGTATCGAGCAGGGTAGAGGCGAAACGCGAAGACCCGTTGAGTAGACCCAATAACAAGCCTAAGCCACCGCCAATCAACAACCCTAGTAAAGCACGTCCTGCACTTACTTTAACGTGCTGCCAGAGTTCACCACTCACCAGTAGATGCCAAAAAGCGGAAACTACAGCAGTAGGTGCAGGTAAAATACGGCTTTCTAAAAGACCCGAACTTGAGGCAATTTGCCAAACAACTAATAGAAGAATAGGGAAAATCCAAGGCAGCAAACGCTGCCCGATTTGTTTTGTTCCACGTGAAACAACACTTTCAGCTTTGCTCATGCAGGCTCCTTGACGGAACTATTTTGCTTCTTCTCGTCTGGAACATAATTGTTGGCAATAATTTCCCCGAATGGACCGGTTAAATTTGGCTGAGCAAGTTTAGCGCGAGTTTCAATTGGTAATAACGGGAATACCAATTCTGCAAAACGGATTGATTCTTCAAGGTGTGGATAGCCTGAGAAAATGAAGGTATCAATACCTAAGTCAGCATATTCCTGAATGCGAGCAGCAACTGTTTCAGGATCACCTACAAGAGCTGTTCCAGCACCACCACGGACTAAGCCAATACCTGCCCAAAGGTTTGGAGATACTTCAAGCTTGTCTCTGTTGCCGCCGTGGAGAGCCGCCATACGTTGTTGGCCTACAGAGTCCATTTGTGCAAATTTTTTCTGTGCGGCAGCAATAGTCGCATCATCAAGATATTGGATAAGCTCGTTAGCTGCTGCCCAAGCTTGTTCGTTGGTTTCACGAACAATCACATGCAAGCGAATGCCGTAAGTTAATTTACGACCTTTAGTCTCAGCTTTAGCACGAACATGTTCGATCTTTTGTTTGACAGCTTCTGGTGGTTCCCCCCAAGTGAGGTAAGTATCGACTTGCTCAGCTGCAAGATCGACAGCGACGTCTGAAGAGCCGCCGAACCAAAGTGGTGGATAAGGCTTTTGAACAGGTGGGTAAAGTAGTTTTGCATCATCCACTTGTAAGCGTTCACCGTGGAATGTAAAAGCTTCACCTGTATGTGAGCGTGTCAAAATCTCACGCCAGATTTTTACGTATTCATTAGCAGTTTGATAACGTGTTGAGTGATCTTCATATAAGCCATCACCGCGTAGTTCTGCTTCATCACCACCAGTCACTAAGTTGAGTAACACACGGCCATTCGACAAACGGTCAAACGTTGCAGCCATACGTGCTGCCAACGCTGGTGTCGTTACACCTGGTCGTAATGCAACTAAAAATTTAAGGTGTTGAGTTGCATCAATTAGGCTAGCCGCCGTAATCCAAGGGTCTTCACATGAACGGCCTGTTGGAATAAGTACACCTTCGTAACCTAAATTATCTACTGCCACAGCAATTTGCTTCATATAGGCATGGTCAACCTGACGAGCGCCTTTACTTGTACCTAAATAGCGACTATCACCGTGGGTAGGAATAAACCAGAAAATTTTCATGTGCATTACCTATATGTCTATTGAAATTACTTGGCATCCCAAACAGCTTGTTTAATGCTGATTGGTTTTGGAATGATGCCTTGTTGAGTAAAAATGTCTGCGAGTTGCTGCTGCTCAGCAATCACTTTGCTGCTGAGTGGAGCTGCCGATGATGGGCGTGGACGTCGTTTAATGAATAAATCACTGGTTGTAGGCTTAAGTCCTGTGCTTTGGCCAATCGCACCTGCCGTTTCTGCTTGATGGCTTTGAACCCATTTGTCAGCTTGATTGATTTGTTTGATGAGCCCTGAAACAGCTTTAGGATGTTGTTTAACAAAATTTGGAGCTGCTAAATAAAATGTATAGTTCGGGCTTAAACCTTTACCCGATGCAAGAACACGCGCTTGGTCTTCTAGTTGTGCTGAAGCAAAGTAAGGATCCCAAATTGCCCATGCATCAACAGCACCCTTTTGGAATGCTGCGCGAGCATCGGCAGGAGTAAGCCAGATCGGAGTAATGTCACTCCAGTTTAGGCCTGCTTTACGTACGGCTTGTACAAGTAAGTAATGTGAACTTGAACCTTTTTGCAGCGCAATACGTTTGCCTTTAAGGTCTTTAAGCTGTTTGAGTTGCGAGTTTTTGGGAACTAGAATTGCCGATGCCAATGGCTTAGCCGCTTCATAAGCAATGTAATATAAAGGCTTGCCAGCCGCTTGTGCATAGACAGGAGGTGTATCTCCAGTAACGCCGACATCGAGTGAGCCAACAGCCAATGCTTCTAAAATTTGTGGACCAGCAGGGAATTCATTCCAAGTAATTTTTGCACTTGGGAATTCTTGCTCAAATAGCTTTTGCTGTTTGGCAATTGCAAAGTTAATCGAGCTTTTTTGAAAACCAATACGAAGTTCTTTCACAGTTGGATCAATTGCCCAAGCTGGCGCTGCGATTGTTAAGCCTAATACAGTGACTGCACTGAGGCGCTTAATTAATTGTGTCCACTGACTCTTACTAAATAATGACTGATGTTGCATATTGATATCCTTGTTCCCCTTGAGGCAAGACACAGCATTTATATCGTTATTTAAGCTGTGCCCAAGCTGGGGTTATTTCAGTTTTAAAATGGCGTCTTGAATGGTGAGTTTGTTTGGAATGAGCTTTTGTGCATAAAAAGCATCAGCCACATATTGTTGTTCTTGTGCCACCTTGTCAGATATTGGCTGCACTCCAAAACCCATACGTGAAATGGAAGTTTTGAGTACATCAAACTCAAGTGCGGTAGGTTTTTCGAGTAACTTGGCAGCTTCATCCTGATGTGAACTTACCCACTCAGTGGTCTGGTTAAGTGTCTGTACAACAGTGTTGAGTACTTTCGGATTATTTTCTGCAAATTTACGGTCAGCTAAATAGAACTGATGATTACTCACCAAGTTTTCACCTGTTGCTAAAACTCGGGCCTGAATTTGATGTTCAGCCGCTGCAAAGAACGGGTCCCAAATGACCCATGCATCGACTGCACCTTTTTCAAAGGCAGCACGAGCGTCTGATGGCGGTAAATAAACTGGTTGAATATCACTTAAGCTTAAGTTGTTGGCTTCTAAAACTTTTAACAATAGGTAATGAACATTCGAGCCTTTGTTAAGAGCAACACGTTTGCCTTTTAAATCTTTAATAGATTGGATTGGAGAGTCTTTTTGTACCAATAGTGCTTCAGCTTTTGGCGCAGCAGGTTGGTTTGCGACATAGACTAAATTTGGATTGGCAGCCTGAGCAAAGATCGGTGGTGCTTCACCAGCTTCCCCCAGCGAAACACTTCCTACGTTTAAACCTTCAAGCAATTGAGGGCCAGCAGGGAACTCAACCCATTTTACTTGCACGCCTTGTTCTTTTAATGCTTTTTCTAAGTCACCACGAGCCTTTAAAATAGGAAGAATCCCATATTTTTGGTAGCCAATATTTAAAGTTGTGGTGGCTTGTTCCTCTTTTTTGGCACAACCACTTAACATCATCACTCCTGCAAGGCTGGCTGCGATGACTGAATATTTTGCCCATGAAGTGGTGTTGAAAAGTGCCATGAGATTTCGTGCTCCCCGAAAGAGAAAAAGAAAAAATAATTGGATGAGCAGATACCCTAAATGGATTTTTATTTCAGAAAAAATAAGTATTCGGTCTTTATTTATGCAAAAAAAAGCTAAACACAATAGACTATAAACTTATGCGAAAAAATGATTTATCTAATAGAAATATATTTAATGAATTGCGAGTAAGTTGATGTAAATAAAATAAAAAATATTAAAATCTTAAAAAAATAGATTTTAAAAAAAGTACAACCATAAATTAATCGTGTTTACGGTTGTACTTTTTGAACTAAGCTTATCTGAAATAAGAATATCTTAAAAATAGCAAAGGCTAAGGAAGTGGTTTTTTAAAGACTAAAGAATTTCTCTGATAGTTATAGAGTGCCTGACGAGCATTGGGTAAGTCATCAACAGTAACTTGATGAAAACCATGCTCCAAAAACCAGTGAGCTGTCCGAGTCGTTAAAACAAATAATTGACGAATACCTTGTTCTTTTGCCTTTTCTTCAAGGAATTGCAAAATTTGGCTGCCACGGTTCGATTTACGATAACTTGGATGTACTGCGACGCAGGCAATTTCTGCTGAACGTGTTTCATTAAATTCTGTTGGAATTGGATAAAGTGCAGCACACGCTAGAATCGTACCATCGCGCTCAATAACAGCGAACTGGCTAATCTCTTGCTCTAAACGTTCACGTGAACGATAAACCAAGATACCTTCTTCTTCTAATGGACGTAATAAATTCATTAAACCGCCCACATCTTGAATGTTGGCCATGCGAACTTCTTCATAATGCGCATCGGTAATCATGGTACCAACACCATCACGAGTGAATAGCTCTTCAATTAGTGCACCATCATAGGCATAAGAAATAAGATGAACACGGTGTACGCCTGATAAAGACGCTTTTTTTGCTTGTTGCAAATGTAAAGTAAGTGTTGGGCTAAGGGTTTGGTATTGTTGAATATAGTAGTCCAGTTGATGTGGGCTTAATTCACGTAATATTTGCTCATCTTCATTCAGTAATCCTTGTTGCTCCCCAAGAAAAATGAGTTTATCTGCTTTTAAGTAAGTTGCTGTTTTAGTTGCCACCTCTTCAGCTCTTAAGTTAAATACCTCACCTGTAGTGGAGTAACCTGTTGGTCCTAGCAGTACAATATTATGGTTGTCGAGATGCCGATCAATCGCATCGGTATCGATAGAACGAACTTCACCTGTGAGCTGGAAATCCATGCCATCACGAATACCATAAGGTTTAGCAGTCACAAAATTACCTGATACCACATCTATGCGAGCGCCGTACATTGGCGAGTTTGCTAAGCCCATAGAAAGTAATGCTTCAATTTCAAGGCGAATAGAACCTACAGCACTCATGACACAGCTTAAAGATTCACGTGTGGTAATACGGCTGTTGTCATAAAAAGGAGTTTCGATTCCTTTTTCTTTAAGATTTTGATTAATTTGTGGACGTGCGCCATGAACTAAGATTAAGCGGATGCCAAGAGAATGTAATAAAGCAATATCATGAATGATATGTTCGAAATTAGGATGTCGGACTGCTTCACCACCAAACATCAACACAAATGTTTTATCGCGGTGAGCATTAATGTAGGGCGCTGAGTGTCGAAACCAGTGTACATAATGCTGGGTGTTATTATGCGACTTACTTTCAGGCTTACTTGGCATACCGATCTCGAATCAACAGCAAAAAGATATAAAGATGATTCTAAACAAAAAAGACTAAAGCCGCATGTTTTAGATAAAAAAACACCCAAATTGAAATTTGGGTGTTTAAATTTTTTTTGATTAGTGAACAACTCTAATGATTTTATGACTTTGTTCATTCACTAATACGTAAGTTCCGTTCACTTTATACCATTTTTGATAGCGACCCGGTTTAGTCAATTTTTGGTGTTGACGATAGTCGATCACGTAACGTGAATGTCGATACTCATGCGGTACAACCTGACCTACTCTCCACGCATTACGATGGTCGTCTTTTTTAATCACTTTAACTGTTTTTACTTCATGGTTTTGATAGTTGCCATGATGATTATGATCATTTGGTGCTGCCATTGCTGTTGTTGCAACTAAACCACTAAGTGAAAGAACAATCGCTGTTGTTAATTTTTTCATTGTGAACCTCGAATGATGAGCTAAATTTCAATAACTAAAGATTAGTGAACAATTGCAGATAAATCGTGGAGGCTAAGAAGAATAAATGTGAAAACTAATTGTGAAATAAGAAGAAATTAAGAAAATATCTAAAGTGAAAATATAAAAAAGCTTGTATTTTTAAGATAGATAAACAATAAAAAAAGGATAAAACCCAAAGGCTTTATCCTTTTTTTACTCAGCGATAGCGAGGGCCTATCGCCTTAAAAACCACGAATACTCACAATGCTATTAGAGTCTGTGTCGACTAAAATATAGTCATTGTTGATTTTGTACCATTGCTGATTACGGCCTGGTTTCGGCAAGTTACTGTCTTTATAGTCGACTTTATAGCCATTACCACGATAGTGCTGTGGCATAACATAGCCAGGCTGCCAGCGATGTTGTTTTAAGCGTTCAAAGCCACGCTCTTCGCGCATACGGCGTTCGTCACGGATACGATCCTCATCATGATCACGTCCAAATCCTGGCCCACGATCATTCCACTCACCGCGTGGCCCTCCACCTTTAGGTCCTTTGGGACCATGGCCTCGGTCAAATGGAGGATCGGCAAAGCTTGCCATACTTGTGGTCAGTACGGTTATGCAAAGGGCTAAGATGGTGAACAACTTTTTCATGATGCATCCTCGTTTACATCTGATGTCTCTCATGTTGAATACTCTACGCGCAAAATGCAGAGAAACTGTGAAGATCATTTAATGGTTCAATTAAAATTACGGATAGATCAAGAGTTTTTATCAATAATAAAAAAGGCTTGTATATATCTTTTCAGGTATAGGCAAGCCAGATTTGATGATTGGCCGTAATTTAATCTAGCTTTTCATCTTTAACTTTTTAATCCTGCGCATCAATACTTTGACCATTGAGTGCCAAGCTATCTTCACCCATTAAATAGAGATAGGCTGGCAAGATCGACTCTGGTGTAGGTAAGGTTTTCGGATCTTCTTGTGGGTAAGCTTTCGCACGCATTGCAGTACGTGTTGCGCCTGGATTAATGCAGTTAAAGCGAATATTTGGATAAGTATTCTCCGCTGCAAAAATTTTGCTCACTGCTTCAATGGCAACTTTTGAGACAGAGTATGCGCCCCATAAAGCACGTGCTTCACGACCTACACCTGAACTGGTAAATACGACAGAGGCATTTTCTGATTTTTGCAAAAGTGGCAATAAAGCTTGAGTCAGGGCAAAAGGAGCTCGTAAGTTAACTGCCATCACGTCATCCCATACTTCGGTAGGATAATGTGCTAGCTCTACACGCTCACCTAAAATACCGGCATTATGCAAAATACCATCTAGACGTCCAAATTGCTTTTCAAGTGTATCGACTAAAAAGTCATAATCACGGTCAGAGGCACTTGAAAGTTGTAATGGTAAAATCGCGGGCTGAGGTGCGCCTAGACTTTCAATTTCATCATAAATCACTTCAAGTTTATTTAAGGTTCTACCATGCAGGACAACAGTCGCACCATGTAGGGCATAACTTAGAGCTGCAGCTCGCCCAATTCCATCACCAGCACCGGTAATTAAAATAATTCGATCTTTGAGTAGATCTGGACGAGGTTGGTATTCTGAATATTTCATTGGTAAACCTCCTTCTTTTTATATTGATAAAACAAATAGCCGTTAAAAAAGTCTATAAAACTCTTAAGTTAACTTATCATACGCTGATTTTCCTGTAGAGCAGGAAGCTTTTGACGTAACATATCGTGTAATTCTGTCACTGTATTTACAATCGAATCGGCCTGCCAAGCGGCTAAATCATCACGGTGTTCAATAGGCAAATAACCGTACGCAGCCAAAATAGTGTACATATTGGCATTGCGACCAGCATCGATATCACGTGGATGATCACCTACATAAATAATTTCATCTGCTGATATATTTAACTGTTTAGCAGCCAAATACATTGGTTCAGGGTCTGGTTTGGTTTTACTGACATCTTCAGGACATACCAAAACCGCACAGCGTTCTGTCAGATTTAACTTTTCTAAAAGAGATTCACTTAAACCGCGTGGTTTGTTGGTCACAATACCCCACGGAATTTGCGCAGCTTCTAACTCTTCTAAGAGTGGATACATACCTTCAAACAGATCTGTATCAACCACAATATTATTGCCGTAAATATCTAAAAAGTTTTGACGATGTGCCAAGAAAATTGGATTGGCCATATCCAGCTCTGGATAAACCAATTTCACCATCGCACGTGCGCCTTCAGACACCTGAGTGCGAATAAGATCGGCTTCTACAACAGGGCGTCTTGCATCACGGCACATTTGCTGAATAATACGAATGAAATCCGCAGCTGTATCGATAAGCGTACCGTCTAAATCAAATAAAACAGCTTTCATCATGCACCTGTATTAATCGTATGAACCATATAGTTAACGTCAACATTTGGCGCTAACCAGTAATGCTTGGTCAGTGGGTTGTAATGTAGTCCAGTCATTTCTTTTAACGTAAGGCCTGCATTACGAATATCATGTGCCATTTCAGATGGTCGAATAAATTTATGATAATCATGTGTACCTTTTGGCAACATGCGTAGTACGTACTCTGCACCAATAATGGCAAATAAATAAGATTTTGGGTTACGGTTAATGGTCGAGAAGAACACATGGCCGCCCGGTTTAACCAGAGCCTGACAAGCTTTTACAATAGATGCCGGATCTGGAACGTGTTCCATCATTTCCATACAAGTCACCACGTCGTATTGACCTGCTTGTTCTTGTGCTAATTCTTCTACAGGAATTTGACGATATTCAATATTTTGAACATTTTCTTGCTGAGCATGCAAACGGCCGACAGCTAGAGGTGCTTCACCCATATCAATGCCTAATACATCTGCGCCACGGCGTGCCATGCTTTCGGCCAAGATGCCGCCGCCGCAGCCGACATCAAGTACTTTTTTACCAGCAAGACCGCCTGCACGTTCATCAATCCAGTTTAGACGTAAAGGATTGATTTGATGAAGTGGGCGAAATTCAGAATGTTGATCCCACCATTTGGCAGCAAGTGCTTCAAACTTTGCGATTTCTTGTAAATCAACATTCAATTGCGACATGGTGCTACCTCTAAACTTGAGTTATCTTTTTGGATGTAGTTCGCCGTTAGTGTAGCGATTATTGGGAAAAAAGCGATAAACCCAATAAAAAACTTCACAGAAGCAAAACGAATTTAGCATATTTGTTTTATATTTAGGGCATAAGCTAATGCATAACAACTTAGAGGAAAAGCTGTAGCAATGAAAAAATTGGTTTTGGGTGGTTTGAGTGCAGCAATTATGGCCGTATCGGGTAGTGCAATGGCAGCAGATTTTGTTGCTGGTAAAGACTACACCGTGATTGCCAATCCAGGCAAAGTGGAAGTTCCGGGGAAAATCGAAGTTCGAGAGTTCTTTTGGTATGGATGCCCACACTGTTTTAAACTTGAACCACATATGCAAACGTGGTTAAAACAGATTCCTAAAGATGTACGTTTTGTACGTACACCTGCTGCAATGAATAAAATGTGGGAGCAAGGGGCGCGTACGTATTATACATCTGAGGCATTAGGTGTACGTAAGCGCACGCATTTACCACTATTCCATGCGATTCAGGTGAACGGTCAACAAATTTTTGATCAGGCTTCTGCTGCGAAATTCTTTACTCGTTATGGCGTACCTGAGCAGAAATTTAATAGTACTTATAACTCGTTTGCTGTGACGGCAAAAGTTGCTGAGTCAAATAAACTTGCTCAACAGTACCAATTAACAGGCGTACCTGCAGTGGTCGTGAATGGTAAATATGTTGTGCAGGGTGAAGATGGTAAAGTTACTCAAGTTCTTAATTATTTAATTGAGAAAGAACGTAAAGCAAAATAAGTTGTTTAGGCTTTACTTCAAAAAATGGGCTTCAGATGAAGCCCATTTTTATATTTAATTTATCGTTAATTATCACGAAATAATTCAATTAATTTTTCTGGTTTTCATCTTCAATTTGAAAATTTAAAACGTCAAAATTAGCGGTTTGAGTCGGCAGTGATAATGCTTGATTAATATATAAATTAATTAATTTTTGGCGAGAACCAATCGAACGCTGATAATAAGTAGAATTTAAAAGTAGTGATGCACCATAAGTCAGTGACCAGATATAAGACAAATAATCACGAATCGACATGTCATAATTTAATGATTTTAAATACTTTTCGGTAATATCTTTAATTGCCAAAATACGCTGCTGTCGAATTTCATACAGCTCTTCGAAAAGATGCTTCAACTTAGACTCTGTCATCGTCAGATTTTCTTCAAGTTGATGCAATAGAATCGTTTTACCTGGTGCAAGTAAATGATGAAGCATGTAATGAGGAGCATACTCTTTGAAATCTGTATTATATTTTTTAGAAATTTCTAAAATTTGCTTTTCATTTTGAATAATGAGCTCAAGTAGAAGCTCATTTTTACTTCTAAAATGCTTATAAAGTGTGCCTTTAGCAATATCTAGCTCGGCCACTAACTCGTCTAGAGTAATTTCCTGATTGTTTTCTAATAACAACTTTTCTGCCACGCTCAGAATTTTTTCTTTACGCATCAAAAACTGTGTATGACGATCAAGATTCATAGGTATTCCCACACCAGTTTGGCCTAACTAATAGTTTACTTCCTGTAAAAAAGAAAAAGACTTTTCTCGAAATTTTTAGCCTTTTTCTTTCTCTCTTTACGTATTACCACATAACCTGTTTTTTGTCATTTGCCGCTTCTATCGTTCCCAGTTTGCAATCCCTCTAAAGAGTAAGCGAACTTGTGTAGAAGCATTTTCAATAAAGACAGTTTGTTGCAGCTTGAGCTGTTCACCTTGATATTGTTTCGATAGGTTGAGCCACGTCATTGCCCATGTAAATGACATATTAGTCAAAATGGTAGATAAGACATTTAAGTCTTGAGAGTTTTGAATATGTTTAAAATTTTCAAGTTTCGTAAGATCAGTTGTTAGATCTTCAATCAGAAATTCAATTTCTCGTGCAATTGCTGCACGGACTGTTTCTGAGCCGCCCCAACGTTCAGCAATCATAAATTGCCATTGCTTAGGGCTATGATTCACCGCCTGCACAAATAGCTCAATACTGGTTTGGGTTTTAGCAGACTTGTGCTGTAAATAACTTTGACCGAGTTGATGTAAGACACTTTTTAAATGTAGGGCAACTTGATCGACCAATTCCTTGCCGAGCTCATCCATGTCCTGAAAATGGCGGTAGAACGCTGTCGGTACTAAGCCTACCTCACGTGCAACTTCACGCAAACTGATACTACTGAACGAACGCCCAGACGTGCTTAGATGCAAGGCTGCATCGAGAAGTGCCTGACGACTTTGCTGCTTTCGTTCATCGCGTATCGACATTAAAAGAACCTATTTAAACCGTGAGCCAAAGTCTAACAAAAAAGAGCAAACTTTCATAAAAAAAATAGTGAACAAGTGTTGACTGAGTGAACAGTTATAAATATAGTGTACATATGTTCACTATACGAACATGTGTTCACTCAAATAAATAGCCAGATACAAAAGAGGAACGTATGAACGCAACACTTAGCTATCAACCACATTGGGTTCGAGAAGATTTCGTTGATTTTGTCTTGCAGAAAATTAACGTGACTTGGGCGTGGAAAAGGGTACTTGCAGAAGTTACTGCAGTTCAGCCACTGCATACCGATATGGTGCTCATTAGACTTAAACCAAATCGTAATTTTAATTTCGATCAGGTTCGAGCGGGTCAAAGTATTTTACTGACTTTACTTATCGATGGCGTTTATCAACAACGTAGTTACTCGATTATTGAAGTGACAACGCAAGGTGAAATTGCTTTAGGTATTAAAGTCCAAGGCTTGGTGTCTCGTGCAGCTCAACTGTTACATGTGGGTGAGTGTGTTGAAATTTCACAGCCACAAGGTGATTTCACTTTGCATCAAGGTCAACAGCCTGCCATTTTAATTGCATCAGGAAGTGGCATTACTGCAATTTATTCACTCTTGCAGCAAGCTTTGAAACAGCAGCTTGAACAAATTCATGTCATTTATTTTAATCGTGCGGAAATTTTTCATGCTGAATTAAAAGCTTTGGCAGAACAGCACCCACAGCTTCAATATCACTTTTTTAATACCAGCGAGCAAAAACAGCATTTAACTAAAAGCTTACTGCAAAAGCTGGTTCCAGATTTCGAGCAGACAGCAACTTATGTTTGTGGTCATCACGGTATGATGCAGCAGGCGAATGAAATTTATGCGCAAAAAGGTGCTCAGTCTCAGCTTCACCAAGAATATTTCCAACCACTTCAAGTGACTGGTACACATGCAGCACAGCCTGTTATTTTCCGCCGTGCGCAACACGAGTTTTTAGCTGAAACGAATTTACTGAGCAGTGCAGAGCAGGCAGGTTTACGTCCGCAACATGGCTGCCGTATGGGTGTTTGTAATAAATGCAGTTGTACCAAAGTGAGCGGAGTTACTCAAAACCTGTTAACAGGTGAAATTGAAGACCAACCGAACCGTCCAATTAAACTATGCGTGAGTCAGGCATTAAGCCCAGTCACGATTGATCTATAAAAAGAATTACAGAGGATTAACCCTATGAATATGGCATTAAAAGTTTCTATAGCTTCTAAATCTGCTCATTTAACCCCTGAACAGATTGAAGAGTTTGGTCGCCGTGTTGAGCAGATTCGTCAAGACGTTATGCAAAGTCTTGGTGAGCAAGATGCAAAATATATCTACAAAGTACGTAATTTTGTTCGCTATACCGAAATCGCATCACGTGGCATGTTGATGTTTGGTGGTTGGATTCCGCCTGTTTGGCTACTAGGCACAGGCTTATTAGGTATTTCTAAAATTGTAGAAAATATGGAACTTGGTCATAACGTTATGCACGGTCAGTTTGACTGGTTAAATGAACCAAGTCTGAATGGTAATACTTACGATTGGGATACCATTGCATCGGGTGATGACTGGCGTGAAACACATAACTATGTGCACCACACCTATACCAATATTGTCGGTAAAGACCATGATGTTGGTTATGGTATTTTGCGAGTAAGTGATCAACAGAAGTGGGAACCTCGCCACCTGTTTAATATTCCTCTAGGTCTACAGTTAATGTTTTTCTTTGAATGGTATGTGGGTGTGCAAAACTTACATCTTGAAGATGCATTAGTTTATAAAACCAAGAGCTGGAAACAGGTTTGGAAAGATTCGGCTAAAGTGCGTAAAAAAGCAACGCGCCAAGTTTTAAAAGACTATGTGTTTTTCCCTGTCATCTCTGGTCCTATGTTTTTACCAGTTTTTGCAGGAAATGTAGTTGCCAATATTATTCGGAATTTGTGGTCATCTGCGGTGATCTTTAATGGTCACTTTACTGAAGATGCAGAAACGTTTGAACCAGATAATACTGATACCGAAACTAAGGCAGAGTGGTATTTACGCCAGATTCGTGGTTCAAGTAATTTTAGTGGTACAGAATGGCTGCATTTTATGAGTGGTAACTTAAGCCATCAAATTGAACACCATTTATTTCCAGATATGCCAGCTAACCGCTATAAAGAAGTAGCCCCGAAAATTAAAGCACTTTGCGCAGAATATGGCATTAACTACAATGAAGCGAACTTTATGCGCCAGTTCTGGAGTGTATGGGTACGTTTAGCGAAATGTTCACTGCCAAACCATACCACTGGAAAAGTGATGCAGACATTGGAAAAGTTAAAAGCAAAATTCAAGTTTGCATAATCTAAATTATTTCAAAATAGCTCCTTTTTAGGGGCTATTTTTATTTTTGAATTATAAAAATTGCAGACTTACATTTGAAAGTAGGGAATAAACTCAACCTGTCAAAATCCTTTGCTATACTATGCCCAAGTTTGTATTTAAGAGAAGTTAGGAAGGATTATGCGTATTGACCAACGTGCATTAGACCAATTACGTGAAGTGAAAATTACACGAAACTACACCCGTTATGCTGAAGGTTCTGTGCTGGTCGAATTTGGTCACACCAAAGTCCTTTGTACTGCAAGCATTGATAACTCAGTGCCACGCTTTTTAAAAGGCCAAGGCCAAGGCTGGGTAACGGCAGAATATGGCATGTTACCGCGTTCAACACATTCACGTTGTGACCGTGAAGCGGCTCGTGGCAAACAAACTGGTCGTACTCAAGAAATCCAACGTTTGATTGGCCGTAGCTTACGTGCGATGGTTGATTTGAAAAAGCTTGGTGAAAACACGATTACTATCGACTGTGATGTCATTCAGGCTGATGGTGGTACGCGTACTGCTTCAATCACTGGTGCTGCTGTAGCATTGGTTGATGCGATGAATGTTTTATTGTCTCAAAAGAAAATTAAGCATGATCCGCTTAAAGGGTTGGTTGCTGCAATTTCTGTCGGTATGTATCAAGACGAAGTGTTGCTCGATCTTTGCTATGAAGAAGACTCGAACTGTCAAACTGACTTAAATGTAGTAATGACACAAGCTGGTGAGTTTATTGAAATTCAAGGTACTGCCGAAGACAAACCGTTTACCCGCGCTCAAAGCAATGCCATGTTAGAAATGGCTGAAAAAGGGATTGCCGAGCTCATTAAAAAGCAACAAGAAGCTTTAGGCTGGTAATTTTACGCTTTCTAAAAAACGCATCTTTGGATGCGTTTTTTTATGCCTTCATCAAATCGACATAAAAACATCACTTGCCTGTCACTTTTACGCTTTATTAGTAGTTCGCATTTAAACCGTTTGGAAAAAACCAATGCGAAAACTTTCACTTTTATTCATTACATCTTTAGCGCTTATGCTCAGTGCTTGTAACGATGATAACGACTCAGATAATTCATCGCCAACAACACCGCCCACCAGTAATTGCAAAATGCACTGTGCACCATAATAAGAACTCAGGATAGAACTAATGAATCGTCGCGAATTTCTTTTAAACTCTACAAAAACAATGTTTGGGACAGCTGCTCTAGCGAGTTTCCCGCTGAGTATTCAAAAAGCGTTAGCAATTGACGCCAAAGTTGAAAGTGGAACAATTCAAGATGTTAAACACATCGTCATTTTGACTCAGGAAAACCGTTCTTTCGATAATTATTTCGGAACATTAAAAGGTGTACGTGGTTTTGGTGATCGCTTTACCATTCCTATGACAGAAGGCCGAAAGGTTTGGGAACAATATGATGCGAATAAAAAGAAAGTATTGCCATACCACTTAGATAGTCGTTTAGGAAATGCTCAGCGTGTTACTGGTACAAATCATTCATGGTCAGATGGCCAAGCAGCTTGGGACAATGGTCGAATGAGTGATTGGGTAGCACACAAACAACCACAGTCAATGGGTTACTACAAAAAACAGGAAGTGGAATATCAGTTTGCCTTAGCGAATGCTTTTACGATTTGTGATGCCTACCATTGTGCTATGCATGCGGGAACTAACCCGAATCGTAAATTTATCTGGACGGGAACAAATGGCCCTACAGGTGCAGGTGTGGCTAGTGTAGTAAATGAATTTGATGGGATTGGGCCATCAACAAAAGGTTATGAATGGACGACTTATCCTGAGCGCTTACAGCAGGCTGGGGTGACATGGAAAGTTTATCAAAACATGCCAGATAACTTTACCGATAATCCTTTAGCTGGTTTCAAGCAATATCGCCGTGCAAACGAGCAATCTGGTCAGCCTGTCAGTAACGATGTGCTAACGTGCCCAGCATATGATGAAAAGATTGATGCGACTCAACCGCTTTACAAAGGTATTGCCAATACCATGCCGGACGGGGGGTTTTTAGGAACTTTTAAAGCTGATATCGCACAAGGTAAATTACCGCAGGTGAGTTGGTTAGTTGCTCCTGCAACTTACAGTGAACATCCAGGGCCATCTAGTCCTGTACAAGGTGCTTGGTATATTCAGGAAGTATTAAATGCATTAACTGAAAATCCTGAGCTGTGGAGCCAAACTGTTCTATTGGTAAACTTCGATGAAAATGATGGTTTCTTTGACCATATTCCTTCACCAAGTGCACCGTCTAAAGATATTAAAGGTGTCGTATATGGAAAAACGACTTTAAGTGATCAGCAACTAGCTTATGAATATTTTGACCATCCCGCAGTAGCGGCTTCAAAATCTCAACCTAAGCCAGATGGTCGAGTGTATGGACCAGGCGTACGCGTTCCAATGTATGTGATTTCACCGTGGAGCCGTGGAGGATGGGTAAACTCTCAAGTCTTTGACCATACCTCTATTTTACAGTTCTTAGAAAAGCGCTTTGGTGTGCAAGAGCTTAACATTAGTCCATACCGCCGTGCTGTATGTGGTGATTTAACCACAGCTTTTGACTTTAAAACACCGAATCTTCTACCTATCGCTGAACTAGACGGGAAAAAAACAAAAGCTGAAGCCGATGCGATTCGTATTGCTCAAGAATTATTGCCGCAAGTTTCTGTTCCAAGCCAACAGCAATTTCCTCAGCAGGAAATGGGGATTAGACCATCACGGGCTTTGCCATATATTTTGCACACCAGTGCCAAAGTTAATACGACTAAAAAAACGGTAAAGCTAATGTTCTCTAATACAGGTAAACAGGCAGCAGTTTTCCATGTTTATAACCGATTAGATCTAATAGCAACTCCACGCCGTTATATGGTTGAGGCGGGTAAACAGCTCGATGATGTATGGAATACTACAAATGGGCAGTATGATTTATGGGTACTTGGACCAAATGGTTTCCACCGTGCGTTTAAAGGCAATTTGAACCAGCTTAGCCAAACTCAAGCATTACCGGAAATTAGAGTATGTGTGGAAGAGTGTGATGCGAATTTGTATTTAAAAGTTCGTCACGATGGTAATAAATCAGTCAAAATCAACGTCAAGGCAAATGCTTATCTTCCAAACAAGACATGGACGATTGAAACGAATAGTTCTGAAAAAGAACTAGTTTGGGATATGTCTGAATTTGGTGGCTGGTATGACTTTACTGTGACTTTAGCTGATGACGCTACGTTTAGTCGTCGTTTTGCAGGTCGTATTGAAACTCAAGAAGATTCAATTTCTGATCCATATATGGGTTATTTAGAGTCTTAGGTTATATAGCCTGAATTGGAATTGTTATTTAAAGTCGTTTTAAATGACTTTGATAAAAAAGCACAGCCTCATATCACATGAAATTCAAATAGATGTTGTATAGGCTTCCTCACTTTTGAAAGGTCAAAAGTGACAAAAACCTCTGTTTCTCTGATGTTACTTCCATGTAACACAGAGAAACGGTGACATCCATGTCACCTGTCACGATAGTAAATAAAGGGAATAGGCTGTTGATATAAAACTTTATGCATAAAATATTGTCGTATAGATGAATAATAAAAATAAAGGCTTACCTTTTGTAACAGAATCTCCTAAGCCTCGTCATATTTATCTTTTATCTTGAAACCCTGATTTTTAAAGTAATGGGGAAACTTTATGCTACAAGGTTTTATTGTATTATTAGCAGTCGTTACATTTGTTTTAATGGCGGCCGACCCACGTGATGGTGGGGCACAAGCGACTCAGTCAGCATGGCAGAAAACACAAGCGGCAGACATGACCAAGTCGCAAAAAAATACCAATAATGACGCAGATTTTATCTAAGCATTAAAACGCATAGATAAATCAACAGCTTTAACGTCTTTAGTTAGGACGCCCATAGAAATATAGTCAACGCCAGTTGTGGCAACTTCACGCAAGTTTTCAATAGTGATATTGCCAGATGCTTCGAGTTTACAGCGTCCCGCCACATATTTTACGGCATCAATCATTTGCTGTTGGCTAAAATTGTCGAGCATGACAATGTCCGCACCAGCTTCAAGCGCTTGGTTTAGTTCATCCCAAGTTTCAACTTCGACTTCAACCGGTTTGCCGGGCGCAATTTGGTGTGCTTTGGCAATTGCTTGAGCAATACCGCCCGCTGCCATAATATGGTTTTCTTTAATTAAGAACGCATCAAATAAACCAAGACGATGGTTTTGTCCACCGCCAATAGCCACAGCATATTTTTGTGCAATACGTAAGCCCGGTAGGGTTTTACGTGTATCGAGAAGTTTTGTATTTAAACCTTCAAGATGCTGAACATATTCAGCAGTTTTTGTTGCAACAGCAGATAAAGTTTGAATAAAGTTTAAAGCAGGGCGCTCTACTGTTAGTAAGCTACGTGCAGAACCAGCAAGCTTTAAAAAGGCTTCGTTTGCAGCAACACGTTCACCTTCTTGTTTTAGCCAAGTCACTTGAACAGTATTGTCATAAGCTGAGATGAGTGCATTAACCCACGGTTGTCCAGCTAAGACCATATCTTCGCGGCTAATAATGGTTGCCGTGGCTTGCTCATCTTCAGGTGTGAGCATAGCGGTAATGTCACCGTCCCCAATATCTTCTTGTAATGCTTGTTGAATATTGATTTGAATTGATTGTTCAAGCAAAGACTGAGGTATGCTCATACGGTTTCCATTTTGTCGATGACCCTAAAACTTGCGATATATTAGCACCGTCGACCTGAAAAATAAGCTGTTTTATGAGATTAATCGCGATAAACAATCGCATTTACTACTTTGAAAAGCACATAACTGTTTTAAACTAAAACAATTGGCAAGCAATTTATTGGCGTCTCAATGAAGCAAATCACAGCGTATGAAGTTATAGATGGACAATTAAAAGGGGCGAGACAAATCCCTTCTCCAAATTTTAACCAGCGTCCGACTGGCACCGAAATTCAAATGATTGTGGTTCATAATATTAGTTTGCCACCGTCTCAGTTTGGAGGTGGCTATATTGAGCAGTTTTTTCAAAACAAGTTAGATTGGTCAGTTCATCCTTATTTTCAGACTATTGAAGGCATGCAAGTTTCTACACATCTGTTAATTTTACGAACAGGTGAAGTTCTGCAGTTTGTTAACTTTAACGAGAGAGCATGGCATGCAGGGCGTTCAAGTTATTTAGCTAAAGTTGAATGCAATGATTATTCAATTGGTATAGAACTTGAAGGAAGTGATGATTTACCTTTTGAAGATATACAATATGAAGTGCTAACTGACGTTGTTACTGCAATTCGCCAAGCTTATCCAGAAATTAAAAACCATATTGCAGGGCATTCGGATGTTGCTCCTGGCCGAAAAACCGATCCGGGACCTTATTTTAAATGGCAGCACTTTAGACAATTGTTAGCTCAGAAAAAAACTTGAGTTTGTTCATCATTTCACAACGAAAAGATTTTCTAGTTTCATTACAATAGCGTCTTTCGAATATAGCTGTAGGTGAGTGCGATGGCATTGTGGCGATCGACTTTTATTGTCAGTGCAATGACGATGTTGTCACGAGTGTTAGGGCTCGTGCGTGACGTCGTATTGCTCAACGTGTTTGGTGCAGGTAAAGATTTTGATACCTTCGTCGTCGCTTTTCGTATTCCCAACTTCTTTCGACGACTATTTGCCGAAGGCGCCTTTTCTCAGGCCTTTATCCCAGTCTTAACTGAATATAAAACGGGTCGAGCACACGCTGAAGTACAGATCTTAATTAGTCGGGTATTTGGCTGTTTGCTAACAGTTATGACCTTACTCACTTTTGTAGCTATGGTTTTAGCACCTGCAATTATCTATATGTACGCACCGGGCTTCCACAGCGATCCGGAAAAGTTCGATTTAGCTGTCAGCATGTTCCGTTTGACCATTCCTTATTTAATGTTTATGTCGCTCACGGCTTTTGCCAGCAGCATCTTAAATAGTTATGGCTCGTTTGCCTCACCAGCTTTTTCGCCAGTTTTACTCAATGTAGCGATGATTGCAGGAGCGTGGTGGCTTACGCCGTATATGGCGGAGCCAATCAAAGCATTAGGCTGGTCAGTTGTTGCGGCTGGGGTATTACAGTTAGCGATACAAATTCCTGAATTGTGGCGTAAGAATCTGCTGATTCCACCTAAGGTTGATTTTAAACACGAGGGTGTAGAGCGTATTTTAAAACTGATGCTGCCTGCATTGTTCGGGGTGTCAGTCACGCAAATTAACTTGTTGCTCAATACTATTTGGGCATCGTTTATGCAGGATGGTTCAGTGTCATGGTTGTACAGTGCTGAACGTATGACAGAATTACCTTTAGGTTTAATCGGTGTTGCGATTGGCACAGTAATTTTGCCTTCGCTTTCTGCCCGTCATGCAGAGCAGGATCAAGCAAAGTTCCGCGGTATGATCGACTGGGCTGCAAAAGTCATTGTATTGGTAGGATTGCCGGCAAGTATTGCTTTATTTATGCTTTCAACACCGATTATTCAAGCATTATTCCAGCGCGGTGAGTTTGATTTGCGTGATACACAAATGACAGCTCTAGCATTGCAATGTATGAGTGCAGGTGTAATTTCTTTCATGCTCATTAAAGTATTTGCACCAGGTTTCTATGCTCAGCAAGATACGAAAACACCAGTGCGTGTAGGTTTAATGTCAGTTGCAGCTAATGCGATTTTAAACGTTATATTTATTGGCTTCTTTAAGCTTATTGATTGGCATGCAGAACATATGGCACTTGCATTAGCATCTTCAGGTTCAGCATTAGTAAATGCCGGTTTACTCTACTTCTATTTGCATAAGCGTAATATTTTCCGATTTGGTTCACATTGGAAGAAATTGGGACTTCAATATGGTTTAGCAAACCTTGTTATGATTGCAGCACTTTGGTTTGGGCTCAATTGGTATAACGGAGAGCTTTCACAGTGGTTACGTGTTGCCGAAGTCGTAGGGCTATGCGTAGTTGGGATAATTGCTTACCTGATCGGTTTAATCCTTACGGGGTTTCGACCTAGAGATTTAAAACACTAAAAATAAAAAAAGCGATCTTAAATGATCGCTTTTTTTATACTAATACATTTATTTTGGCAGAACTTGTAGCAATTCAATATCAAAAATTAAAGTGCTGTTTGGACCAATCGTGTCACCTGCACCGACTTCACCGTAAGCGAGATTTGCAGGGATAAAGAAACGAGTTTTACCGCCTTCTTTCATGGTTTGCAGACCTTCAGTCCAGCCTGCAATCACTTGACTAAGCTGAAACTCAACAGGATGATTACGTGCGATTGAGCTATCAAATACAGTTCCGTCGAGTAAACGGCCTTCATAATTTACTTTAACACGTGATACAGCTTTCGGTTTTTTACCTGTACCTTCTTTTAATATTTGATATTGGAGACCTGATTTAGTCGTGATTACACCTGATTTTTTTGCATTATCAGCAAGAAATGCAGCACCTGCTTGAGCATTTTGTTGACCTACTTTTTGAAATTCAACAAGCTGCTTAGCTTCTAAAGTTTTTTTATAATCATTAATCGCTTTCGCCATTTCTTCATCAGTTAAGCGTGCTGTTTTACTCTGAGCACCTTCCTGTAGGCCTTGATAAAAAATATCTAGATTCAGATCTTTTAATGCATCAGTATTATTACGGCCCATCAAATAGCCATAGCTATAGCTAAATTGTTCTTTCGCCGGGCTTTTATTTGTAATAGGTGCAGCAGCAAAAACAGATAAACTCATTGTTGATGTTGCAATAATTAAACCAATTTTTTTCATGCCGTTTTCCAAAAAAAGGAGAGTACTGCTTTACTCTCCTGAATGTTTTTATTTCACTGAAATGAGTTCTACATCAAAAATCAGCGTACTGTTTGCTGGAATACCAGGAAGTTCCTGAGGACCATAAGCAAGATTAGATGGAATGAAGAACGTCGCTTTACCACCTTCTTTCATGAGCTGAAGTCCTTCAGTCCAGCCTGGAATAACTTGATTGAGAGGAAACTCAACAGGCTCACCGCGCTTATAAGAACTATCAAAAACTTGACCGTTAATTAAACGGCCTTCGTAATGTACTTTAACCATAGACTGCGCAGTTGGTTGTTTACCTGTGCCTTCTTTTGTAATGATGTATTGCAAGCCAGATGCTGTAGTTTTTACACCAGCTTTTGTTTTATTTTCTGCTAGGAATTGAACATCTGCAGATTCAGACGCTGCTCCAGCAGCTTGCTCTGGTTTATCTTGTTGTTGCATTTTTTGCTGCAACTCTTTTTCATAAGCAGCAACAGCAGCTTTTAATTCTTCTTGAGTATAAGCACTTTGTTGCTTATTACGAGCATCATGAATCCCTTTCACAAATGATTTTGTATCTAGTTCAGGTGGAGTTTGCTGAGCAACTTCGTACCCAAGAACATAACTGATTTTTTCAATTGGAGAGGCATTTTTATTTGCTTTGCTTCCGACTTCTGTGGTCGGATGTTGGCTTGCATAATAAACTGGTACAAGTGCAGCACCGCCTAAAACTACAGCGACAGCAATGGGTAAGGCTTTACTCATAAAAGGTTCCAAAAATAATCATTTGAGTCTAAAAAGGCTGCTTTTGATCTTAGCATGCTTAAGCATAGAATGTTTAAGAAAAAAAACGAGTGGTTTTTTATATATTTTAGTTAGTTTTAGTTGGAATAAACTTAAAAAAACTTAAATAAAAAACCGGATCATTTGATCCGGTTCTCTTATCACTTTACGATTAATCTTCTTTTTGTGCTTTATAAGCATAGGCATAGTTATAGCCATAACCATAGCCGGCACTAGCACGTTGAATATCGTTAAGAATAAAGCCGTTGACTTTAACACCTGCTTGTTCAAAGCGATTAAGGGTTAATTCAAGCTCTTTTATTTGCGACTTAGCATAACGCGCAACAATTAAGTTCACACCTGTATATTGCGAAATAATAATACCATCGGTTACTGCAAGTACTGGTGGGGTATCAATAATGATGTGGTCATACTGACTTTGTAGTTGCTCAAGTAGTTCTTTAAATTGGTTAGAGCTTAAAATCTCTGAAGGATTTGTTGGACTCTTACCGCGAGTAATCACATCAAGGTTTGCCACAGGAGTTTTGTGTAATACTTTTTGTAGATCAGCTTGTCCACTTAACAATTCAGAAAGACCGGGCTTTACATCAACATCGAAGTATTTATGCATATAACCACGACGCATATCGGCATCAATCAATAGTACTCGTTTGTCGCCTTGTGCAAAAATCGTTGCAAGATTCGTCGAAATAAATGATTTACCAACTTCTGGTGAAGGGCCAGCAATCATAATGATATTGTTTTTTGCATTTGCTAAAGCAAAGTGAATGGCGGTACGGATACTACGTAAGCTTTCAATTGCAATATCATCACTATTTTTAACCGCAAGAATAGGAATATTCTTTTTCTTCTTTAAAATCTTGATACGACTTTCTTGAATTGGAGAGCGAGGAACAGTTGCATAGACTGGTAAATCCAACTCATTTTCAATTTGGCCAGAATCTTTAATACCTGTACGTAACATATTACGTAATAAGGCAATTAATGTTCCTATGAAACCACCTAAGAATAAAGATAAAATAAGGACTTGTAACTTTTTAGGTTTAATTGGCTCAACTGGCTCAACAGCAGTATCTACAATACGAACATTTCCAATTTCACCAGCTTTTGCGATACGAAGCTGTTGATAGGAGTTTAATAAAGCAGTGTAAAGTTGGGTTTTAACCTCAACTTCACGGTACAACTGTAAGTACTGGCGCTGTACATCTGGCAATTGTTTTAAAGTACTGTTGAGCTCACTAATTTGTTTATTGACTGCTAAAAGCTGGCCATTAATTTCACGCATTGCAGGATGGTCAGCAGTATATTTTGCGGCCATTTCTGCCTGCTTCTGTTCAAGCTCGGCTTTTTTGGTTTCTAAAGTAATACTTTGAGTTAAATAAAGCTCAGACTCTTTAGTCACATCGACAGTATTGTACTGTTGACGAAACTTATTAAATTGACGCTCAGCATCATCTAATTGTTTTTTCAAATCAGGTAATTGTTCATCTAAAAACTTTAAAGTTTGTGCAGATTCGGCTGAGCGACGTTCAATATTTTGTGCACTATAAGTGGCTAAAATAGCATTTAAAACTTTAGTAATATATTCCTTATCTTGACCCTGATAATTTAAGCCTAGAACCCCACTAAGTTTACCTTTTTCTCCAACTGAATAATTTGAACTTATTCTATCTACCGCAGCTGGTAATGATAGGTTAGTAATATTATAAGTTACATCAAATTGATCTTTAGTGAAGACAGAAACCTTCCAAATTCCATGTGGCCCTACAGCTTGATTTAATTGGTTAAGTGGTAGAGTTAATATCGTTTGTTCTGTATCTGGATCAGTTAAACGTAACGACTGCTTATCAAAATCCAGTAATAATTTTTTGTCTAGATAGTATGCTGGCACTTCAAATTGGCGAATTTCAAAACTTTTTAAGTCATCTTTAAATAAGACAGATTTTTTAGTGTATTCAGTTTTGTATTCAGTGGCGTTTAATAATCGGTGAGTAAGCGTATTCTCAGTACTAGAAATCTGTACATTTAAATGTAGATCTTTAATAACTGAGCCTAAAACCAAACGAGATTTTAAAATTTCGATTTCTGCTTGAGCAGGAGATTTTTGCTCAATCATTTGTGATAAATCACCTAAAAGAGCAGCAGAAGCCCCTTTACTGTCTTCGACCTGAACCAAAGCATCAACTGAGTAAGTATCTGGTGTTACCCGTAAATAGAGCAGGGCGAATACAAGGCTCAAAATGATGCAGAGAGCAATTAATTTCCATTGGGCAATCAGTGAAAAAAATAATTCTTTTAAATCAATGGAGTCTTCAGTGTTGGTATTTGGGTTCATAAGCTTAAAATCTTGGCGTTAAATATAAGGTTTCCAGTCAGCAATACATTGTTGAATGAGTTGACAGGTTTCATCAAAAATAGCTTGGTCGTGCTGATATGGATCGGGCACATTTCTATTCTGCCAATGGCCTAAGCGGTAGGTTTTACCTTTTGCAAAAGGCCAAGTCTGCTCAATATGTTTTTGCTGGTTGTGACTCATGACCAAAATTAGGTCAGCTTTTTTAATGTGTTCGGCATTTAGTCTTTTAGCAATATGGGGCTGCATATCGATGCCTAGACGTTGCATACAAAGTTGAGCTTTTTGGTCTGCTTTGTGACCGATAAGCCCAGAAATACCTGCAGACTCAATATTCAACTGAGGATATTGCTGTTTTAAGAAATACTCTGCCATGGGACTTCGACAGATGTTTCCAATACAGACCACCAAAATATTCTTAAATTGCATAAGATTATTGCCCCAAACGATCTAAGTTATATAAGGCATTTGAGAATGGAAGAATCTGATTGACTACACGTTGCCAGCGAGTCAAGCCTGTTGCATCAACATATACAATATCATTACTACGCAGTCTAAACTGGTTGGCTAAACCAAAGTCTCCAATACTCATTAAATTTAAATGATAAATTTCAGTAGAGTGATCATGTGGATTGGTGCGCAATACATAAATACGACTTGCGCTGCCTGAGGTTGGATTAATTCCTAAACTTTCACCTAAAGCATCAGTTAAGGTCATGCCTTGGTCACGCATTGGCAAAGCTTGGTTTTTCCCTGATTCTCCCATCACATAAATTTTTTGATTTTCACGAGTGCTTACATAAATTGTATCATTCGGCTGAACTAAAAGTTTATGTAGTGAATAACCAGCTTTTTCTAATTCAATTGTATTTAAATTATAAGTTGTACCATTTCGAATAAGTTGAATGTAAGTATTGTCACCTTTGTCTGTTATTCCACCAGCGAGCCCTAGAGCTGTGTATACACTAACAGGTTGATCACTTAAGTAAAATTGTCCACCTTTTATGACGCTACCCTGCACAGAAAAACGTTGTCCCTCATATGATAGTACTCTCACTACAACATCTGGATTTTTTAAGAACCGGGCAAGTTGGCCGCGCAATTCACGGTTAACTTGAGCGAGAGACTTGCCCCCAGCTTTGTAACGGCCTACAAGTGGAAATTGAATATAGCCACTTTGATCAATAGGATAGCCGCTTGCTTGGATGGATTGTTCATTAGTGATATTATTTACGGGTGGAGTAATTTCAGGATATGCCCATAGTTGAATAGAGAGAACATCACCTGGACTTAAGTGGTATATAGGTTGTTGACTTTTAAATAATGAATAATAATTAGCTTGATAATTAATTTGAGCAGGTTGTATAGCAGGTAGTGTTTCTTGAGAAATTTTAACTACATTAACAGTAGTTCCAAGATCAGTTTTATAAACACCTTCATTTGGAATATCATAAGTTTGTAAACCAGAAGTCACCGCACAACTTGCAGCACTTAAACTCAAGGCAAGAATAGAAAAAAACTGACAATATTTCACACGAAACCCTTTGTGTATTTATCTTTAATTGATATCAAATGATATCGTTAATCGTTTAGCACGGAGTGCGTATCTTAGATATAGACGTTGTGATTCTAGCGGAAAAAAACTTAAAAAACACACAAAAATAGTAGCGGTTTGTATGTTTAGTTTATCTTAATAGGTTGCTTTAATTATAGAGTTATAAATTCTGCCCCGATTTTCCTTGGAAAATTAAAATGTGACCGAAAACATTACATTATCAAAGTTTAGAGAATACAAAAAATATATTGTTTTATACTATTAATTTGAAATAGTTTGTGAGTGAAGTTTTTATCTTTGAAATATGAATTATGTCAAAACTTAATCGCTATGGAATTCAAGCTTTAATTTTAAGTTTTTTGTGTATTTCAAGGGTTTATGCTTTTGATTTGTATCATTTTATAGATTGGAGGGACTATACTAATTCTCAAGGTAAAAAAGTAACAACTCAGAGTAAAAGTGAATTTGATGACTTTTTGAAAAGTCAAAATATAAAAAGATTTAATCTTTTTTATATGAGTTCTCTAATTACTAATCATCAAGTAGATCCAAAAAAAATTAAAAAAGCTGTAGAAATTGCAAATCAGACACCTAGTGTTCCAGTATGTTTTGATATTGAAACAGGAACTGAATCACATGTTGAGACTACCTTACCTCTTCTTTTAGACGCTTTAAAGATGTATCGTGATTTTGGTGGTATAGCGCCTATTGGTGTATATGGAGTTCTACCTGAAATTACTCCTAATACCTATTTGTCAGAGACGCAGAAAGACTACTTTAGGCATATGAATGATAAATATGAAGAACTTGCAAATCATGTAGATTATTTATTTCCCACTCTATACTTTTATAGTCTTGATGACATGAAAGTTTGGGATGCAAAAGCTGAGTTTAGTATTGCTGAGGCAAAACGGTTTGCAAAAAATCGGGAGATAAAAATATTACCATTTTTATCAACTAGTACTTGGGTATTTCCTGGACATAATACCTTTAAAATCAAACCTTTATCTGAGGTAGATATGTTGCATAGCTTAAAATATTTGAAGAATCTTGGTGCGGATGGAGTTATGCTTTGGGAGGGACCACTAAAGACACAAAATAACCCTGTAATATTTGATGTTAATAAAAAATCATTTAAAGCTATTGTAAAATTTGCGAAGCAATATGGAGGTGGAGCAAATTAACAAAAAATATGTAATTCAAACTTTCAAAGCAGAGCTTCATCAGTAAGAAATAACAATTACTCATTATCGTTTTTTATATTTTGAAAATATTTATATCTTTTTACAAAGCAATTGTGAAATTTAATAACCAGTTATATGGAATGCTGTAGAACTTTCTTGTCTGTAAACACTTTTATACAATTGCGTTACGGAGAATAAAAAAAAACTGCTATAGTTACGCTCGACTATATCCAGTTAACATGCAACATATATTTAATAGATACAATCTTGTAAGGAAAAAGGCTAACTTTTATGCAACTTGCCGATTTAAGAATAGCGATTATAGGTTTAGGATATGTAGGCTTGCCATTGGCAGTTGAGTTTGGGAAAAAAGGGCCAGTAGTTGGATTTGATATTAATCAAAATCGTATTAATGAACTAAAGAGTGGTCAAGACCATACGCTGGAAGTTACACCAGAAGAACTTCAAAAAGCAGAAAAATTAAGTTTTAGTGCAAATCTAGCGGATTTAGAAGAAAGTAATTTTTTTATTGTAACTGTTCCAACCCCCGTAGATCAGGTGAACCGTCCTGATTTAACTCCTTTAAAAAAAGCAAGCGAAACTGTCGGGCAAGCTTTAAAGAAAGGCGATATTGTAGTTTATGAATCTACAGTATATCCAGGGGCTACAGAAGAAGTCTGTATCCCAATATTAGAAAAGATATCCGGTCTTAAATTTAACCAAGATTTCTTTGCTGGTTATAGCCCTGAACGAATTAATCCTGGAGATAAAGTTAATACCCTAACTAAAATCAAAAAGATTACAAGTGGCAGTACGCCAGAAGTGGCTAATGTTGTGGATGCTGTTTATGCAAGTATTATTACTGCAGGTACTCATAAAGCATCTAGCATTAAAGTTGCTGAGGCAGCAAAAGTTATTGAAAACACCCAACGTGATTTAAATATTGCTTTAGTGAATGAACTGTCTGTAATTTTTGATCGTATTGGTATCGATACTTTAGATGTATTGGAAGCAGCCGGTAGTAAATGGAATTTTTTACCATTCCGTCCTGGTTTGGTAGGTGGACACTGTATTGGTGTTGACCCTTATTATTTGACTCATAAAGCAGAAGAAGTGGGTTACCATCCCCAAGTAATTCTTGCAGGCCGTCGTATTAATGACAACATGGCACGCTATGTGGCGCGTAACACGATTAAGCTTATGCTTCAAAATGGTATTGATGTACCGCGTGCAAAAGTTGGTGTACTCGGGGTAACTTTTAAAGAAAACTGCCCTGACATCCGCAATAGTAAAGTAGCTGATCTCATTAAAGAGTTAGAGTTCTGGGGTGCACAAGTTGTAGTTGCAGACCCGTGGGCAGATGCAGATGAAGTTAGACATGAATATGGCATTGAGCTTGGAAAAGTTGATGCTCAAAATCCTGTAGATAGTGTGATTGTTGCCGTAGGTCATAACGAATTTCGCTCACTTTCTGCAAATGAGTTACGAAATTATGTGAAATGTGAAAAACCTGTATTGGCTGATGTAAAGAGCCTTTTTGACCGCACCGAAATGTCAGATGCTG
Source organism: Acinetobacter sp. WU_MDCI_Abxc222 (assembly GCF_025514755.1). Lineage (NCBI taxonomy): Bacteria > Pseudomonadati > Pseudomonadota > Gammaproteobacteria > Moraxellales > Moraxellaceae > Acinetobacter > Acinetobacter sp. WU_MDCI_Abxc222. Next base: position 39,086 of record NZ_JAHPVG010000008.1, read on the forward strand.
GTTTTACTGTATTCCGTCTCTAACTTTATCTTATTATTAAATTGAAGTTTTGATTATGAAAAAATTTGCACTTATTGGTGCTGCTGGTTATATCGCACCACGTCATTTAAAAGCTATTAAAGAAACTGGTAATACCTTAGCGGTTGCTATGGACGTAAATGACTCGGTTGGGATTATGGATAGCCATTTTCCAGAAGCTGAGTTTTTTACCGAGTTTGAAGAATTTGAAGCTTATGTAGAAGACCAAAAACTAAAAGGTGAAAAGTTAGATTACGTAGCGATCTGTTCACCGAACTATCTACATGCTCCGCATATGAAATATGCTTTGAAAAATGGCATTGAGGTCATTTGCGAAAAACCCTTGGTGCTTAATTCAGAAGATTTAAATATGCTTTCTGAATATGAAAAGCAATATGGTGCTAAAGTAAACTCAATTTTACAATTACGCCTTCATCCCTCAATTATTGCTTTGCGTGATAAAGTTCAAGCTGCACCAGCAGACAAAGTATTTGACGTAGACCTTACCTATCTTACATCTCGGGGTAAATGGTATCTAAAATCATGGAAAGGGGTAGATAATAAATCAGGTGGCGTAGCAACTAATATTGGTGTGCATTTTTACGATATGTTGCATTTTATTTTTGGCAAAATTGTTAAAAATGAAGTGCATTTCCGTGATGAGAAAACCGCTTCGGGTTATTTAGAATATGAGCGTGCGCGCGTACGTTGGTTCTTGTCAATTGATGCGAATAACCTTCCAGAAAATGCTGTACAAGGTGAAAAGCTAACTTATCGTAGTATTACTATTGAAAATGAAGAGCTTGAGTTTTCAGGTGGCTTTACCGATTTACATACACAGAGTTACCAGCGTGTATTGGAAGGTAAAGGTTATGGTGTAGAAGAAAATCGTGCAGCGATTGAGACGGTTGAAGTGATTCGCGTTTCTCCAATTGTAGAAAACCCAGAAAATCCACATCCACTATTGGCAAAGGTGAAAAAAGCATGAGCTTTTATCAACATGAAACAGCCATAGTTGATGATGGTGCACAAATTGGTGAGGGCTCCCGTGTTTGGCATTTTGTTCATGTCTGTGGCGGAGCAAAAATTGGAAAAGGTGTGTCCTTGGGCCAAAACGTATTTGTTGGTAACCGAGTTGTGATTGGTGACCACTGTAAAGTCCAAAATAATGTATCGGTTTACGATAATGTATTTTTGGAAGAAGGGGTTTTTTGTGGCCCAAGTATGGTGTTTACAAATGTCTATAATCCACGTTCCCTCATTGAGCGTAAAGACCAATACCGAGACACCTTAGTGAAAAAGGGTGCTACGTTAGGCGCGAATTGTACGATTGTCTGTGGCGTTACCATTGGTGCTTATGCTTTTGTTGGGGCTGGTGCCGTTATTAATAAAGATGTACCAGCTTATGCGCTGATGGTGGGCGTGCCTGCAAAACAAATTGGGTGGATGAGTGAGTTTGGTGAACAGCTTGATTTACCTTTGCAGGGACAAACTCAGGCTATCTGTTCTCATACAGGAGCTGTTTATCAACTGGATGGAACGACACTGACAAAGCAGGGTTAATATGATTGACTTTATTGATTTAAAAGCACAACAAAATCGAATTAAAGATAAAATTGATGCTGGCATTCAAAATGTATTGAAACATGGACAATATATTTTAGGCCCAGAAGTAATTGAGCTAGAAGAAAAGCTTGCTGCTTATGTGGGTGCTAAACACTGTATTACTTGCGCTAATGGAACAGATGCCTTGCAAATTGCACAAATGGCATTTGGTATTGGGCTAGGTGATGAAGTGATTACTCCAGGTTTTACTTATATTGCTACTGCTGAAACAGTTGCACTCTTAGGTGCAAAACCTGTCTATGTTGATGTAAACCCGAAGACCTATAATTTAGACGTTGAAAAACTAGAGGCAGCAATTACACCTCGGACCAAGGCTATTATTCCTGTAAGTTTATATGGCCAATGTGCAGACTTTGATGCAATCAAAGCAATTGCTGCAAAATATGGCATTCCTGTAATTGAGGACGCAGCGCAAAGTTTTGGTGCAACCTATAATGGTCGTAAAAGCTGTAATCTAAGTACAGTTGCTTGTACGAGCTTCTTCCCAAGTAAGCCATTAGGCTGCTATGGAGATGGAGGTGCTATTTTTACCAATGATGATGAACTAGCTAAAGTGATTCGACAGATTGCAAGACATGGTCAAGATAAGCGTTACCATCATATTCGTGTGGGTGTGAACAGCCGCTTAGATACCTTACAAGCAGCTATTTTGTTACCAAAATTAGAAATTTTGGATGATGAAATGCAAGCACGTCAAAAAGTAGCTGAAATTTATAATCAATTATTTAGTCAATCAGGTATTAATACTACCCCATTTGTTGAGTCATATAATACGAGTGCCTGGGCACAGTATACGATTCAGGTTGATAACCGTGCAGAAGTACAAGAGAAATTAAAAGCTCAAGGTATTCCAACAGCTGTGCATTATCCAATTCCACTTAATAAGCAACCTGCTGTAGCGGATAGTGAAATTCATCTCCCTATTGGAGATGCGATTGCTGAAAAAGTAATGAGTTTACCTATGCATCCTTACTTGACTATTGAAGCTCAAGAGAAAATTGTTCAGGCTTTAGGTTGATTTAACAGTGAAACGCCTTCTTGTAAAGATAAATAGTAAGTTAAATGCTCAAGGAGGCTTTTTAAAGGCTGTATCTGTACTAGTTAGTGGAACATTATTCGCGCAAGGAATTTCAGTTCTTACCCTACCTATCTTAACTAGACTATATAGTCCAAAAGATTTTAGCTTATTTGCTGTTTATACCTCATTACTAATGATTTTGTCAGTCGCTAGTTGTTTAAGGTTTGAAATTGCTATTCCAATTCCTAAAGATAATAATGAAGCAATACATCTTGTTTTATTATCTTTAATTAGTAATTTCATAATAAGCATCTTTACTGCTTTAATTATTTTGATATTTCATAATGAATTAATTAGGGTGTTAAAACAACCAAATTTTTCAATTTTAATTTGGTTGATTCCAATAGGTGTTTTTTTTTCAGGTATATATAACACCCTACAATATTGGGCAATACGCAAAAAAAAATTTGCAACTGTTACTAAGTCTCGGATGATTCAGTCTATTAGTGGTGTATTTGTACAAGTTTCTATGGGATTGGGAGGAAGCTCGGCAATAGGACTAGTTATCGGGCAAATATTTAAAGTATCAGCAGGTATTTGGCGTTTAGCAATAGATTTATGGAACGATACTTCACAAGTTATAAGGGGTATAAACCTTCACCATCTAAAACAATCATTTAAGAAGAATGATAATTTTCCAAAATATTCTACACTCGAAGCATTAGCTAATTCTGCAGGTATACAATTACCAGTAATATTAATTGCTGCCTTATCTATTGAAACAGAAGCAGGTTATCTGATGCTTGCAATGCAAATTATGGCTATACCTATGGGATTTATAGGGGGCGCAGTTGGCCAAGTATATTTAGCACATGCACCAGAAAAGTATTTAAAAGGTGAGCTAAATAAATATACATATCAATGTATCCTGCAATTAATAAAAATAGGAGCATTGCCACTCATTATAATTTGTATTTTGGCTCCATTTTTTATTCCTTTTATATTTGGTTCAGTATGGCAAAGAACAGGTGAAATGATGTTGTGGATGCTTCCTTGGTTCATGATGCAATTATTAGTTTCCCCGGTATCTATGTCGTTAAATATAATAGGAAGTCAGAAATTGGCTTTAATTCTGCAGTTATGCGGCTTATTTATTAGGTGTGGAGGGTTGTGGTTATTAAGTTTGTATAGTGTTAAATATATATTTGAATATTATGTTTTGTCAGGATTTGTATTTTATATAATTTATTTTTTTATGGTCTCTTTTTGTTTGAGAGGTAAATAATATGATGGATGTTGGAAAGCTATATTTAAATACCTCAAAACTAATATTTTTAATATATTTGCCAGTTACATTTCTTATATGGTATTCAATGTTAGATGGGTCTGGAGGAGGAGTTACTGCTTTTCTAACTATCTCAGTTTTTGCTTTCTCTATCTTATTTATAAAATATCAAAAACTTGATATTAATTTCACATTATTTTTGTTTTTTATAATGTATTGCTTTCTTTATGTAGTTATTTACTATGTTTTTTTTGGTGACCTTGTAGATGGAGCAAATAGAAGTTTATTTTCTTATCACCTTATAGGAATATTAATGTATATTGTTTCCTATATAATTGGACGCAATTATGTTGAGCAAAATGAAAAAATTCTAATAGCTATCTTTTTTTTGATGATGTTTAAAGTGATTTCAAATGCTGATTTATCTGTATTTAGAATAGACCTTAGTTCTGTAGATGATAACCTAAAAGGATTATATTTAGGGTTGTCCGATATCTTTTGTATTTTTGCAATTATACTTGTTGGTACTTTGAAAAAACAATCGTGGCAAATATATATATTTATTTTATCGATTCTATCTCTTTTTATACTAAATTCTAGATCTTCACTTTATATTTATATATTTTCTATTTTATTTTATTTTATTTTTTAGAGTGAGCAAGATTTTATATTTGTCTACTTTGGTTTTGATTATTTTATTTTTCTATTCATCAAAGCTTTTAAGTCTTTTATCTGAAAATAATAGAATGTTCTCAGTGCTATCCTTTGATGGAGCTGATCAGTCAAGTCAAGAGCGAGCATCTTTAAGTGAACAAGGATTAAAGCAAATATCTGAACATATGCTTTTAGGAGATTATGGAGGAGTAATTAAATTACATGGGGATTTAGGTGCTTATATTCATAACATATTTTCATATTGGCAAAACTATGGATTAATTGCTTTTTTATTAGCTCTCTATTTTTTTGTATATCAGACAATTAAAGCTGGTTTTAAAGCTTATAAATACAGGGAAAATAGTAAATATCATTATGTATTTATATTGAGTATTTACCTTATTTTAACAGTTTTATTTACTAGATCATATAACTGGTATTTTGCTTGGTTTGCCTTAGGGGTAGTCCATAACTTTTTAAATATTAAATTTAAAAAGTTATCCACCGTATAATTTATTTTGGAGTATCTTTAATGAAGATATCTTATTTAGTACCTTTATATAACAAGGAGAGTTATATTATTGAATGTATTGAGTCTATTTTATTGGAGGATAATGGGCAATTCGAAATTGAAATATGTATAGTAGATGATGGTTCAACTGATAACTCTTTGAAGATTGTTCAAGAGAAATATGGAAAAAATGATAAAGTAAAAATTGCTAAATTTTCATCTAATAAAGGAAAAAATGCTGCTTGTAATGAAGCCTTTAAAATTTCAACGGGTGATTTTATTTGTGTATTTGGTGCGGATGATGTTGTAGTACCAGGGCGTACTAATAAATTATTACAAATGAGTTTAAATAATGATAAAAAAGCTGTTTATGGTGGTCTCATTGCTAAAGATGAAGAATTAAAAAAGGAGCTGTATAAAATACTACCTCATAAACAAGATCTGTATAGTATTACTATGGGTAATGGATTAAGTGGAGGGTGTTGCTTTATTCCAAAAAAATTATGTTATGGAATTTTCCCTATACCTGAAAATTTAAAATTTGAAGACTGGTGGATTTCTTACAACCTTGTAAAAGATCATAATTACTCAGTTTTAGATGAGCATGTTACTATCTATAGAATTGGTACGCAAAATGACTGTGGATTTTATGGTGGAGATATTTACCAAAATATTAAAAGGGATTATGTTCGTCATTTTGATTGTTTAAATAGATTTTTAATGATTTCAGAGGATAATCCATTTATCCAAAAGTCATTAGACTTGAGAAACGCTTTTTTAGGAAAAAGGGTTAATAAAATATTATATTTAAAACCATTTGACTCTTTTTCTATTAAGATTTTTTTATATAAAGTATTTGGTGCTAAGTTAATTTGCAAGCTACAGAATTTATATCAATCTTTTAAGAGATCTTAAAATGATGTCCACTCTTGTAGGTATGTTATAGTGAAAATATTAATTAATGCTGCTAATTTACATAGTGGTGGTGGTGTTCAAGTGGCTAGTTCTTTTATTAATGAGTTGCCTCTTTTGTCGAACAATAACATCAAATCTTTTGATGTCATTGTGTCGTCTGAAGTAGATAAAAATATTAATCAGTCTGCAAAAAAATTTTTTAAAAATTATAATGTGTATAATATTTTTGGTTTGAAAGGCTATAAAAAAAATTTAGGTTTTTTTGATAATTATGATCTTGTTTTTACTATTTTTGGTCCTTGTTATTATAATGTTAAAGGTGTGAGTTTAACGGGTTTTGCTCAGGCTTGGATTATATATCCAGATAATGAGTGTTATAATATGTTGCCATTTGTTGATAAAATTAAATTCAAAATAAAATTTTTTTTGCAAAAATTTTTTTTTAAGAGGTCAGATTTTATTATTGTTGAGCTGGAACATGTTAAGAATCGTCTGGTTGAATTAAATGTATTTAAAGAAAATAATATTAGTGTGGTTTATAATACTGTTTCGAATATATATTTTTCTCCTCACGATTGGGAAAAGATCAGTATTAAAAAATCTGATAAATTCAAAATTGGTTTAATTAGTCGAGACTATTTTCATAAAAATACTGATATTTTGCCAAAAATTAAAGAAGTTTTGAAAACTAAATATCAAAAAAATATTGAATTCTATGTGACTTTTAGTGAGCAGGAATGGGCTAATAAAGAATCTAATTTTCAGTCCAATATCATTAATGTAGGTCCATTAAAAGTAAACGAATGTCCAAGTTTTTATCAGCAAATGGATGCAATTATATTTCCTAGTCTTTTAGAGTGTTTCTCTGCAACACCTTTAGAAGCTATGATTATGAAAAAACCATTATTTGCTTCAGATAGAGGTTTTATCAAAGATGTTTGTTTAGACTTTGCATTTTACTTTGACCCAACTGATCCAGATTCTATAGCAGCCGTAATTAATAATTTTATTGAAAACAAGCAAAACAAAGAATTAGATATTCAATTAACCGCTGCAAAAAAACATGCTGAAAATTTTTCCAGTGCACGACAACGTGCAGTTAAATATACACAGATTATTGAAAATTGCTTAAATGAGGAAGAGAATTCATATGTTTAAAGATAAAGTTTTATTAATCACTGGTGGTACAGGATCTTTTGGTAACGCTGTTTTAAAACGTTTTTTAGAAACAGATATTAAAGAAATCCGTATTTTTAGTCGCGATGAGAAAAAACAAGATGATATGCGTAAGAAGTATCACTCATCAAAATTAAAATTCTATATTGGTGATGTGCGTGACTATAACAGTATTTTAAATGCGACTCGCGGCGTTGATTATATTTATCATGCAGCAGCTTTAAAACAGGTGCCGTCTTGTGAATTCCACCCAATGGAAGCTGTCAAGACGAACGTAATGGGTACTGAAAATGTACTTGAAGCTGCAATTCAGAACCATGTTAAACGTGTCGTGTGCTTAAGCACAGATAAAGCTGTTTATCCAATCAATGCCATGGGTATTTCTAAGGCTATGATGGAAAAAGTTATGGTTGCAAAATCACGTAACTTAGAAGGTCTGGATACAGTTATCTGTGGTACTCGTTATGGTAATGTAATGGCATCACGTGGTTCGGTAATTCCTTTATTTGTTGATCAGATTCGTCAAGGTAAACCTCTTACTATTACCGATCCGAATATGACTCGTTTCATGATGACTTTAGAAGATGCAGTAGACTTAGTTCTGTATGCTTTCGAGCATGGTGAAAACGGAGATATTTTTGTACAAAAAGCTCCTGCAGCTACAATTTCAGTATTAGGTGAAGCATTAAAACAGTTATTAAACGTTGAAGATCATCCTATTTCTATTATGGGTACCCGTCATGGTGAAAAAGCTTTCGAAGCTTTATTAAGCCGTGAAGAAATGGTACATGCTTTTGATCAAGGTGATTATTTCCGCGTACCAGCAGACCAACGCGACTTGAACTATGAAAAGTATGTAGAAGATGGTGATTTAAAAATTACTGAGTTTGAAGATTACAACTCGCATAACACTACTCGTCTAGATGTAGAAGGTATGAAACAATTATTGCTTAAACTAGATTTTGTTCGCGCATTAACAAGAGGCGAATATATTTCACCAGAGGCGTAAGCATGAAAGTTTTAGTTACCGGTTCTAATGGTTTTATTGCGAAAAACTTTATTCAGTTTTTATCAGAGAAGCCTGACGTTGAGATTTTAAAAGCTCATCGTGAAACAACAGATCAAGAGTTAGAGCAATCAATTCTCGATTCAGATTGGATTGTACATTTAGCAGGTGTAAATCGCCCTTTAAATGAAAGTGAATTTGCCGAAGGCAATACCACTTTAACAGAAAAAATCTGTCAAATTTTGCAGCAAGCGAATAAGAAAACCCCGGTTATCTTATCGTCTTCTATTCAGGTCGAACGTGATAACCCCTATGGTAAAAGTAAGTTAGGTGGAGAGCAGGCATTGGTAGCTCTCAACCAAGCAGAAGGTAATCCGGTCTATATTTGCCGTTTAGCCAACGTTTTTGGTAAATGGTCACGTCCGAACTATAACTCTGCAGTTGCAACTTTTTGTCATAATGTTGCAAATGATTTGCCACTACAAATTCACGATGAAAATGCTGTGATTCGTCTTGTTTATGTCGATGATGTAGTTGAGACATTTTGGAATATTATCAATGGACAACAGGTGGAACAATTTTTTCAAGTTGAACCTGAATATCAAATTACCGTAGGCGACTTAGCTAAAGTTTTAAATGGCTTTAAAGCATCTCGAGATACGCTTATTACAGATCGAGTGGGAACTGGGTTAACTCGTGCACTTTATTCAACTTATTTAAGCTTCTTAAAGCCTGAGCAATTCGATTACAGTGTTCCAAAATATGGTGATGCTCGCGGCGTATTCGTTGAAATGCTGAAAACCCCAGATGCAGGACAGTTTTCTTACTTTACTGCTCATCCAGGAATTACCCGTGGTGGTCATTATCACCATACAAAAACTGAAAAGTTCCTTGTTATTAAGGGTAAGGCACTATTTAAGTTTAAGCATGTTGTGACAGGTGAATTTTATGAACTTGAAACACAAGGCGATGAACCAAGAATTGTAGAAACCGTACCGGGTTGGACACATGATATTACTAACATCGGTGAAGATGAGATGGTAGTAATGCTATGGGCAAATGAAATTTTTGATCGTGATAAGCCAGATACTTATGCGATGCCAATAACAAATTAAGAGTATAGATTTGTGAAAAAGTTAAAGTTAATGACAGTGGTGGGCACACGTCCAGAAATTATTCGTTTATCTCGTGTAATGGCTGCGTGTGATGAGTATTTTGATCATGTTATTGTTCATACAGGTCAAAACTATGATTATGAATTGAATGAAATTTTCTTTACTGATTTGGGTATTCGCAAACCTGACCATTTCTTAAATGCAGCGGGTGCGACAGGTGCAGAAACGATTGGTAATGTAATTATTGCAGTTGATAAAATTTTAGATGAAGTGCAACCTGAAGCTTTACTTGTTTTAGGTGATACTAACAGCTGTATGGCAGTCCTACCTGCAAAACGCCGCAAGATTCCAACTTTCCACATGGAAGCTGGAAACCGTTGTTTTGATATGCGAGTTCCTGAAGAAATTAACCGCCGAATTGTCGATCATACGGCTGATATCAATTTAACTTACAGTACGATTGCTCGCGATTATTTATTAGCAGAAGGCTTACCAGCTGACTTAGTAATCAAAACGGGTAGTCCAATGTTTGAGGTACTTCATCATTACAAAGCAAAAATAGAAGCTTCTGATGTCCTTGAACGTTTAAATTTAAAAGAACATGAATACTTTATTGTGAGTGCTCACCGTGAAGAAAATATTAACTCAGATCAGAACTTTTTAGATTTGGTTGAAATGTTAAATGCAGTTGCAGAGCAATATCAGTACCCTGTGATTGTATCAACACATCCTCGTACCCGTAAGCGTATTGAAGAGTTAAATGTTGAATTTCATCCTTTAATTCAATTATTAAAACCACTGGGTTTTAGCGACTACAATAAGTTACAGCTTTCAGCAAAAGCGGCATTGTCTGACAGCGGAACAATTAACGAAGAATCATCAATCTTGAATTTCCCTGCACTTAACTTACGTCAAGCTCACGAGCGTCCAGAAGGAATGGAAGAAGCTGCTGTAATGATGGTAGGTTTAAAAGCGGAACGCATTTTACAGGGTTTAGCAATTCTAGAAGGGCAGTCTAGAGGCGAAAATCGTCTTTTACGTTTAGTTGAAGACTACAGTATGCCAAACGTAAGTGAAAAAGTTGTGCGTATCATTATGAGTTACACAGATTATGTAAATCGAGTGATTTGGAAAAAGTATTGAGGTTTAAGCAGTGAAGAAGAAGGTCTATTTAATCACAGAATATTATCATCCATATCAAAATACGACAGGTTACTTGTTAGGAAAATTGTATGACACGTTGAATATACAAAGTGATATAGACCTTGTTCTTATTGCAAAAGAGGATATGAATTGTCCTCAACATGCAAATTCACATTTTATTAAAGCTAAAAAGCCTAATAAAGCGAGTTTGTTTAAAAGATTTTTGTATGAGTTAGTTATTGCTTTTAGTTTCTTAACTAAAACTCTGAAAGTAGTGAAAAAGGATAGTATTGTCTTTACAGGTACGACTCCTATTTTGCTCCTTTTTGTTTTATTCATTATTAAAAAGTTTCTAAATTTTAAATGGATATTGTTAGTGCATGATGTTTTTCCAGAGAATTTGGCAGCGGCTAAAATTTTAAAAAATGATCATTTTCTATTTAAAATATTAAAAAGTTTATTTGATAGGATTTATGCAAGTGCTGATGAGGTTATTGTCATTGGCAAAGACATGAAAGAATTAGTGCATCAAAAAACGAATCAAAATAACAATATTACTGTAGTGCAGAACTGGATTGATTCTTCGGATATTGGTACAGAACTTAAAACTGATAACCGAATTTTGAAAGAATTGAATTGGCTTGATAGTGAAACTACGATTTTTCAATTTTTCGGAAATATTGGCCGTGTTCAAGGTGTAGAAAATATTCTGCATGCGATTCAGAAAATGGAATATGCACATTTGGCAAAATTCATTTTTATTGGTGATGGTGCATACGTGGCTCGTCTTAAAGAACAAATTCAGTCTTTAGGTTCTCAAAATATTCTTTACTATGGATCTTTAGATCAGAAAGAAAAAACGACGGGTTTAAATGCGTGTGATGTTGCATTAATTACATTGGCTGATGGAATGTTAGGTTTAGGTGTTCCAAGTAAATCTTATTTTTCTATGGCGGCTAATAAACCTTTGCTCGCGATTATGGATAGTGAATCAGAAGTCGCAGATATGATTAATACACATCATATTGGTTGGGTGGTTCCCCCTAATAATGAAGATTTGTTGGCTAAACAACTTGATGAAATTGTATTAGCAAAACATCAATATTCGTTTAATTCATCAAGAAAAATACTCAATGAATTTTATTCAGAAAGAGTAGCAATGGATAAAATTCTAAAAATTATTAGAAAGCTTTCTTAAGACTGTACTTTAAAAATGAAGATATTAATTACAGGAAGTAATGGTTTTGTGGGTTCACATTTATGTGAATATTTTTCGACAATTCCCGAATATAGTGTTCTTGCTCAAATTCGGGAAAAAACACAAAATTTAAGTACGTCCATAGAAACTATCATTTTTGATTTAAATGATGATCTAACAAATCTTGATTTAAGTTCAGTAGATGTTGTTGTGCATTGTGCTGGACGTGCTCATATTATGAAAGAAGTAGAGAGTGAGCCACTTTCCATTTATAGACAGATAAATGTAGAAGGTACACTTAATTTAGCAAAAAAAGCAGCTAAAGCTGGCGTGAAACGTTTTATCTTTATGAGTAGTATAAAGGTAAATGGTGAAGTAACTGCCAATAGGCCATTTACACCAAATGAAAGTGTTTCAAGTCCTCAAGATCCTTATGGATTATCAAAATTTGAAGCTGAGCAAGCTTTATTAAATTTGGCTCAAAACGTTAAAATGGATGTAGTTATTATTCGTCCAGTATTAATTTATGGGCCAAATGTTAAGGCAAACTTTAAGAGTATGGTAAATCTGGCTGCAAAAGGAATTCCTTTACCTGTTGGCTGTCTTGATAACAAAAGAAGTATGGTAAGTATTTATAATTTAATTGATTTTATCCATATTTGTTTATTACATCCTTTAGCAAAAAATCAAATTTTTTTGATAAGTGATCAAGATGATATAACAGTTAAAGAATTATTTACGAAGCTAGCTAAAGTTCAAGGTAAAAAGCTTATCACTTTACCTGTACCTAAAGTACTGATTAACTTTGTAGCTAAACTTTTTAATAAAGATGCTATTGCCTCACGGCTTTGTTCGTCATTAGTGGCTGATACATCAAAGAATGTAGAACTATTGGGTTGGAAAGCGCCTTATAGTGTTGATGACTGCTTAAATTTAATGTTTAAAAAAAATTAACGCTATTATGAATGTCGTGATCCCCCTTATTCTTTTTTTTCTTCTTTCTTTTACTTTGACTTATTGCGTTCGTAGATATGCCTTAAGAAAAAATATTATTGATTTACCTAATTTTAGAAGCTCACATGTTACACCAACACCGCGTGGTGGTGGTTTAGCAATTGTCTTAACTTTCATGTTAGCTTTGTTCTATTGTTTTATAAATCAATTGATAAGTTTTAATGAGTTCTTCGTCATAGGTGGAGGATGTTTAGGCATTGCTATTCTCGGTTTTTGTGATGACCATACTCATATCAACTCTATGCTTCGTTTAACTATTCATTTTATTGCTGCAATTTTTATAGTGTTTAATTTGAGTGATCTTAGTCAAGTTGCTGTTTTTAATGACTTAAGTTTAGGCTTTTTTACCAATATTTTGGCCGTCTTATTTCTTGTCTGGATGTTAAATTTATATAATTTTATGGATGGCATTAATGGCATCGCAAGTATTGAAGCAATATCTGTAGGAATAAATTTAGCTTTGATATATGGCTGGTATGGTTCTAATAATTTTATATTACTTGCAATAGCTTCTATAGTGAGTGGTTTTCTGTTTTGGAATTTCCCAAAAGCAAAAATTTTTATGGGAGATGTAAGCAGTAGTTTTTTAGGATTTTTATTCGCAGTTCTTGCTTTATATGCATTAAAAATAGATTTTAATTTATTTCTGGCTTGGATTATCTGTTTAGGAGTTTTTATTGTAGATGCTACATTTACACTCGTGAGACGTATCTTCCGAGGTGAAAAAATTTATCAGGCACACCGAAGTCATGCTTATCAATATGCTGCTAGATATTTTTCTAGCCATACAGTAGTGTCTTTAGCAATTTTATTAATTAATTTCGTGTGGCTAATGCCTTGTGCACTTTTTGTATTAAATAAAAGTATATCTCCATTATTTGGTTTAATCATTGCTTATATTCCTTTAATATTTTTAGCTCTATATTTTAAAGCCGGGAAATCTGAATAGAATTTATGACTTTTCATAGGGCTATATAAATTTTTCTAATACTATATATAGAGTTTTTTTAGTTTTTCTAAATTCATAGATTAACTTTGGCTTTCAGTTCTCCAGAGAAATGTTTATTTTTGTTTTGAAATTGATGCAGAACTAAAATGTAAAACATGAAAACTATAATTTTATAGTCGATACTGAAGAGATGAAGTGTTTCAAAATATTTTAAATATCAATATTTTATTTATTTTTGAAAGTCAAAAAGTTATAGTTGTTTAGCAAGGTAGATGGGTGATTTTTTAGATAACAAATAAGTAATATTGAAGTACGATTTATAGCAGGGTAAAAGTTACGTCATCCAATCTATGATAGTATGCTCTGCATAAATCGTCTTGAGAGAGACAAATGCTAAATAAAGCATATTTTTTAGTTTTCTTTGTAAATCAATTGAAAATAAGAGTGAATACATGATGAAACGGATAGTTGACATCGTAATTTCCTTAACCGCATTAATCATTTTGTCCCCAATCTTTTTTTGGGTAGCATATAAGGTTCGTAAAAATTTAGGTTCTCCAGTTCTCTTTTATCAAGAAAGACCGGGGAAAGACGGAAAATTATTTAAAATGATTAAATTCCGTTCTATGAAAGATGCGTTCGATTCTGAAGGTAATCCATTACCAGATGAAGAGAGAATTACTCCATTTGGGCATAAGTTGCGTTCTACAACTTTAGATGAAATGCCACAGCTCATTAATGTTTTAAAAGGTGATATGAGTATTGTTGGTCCTCGACCTCAGTTAGCTGATTTTTTAGAACATTATACCTCTCGACAAATGCGTCGTCATGATGTTAAACCAGGAATGACAGGCCTTGCTCAGATCAGTGGAAGAAATAACTTAAGTTGGGAAGAAAAATTTGAGCTTGATATAGAATATGTTGAAACACATAATCTATCTCTGGATTTTAAGATTATGGCTAGAACAGTTTTAGTTATGTTGAAAAAAGAAGGCATTAATGCGCCAGATCAATTGGTAGGTGCGAGTCGTTTTTCTGGTTCAGCACGTGATGAAGATAAAGCAAGTTTATAAAATAGTAAGTAGCTATTCATATGATTAAAAAGGCAGTTCTACCTGTAGCTGGATTAGGTACACGTTTTTTACCGGCAAGTAAGTCAATTCCTAAAGAAATGGTAACAGTGGTTGATCGCCCTGCGATTGAATATGTAGTGCGTGAAGCTGTAGAAGCTGGAATTGAGCAAATTATTTTGGTAACGCACTCATCTAAAGCATCAATTGAAAATTATTTTGATCGAAACTTTGAACTTGAAACGACTTTAGAGCAAAAGAAAAAGTTTGATCTGCTTGATGAGATTACTCAGATTATCCCACCTCATGTAAGTGTAATAAGTGTAAGACAGCCTCAAGCTTTGGGCTTGGGGCACGCTGTTTTATGTGCAAAAAGTATTATTGGCCAAGATGATTTTGCTGTGTTGTTACCAGATGTGTTGGTTAAAGATAACTCAGGGCAAAATGATTTATCGCGTATGATTTCTCGTTATGAAGTAAGCCAAGCTGCTCAAATCATGGTTGAAGCGGTGCCAGATCATTTAGTAGATCAATATGGGATTGTTGATGTAAAACAGAGCCCGGCTGAGGGTGAAAGTATGGTCATGCAGGGTATTGTCGAAAAGCCCGCTGTTGGCTCCGCACCTTCTAACTTATCTGTAGTCGGACGTTATATTTTACCTGCCAAGATTATGCAGCTTCTAGAGAATACGCAAAAAGGAGCAGGCAATGAAATTCAGTTAACTGATGCTATTGCGATGCTTCAAAATACAGATAGAGTTGAAGCCTATCGGATGCAAGGCCAAACTTTTGACTGTGGCAGTAAACTTGGTTATTTGAAAGCTGTACTACACTATGGTGTTGCACACCCTAAACTAGGATTAGAATTTAAACATCTGATTCAAGAACTTAAACTATAAAGTTTTGTAGCTCTGCTTAAGTATTTGTAAAAACTGCTGAATATGGTAGCAGGGCAGTATATTCTTTTCCTGGAAAAGGAATAGAAATCTATAAATCAGGTGTGCAATGAAAATCGCAGTATTTGGAACAACGTTACATGCCGGTGTTATGGCGGCATTATTGGCTGAATATGGTAACCAAATTTATTGGTGTACCTGTGTAAGTTGTGAAGAAGATATTTCTGTCCTTACGTATCAAGATCAAGAAGTAAATAATTATTTAAATAAACAAAGAAAAGCAGGTTTTTTAATTGAGAGCCCTTTTTCTGAAATTCCTTTAGATATTGAAGTATATTTATTTTGTTTTAGTCCAACACAAATTGAGCTTGCTTTAAAAACAGTAGAAAAATTGAGTGAACGGCCAATTGTTCATCCTAGATTAATGATTAATGGTTCAACTTTTGGTTTACACGGTACAGAAAAATTAAAACAGCACTTGCCAAAGGATGAGTGGGTTTACTTTCCTGATGTGATTCAGGAGGGTAATGCTATCAATAGTGTATTGAATGTAAAACATGTCATTGTTGGTGTTGAATCTAGAGATGCAAGTGAAATCATGCAAGAGCTATTGCGTCCTTTTTTCCAATTTAGCTATCAATATTTATTTATGCCAATTTTAGATGCGGAGTTTACCAAACTTAGTATCTCGGGCATGTTGGCGACCCGTATTAGCTATATGAATGATTTGGCTATGGTTGCCGAAAAGTTAGGTATTGATATTGCGAATGTAAAGCATGGTATTGCTGCTGATACACGAATTGGCTCTGCCTATTTATCGCCAGGTGTAGGATTTGGTGGTGAGAATTTTTCACATGATATTTTAACGCTTTCAAGTACTGTATCTGAAACTGGAACAAAAAGTCGTCTTTTAGAGCAGGTTTGGGCGATTAATGAGCAGCAGAAAGAAATCTTATTCCGTAAATTATGGAATTATTATCACTGTAGTCTAAATGGTAAAACGGTTGCCATTTGGGGGGCTTCTTTTAAAGAAAATACTTCAAATATACATAACTCGCCGATTCATATTTTATTGGCTGCGTTGTGGGCACAAGGCGTAATAGTGCGCTTGCATGATCCTCAAGCTTTAGATGAAATAGCTGCGACTTATGGGCCTCGTGAAGATTTAATTTTATGCACTGATCAATATGAGGCTGTACAGGATGCTCATGCATTGTGCCTAGTCACGGCATGGAAGCAATATTGGAGCCCTGACTTTAAGCAACTACAACAGTTAATGAAGCATCCGTTAATTTTAGATGGACGTAATATTTATGATCCAGCATATGTAAAAGCGAAAGGCTTTGCTTATGAAGGAGTAGGTCGCTTATGAGTAAATCAATTGAGCAATTTCCGAAGGAATTAGTCTCGCCTCTAGTTCATCTTCAAACTTTAGGTGAAGAAAACTCAAAATTACATATCAAAGAGTTATTTGCTTTAGAGCCAGATCGTTTTCATAATTACTCAGTAAAATTTGATCAATTATTTTTTGATTATAGTAAGCATCGCGTAACCAAAGATATTTTGGGACAACTCGTAGCTCTTGCGAAGAATAAAAATTTAACCCAATGGATTAGTCGTCTTTTTTCACAAGATAAAATTAACTGTACCGAACAACGTGAAGCAATGCATTGGGCATTACGTTTACCCGCTAATTATTCAAAGTTTCCAGATTTAACAGAACAAGTGCATAGTCAATTAGAACGTATGTATACCTTAGTGGAAAAAATCCACGCAGGGCAATATCGTGGTGCTACTGGTGAAGTGATTCAGGATGTTGTCAATATTGGAGTGGGTGGTTCTGATTTAGGACCACAAATGGTGACTCATGCGTTATCTGATTTTAAGGTGAAAACGGCTAAGCCCCTTAACACTCATTTTGTTTCAACGATGGATGGTAGTCAGTTATCAGAGCTGCTCCATCAACTTCGCCCAGAAACCACTTTATTTATTATTTCCTCAAAATCTTTTGGGACAATTGACACTTTGTCAAATGCCCAAACTGTACGTCAGTGGTTAGAAAAGGCGTTAGGTAAACATGCTCGCGTATTAAAAAGCCATTTTATTGGTGTGTCTACGAAAGCTGACAAAATGTCTGAATGGGGAATTGCACCTGAAAATCAATTATTGCTGTGGGATTGGGTAGGTGGCCGCTATTCACTATGGTCTTGTATTGGTTTGCCTATTGCTTTGACGATTGGTATTGACGGGTTTAAGCAATTTTTAGCAGGGGCTCACGCTGTCGATGAGCATTTTCAAAATACGAGTTTTGATCAAAATATTCCTGTTTTAATGGCATTATTAGGAATTTGGAATAATAATTTTTTAAATATTCAGACTCACGCGGTCTTGCCTTATGATGGCCGTTTAAAATATTTTGCTGCTTATTTACAACAATTGGAGATGGAGTCTAACGGTAAGTCGGTGCAGCGCAATGGCCAAAAAGTTGAGCTAGATACTTGCCCTATTATATGGGGGGAAGTTGGCCCAAACGCTCAGCATGCGTTCTATCAATTGCTACATCAAGGTTCACAGGCAGTCAGCTGTGATTTCATTGCCCCTATTCAACGTTATAATGCAGATCACTTTACTTATGCTGAAAATGCTGAAGCCTTAGTTGAGCAACATCATCTTGCTCTGTCGAATTGCTTGGCGCAATCACGCTTATTGGCTTTTGGTAATGAGGCTTTGGATTCAACTGAATTAGAAAATCTGCCAATTTATAAGCAATATGAAGGTAATCAGCCGAGTTCTACCTTATTATTAAAAGAACTTAATCCTTATAGTTTAGGAATGTTAATTGCTTTATATGAACACAAAGTTTTTGTTCAATCTGTAATTTGGAATATTAATCCATTTGACCAGTGGGGAGTTGAAAAGGGTAAACAGATCGCTGATCAGTTACTCCCGATTTTAAGTGGTGTTCAAAATGATTCTTCAAAACTTGACGCCTCAACACGTGGATTAATTAATATTTTGTTAGGAAAAGTAGATGGCTAAAATTCTAGTCACTGGTGGCGCAGGTTATATTGGTTCACACACATGTGTTGAACTTTTGCAGGCCGGTCATGAAGTTGTCGTTTTTGATAATCTTTCAAATAGTTCTGAAGAATCTTTAAATAGAGTTCAAGATATCGCCCAAAAAAGTTTAACTTTTGTGCATGGTGACATCCGCAATGCAGATGAGTTGGACCGTGTATTTCAAATACATACTATTGATGCGGTTATCCACTTCGCAGGTTTGAAAGCAGTGGGGGAAAGTCAGGAAAAGCCACTCATTTATTTTGATAATAATATTGCCGGCAGCGTTCAACTGGTTAAATCGATGGAAAAGGCAGGTGTCTATACGCTTGTATTTAGCTCATCTGCAACAGTTTATGATGAAGCCAATATATCTCCATTAAATGAAGAAATGCCAACAGGTATACCAAGTAATAACTATGGATATACTAAACTGATTGTTGAGCAATTATTACAAAAGTTGTCGGCATCTAATCCAGAGTGGTCAATTGCATTGCTTCGTTATTTTAACCCTGTAGGTGCACATAAAAGTGGACGTATTGGGGAAGACCCACAGGGTATTCCAAATAATTTAATGCCGTATGTGACACAAGTTGCTGTTGGTCGCCGTGAGAAACTATCCATTTATGGTAAGGATTATGAAACAGTGGATGGTACTGGTGTGCGTGACTATATCCATGTGGTCGATTTAGCGAATGCGCACTTATGTGCTCTCAATAACCGATTGGATGCGACAGGTTGTCGTGCATGGAATATCGGTACGGGTAATGGTTCATCTGTTTTACAAGTTAAGGATACATTTGAAAAAGTTAATGGCGTGCCTGTAGCTTTTGAATTTGCACCGCGGAGATCTGGAGATGTAGCCACATCTTTTGCAGACAATCGCCGTGCAGTTGCTGAGCTAGGTTGGCAACCACAATATGGTTTAGAAGATATGCTTGCTGATAGCTGGAATTGGCAGAAGCAGAATCCTAATGGCTATAATTAAGTAAATAACAATAAAAAAGGAGCAATTTGCTCCTTTTTTATTTCTGATTAGCTTTGAATCAATCCAGTCAATTCATCTACATAATGTTGCATTGGCTGAGCTTGGTGGTCTGCACGGCTTTCAATATTGAGACGTAATAAGGGTTCAGTATTTGAAGCGCGGACGTTAAAACGCCATACACCAAAGTCGAGGCTTACACCATCGGTACGATCAATTTGTGGATTTTGATCGGCATAGAAGTCGAAAATCTTTTGAATAGTGGTTTGTGTATTAGCTACTTTAAAGTTGATTTCACCACTACAAGGAAATTTGGTAATCATATTTTCAACGAGTGTTGAAAGTGATTGTCCTGTTTCAGAGAGTAGGGCAACGGTGAGTAACCAAGGAATCATGCCGCTGTCGCAGTAAGCAAAGTCACGGAAATAGTGATGGGCACTCATTTCACCGCCATATACGGCATTGTGTTCACGCATCACGTCTTTAATAAATGCATGACCAGATTTTGACTGTACAGCAACACCTTTGTATTCATCTACGATATCAAATGTATTCCAGACTAAACGTGGGTCATGAACAATTTTTTCACCAGACTGTTTGATTAAGAAAGCTTGAGCCAAGAGTCCAACAATATAGTAGCCTTCAATGAACTGTCCCTTTTCATCAAACAAGAAACAGCGGTCAAAGTCACCGTCCCAAGCAATTCCCATATCCGATTTATGCTCAAGTACAGCATTTCGGGTACTGTCACGATTTTCAATTAAAATTGGGTTAGGAATACCATTTGGGAATGTACCATCTGCTTCATGGTGAATTTTAATAAATTCAACGGGTATGTTAAGCGCTTTAAATTTTTCTTCAATGGCATCAATCACATGACCAGCTGCACCATTACCCGCGTTTACCACTAACTTTAATGGACGGATTTTTGCAGGTTCAATATAAGTCAGTAGATGGTCAACGAACTCAGGCAAAATGTTATAGCTTTGAGTTGTACCTTTTTGGCTAACTTCTTCAAAGTTATTGCTTTCGGCTAAAGCCTGAATTTCTTTTAAACCAGTATCTGCGCTAATTGGACGAGCATTTTCTCGAACTAATTTCATACCGTTATAGTCCATTGGATTATGGCTCGCAGTAACTTCGATACCACCTTGCACATCTAAATGGAAAGCAGCGAAGTAAACTTCTTCAGTACCTGTCATGCCCAAATTAAGAACGTCCACACCCGCATCATTTAGGCCGTGGATGGTTGCTTGTTTTAAAGATTCACTGCTTAGACGAATATCACAACCTACAACCACAGTCTTTGGTTTATAGATTTGTCCGTACGCGCGGCCAATTTTATAGGCGATTTCTTCATTCAATTCGGTGCAGAGTTTGCCTCGGATATCATAGGCTTTAAAACAGGTTAAAGTAGTCATTATTCAGTTCAATACAAATGATTTAAGTTTTGAGCATTATTATACATTTATCAATAAATGATTATGTTTATTGTTTTATGTTCAAATTTTTCACTTCATTTCTGTAAGTCATATTTAAGTTTATAAGAAAGTATTTTTAAGACTTTAGTCTAATAAGAAAATTTCTAAATTAGAAAGAGCTTGATTTTACTTAATACTGTTGGTCTTACCAATTATGGTGATTATTTAATGATTGATCTTACCAATATCTGTGTTTATGATGCGGACTGTGGTTTAAGGAACAACATTTGCACTTAATTTTTAATTGGTAATACCAATTGTGTTGAATGTTTAAGAATTTAAGGTACAAAAATTCGCCCCGGCATTTCAAGGAGATGACAATGCTCAATATGTGGCAACAACTTTATGACCCTTTAAATAATATTTGGCTGTCCAGTGCGGTTGCATTAATCCCGATTATTTTCTTCTTTTTAGCATTAGCAGTTTTTCGTTTAAAAGGCAGTATCGCGGGTACAGGCACAGTCATTATTGCATTATTGATTGCACTATTTTTCTATCAAATGCCGGGTCAAATGGCCTTTGCGTCGATCATTTACGGTTTCTTCTACGGTCTATGGCCAATTTCATGGATCATTATTGGGGCAGTTTTTCTATACAAAATTTCGGTAAAAACAGGTCAGTTTGAAATTATTCGTTCAAGCATTTTGTCGATTACCGAAGACCAACGTCTGCAAATGCTATTGGTTGGTTTTGCATTTGGTACTTTCCTTGAAGGGGCGGCGGGTTTTGGTGCTCCTGTAGCAATTACCGCTGCACTGCTTGTCGGTTTAGGGTTTAAACCACTTTACGCTGCTGGTTTATGTTTAATTGTAAATACGGCGCCAGTGGCATTTGGTGCAATGGGTATTCCAATTATTGTGGCAGGGCAGGTTTCTGGTGTAGACACCATGGAAATTAGCCAAATGGTTGGTCGTCAGTTGCCATTTTTAGTCATTATTGTGCTGTTCTGGATCATGGCGATTATGGATGGCTGGCGTGGTGTTAAGGAAACTTGGCCTGCGGTATTGGTCGGTGGTGGCGCTTTTGCGATTGCCCAATATCTTACATCTAACTTTATTGGCCCTGAGTTACCAGACATTACCGCAGCAATTGCTTCATTGGTGAGCTTAACTTTATTGTTTCGGGTTTGGAAACCAAAACATATTTTCCGTTTTGAACCTGAAGTGGGTCAGACTTTGATTCAGCAACCTACTACGGTTCAACGTTATAGCATTAGCAAAATTGTAAAGGCATGGTCTCCATTTGCCATCTTAACGGTGATGGTCACCATCTGGAGTGTTAAGCCATTTAAAGCATTATTTGCAAAAGATGGTGCTCTTGAGCACTGGATTTTTAAATTAGAAGTACCGTATTTGCATAAATTGGTCGAAAAAATGCCGCCAATTGTGGCAGAGATGAAGCCATACGAAGCGATTTATAAGTTTGACTGGTTCTCTGCAACAGGTACTGCAATTTTTATTGCTGCAATCATCACTGCTATTTTCTTAAAAATGAAAGCAAGTGATGCAGTAACAACCTTCGGTGAAACGCTCAATGAGCTAAAAACACCGATTTATTCGATTGGTATGGTGTTGGCGTTTGCTTTTATTGCGAACTATTCAGGTTTATCTGCAACTTTGGCTTTGGCTCTATCGCATACGGGTCATGCGTTTACTTTCTTCTCACCATTTTTAGGTTGGCTTGGTGTATTCCTTACGGGTTCAGATACCTCTTCAAATGCTTTGTTCTCGGCATTACAGGCGACCACAGCTCAGCAGATTGGTATTCCAGAAGTATTGCTTGTAGCTGCTAATACCAGCGGTGGTGTAACGGGTAAGATGATTTCTCCGCAATCAATTGCGATTGCGTGTGCAGCGGTAGGCTTAGTTGGAAAAGAGTCTGACTTGTTCCGTTTCACGGTAAAACATAGCATCATATTCACTGTCTTTGTTGGCATCATTATTACGGTTCAGGCTTATCTGGTGCCGTGGATGATTCCATAACTCCAGTGAAGGAAACGCGATGAGAATCTCCGATCAAGTGGTCATGAAATTGCAGGCATTAATTGAAGAACGTCACATGAAAAAAGGTGATCGTTTGCCTGCCGAGCGCCAGCTTGCAACTAGCTTAGGGGTTTCTCGTCCGTCTTTGCGTGAAGCAATTCAACAGCTCAATAGTCAAGGGGTGCTCAGTAGCCGCCGCGGTGATGGGACTTATATTCAGCAGTTACCTGAACAGTGGCCACAGCAACTGATTGTGAACCCAATTAGTAACCTGATTGAAGAAGATCCACTCTACCGTTTTGATGTGCAAGAGGCGCGGTTATTGCTTGAGGGTGGTACTGCTTGGTATGCCGCATTACGCTCAACGCCTGAAGATCGCGCCAAAATCCATCATTATTTTAATGAAATTAGTCGCCATCAAAATGCGGGTGATTCGGCGCAAGCTGCTGTGGCAGATGCTGAGTTCCACTTAGCGATTGCTGAAGCATCTCACAATGTGGTGCTGATTCAGATGATGCGTAGCTTGTTTGATTTGCTGCAATACAACGTCTTGTTAGGGCGTAAGAAAGTTTATAACGACCCTGTAAATGGTGACTTGCTGAGCGAGCAGCATTTTCAGGTAATGGATGCTATTGATCGTAAAGATCCCGAGGCCGCACGCCAAGCTGTCTGCGGTCATATTGAATTTGTGATTAATCATGTGCGTTCTCTGGATGAAGACGAAGCTCGCCAGAAACGTGCAAATCGTTTAAATAGAGTTGATTCAAAATGATTATATCTTCTGGCAATGATTACCGTGCTGCGGCACAACGTCGCTTACCTCCATTTTTATTTCATTACATTGATGGTGGAGCGTATTCGGAATATACCTTAAAGCGTAACGTACAAGATTTGTCAGAAATTGCATTGCGTCAACGTGTGCTGAATGACATGTCAGCGTTAAGTTTAGAGACAAAACTGTTTAATGAAACCTTGTCGATGCCAGTTGCGTTGGCACCGGTTGGTTTAACAGGTATGTATGCGCGCCGTGGTGAAGTTCAGGCCGCGATGGCAGCCGATAAAAAGGGCATTCCATTTACGCTTTCAACAGTTTCTGTTTGTCCGATTGAAGAAGTTGCACCTGCAATTAACCGTCCGATGTGGTTCCAGCTTTATGTATTACGTGACCGTGGTTTTATGCGTAATGCTTTGGAACGTGCAAAAGCGGCAGGCTGTTCAACACTCGTATTTACCGTAGATATGCCTGTGCCGGGTGCACGTTACCGTGATGCACATTCGGGTATGAGTGGGCCAAATGCTGCGATGCGCCGCTATATGCAGTCAATGTTCCATCCGCATTGGTCGTGGAATGTCGGCTTAATGGGGCGTCCGCATGACTTGGGCAATATCTCTAAATATTTAGGTAAACCAACTGGGCTTGAAGATTATATTGGTTGGTTAGGTTCAAACTTTGACCCATCGATTTCATGGAAAGACCTTGAGTGGATTCGTGAATTTTGGGATGGCCCAATGGTAATTAAGGGTATTTTAGACCCTGAAGATGCCAAAGATGCTGTACGTTTTGGTGCCGATGGAATTGTGGTATCAAATCACGGTGGTCGTCAGTTAGATGGCGTGATGTCGTCTGCTCGTGCATTGCCTGCAATTGCTGATGCCGTCAAAGGTGATTTGGCGATTTTGGCTGACTCAGGCATTCGTAATGGTTTAGATGTGGTGCGTATGTTAGCGCTCGGTGCCGATACGGTTTTACTTGGCCGTGCATTTGTTTATGCCTTGGCAGCAGCAGGTGGGCAAGGGGTGTCGAACTTGCTTGATTTGATTGATAAAGAAATGCGTGTTGCGATGACGTTGACGGGTGCTAAGTCGATTTCGGATATTAATGCGGATTGTTTAGTGCAAGCGATGAAATAAGGTTTTTAAGAAATAACTTTTTAAGTGAAGCAATAAGCACAGCCTCAGAATTTGGTGATTTGCTAATGTTTTACATATAGGCATTTGTCACTTTTGAAAGGTCAAAAGTAACCAAAAACCTTTTGTTGAGCAAACCGTACTTCCTTGTACGGTTGCTCACCAGGCGGCATCCATGCCGCCAACGCGTAGCCAATTTGAATTAAATCTAACACCTAGAGATTAGCTGCTAGTGCTAAGCGTCACTTACAGCCTGCGTGGTATGAGCAAAGATTTGTTTTTGCAATGTAAATTGAAAAATGGCTATAGCGAACAGGTTCTGTAAGTGACAGTGCCTTTGGTTACTTTGGGCAAAACCAAAGTAACAGAATGAGCTGCTTACATCGAAGTTTTCCCTGTAAGACTACGTCGTGTTGCTCTAAATTTAAAAAAACTATGTGGTATGGATGACCAAAAGGAAACCATCATGCAAACATTTTCTCCTCAAGCAGTGATCGAACGCTTACAAAATATTGTAGGGCGTTCTTATGTTTTGACCGATGACCAAAGTACGCGTCAATATCGTCAAGGTCGTCGTTTTGGTGAGGGGAAAGTACTTGCTGTGGTGGTGCCGGGTACCTTGCTAGAGCAATGGCAAGTGTTGCAGGCTGCAATTGATGCAGACTGTATTGTGATTATGCAGGCAGCAAATACAGGACTCACTGGTGGTTCAACGCCATATGGCGATGATTATGATCGTCCTGTGTTGGTCATGAGTACGCGCCGATTAAAGGGCATTCAGGTCATTCATGACGGTAAGCAAGTCATTTGTTTACCGGGTGCGACCTTAGATAATTTAGAGCAAATTTTAAAGGGCTATGACCGTGAACCTCATTCGGTGATTGGTTCATCTTGTATTGGGGCATCAGTACTAGGCGGTGTGTGTAATAACTCGGGCGGTGCATTGGTACGCCGTGGACCTGCGTATACTGAACTGGCGTTATATGCTCAGGTGAACGCTACTGGTCAGTTAGAACTGGTGAACCATTTAGGGGTGAATTTAGGCTCGACTACTGAAGAGATTTTGACTCGTTTAGAGAAACAGCAATACCAAGCCGCAGATATTTTAGATGATAGTGAAAAGCAGGCATCTGACCATCGCTATGCGCATGATGTGACGCAAGTTGATGAAGATACACCCGCTCGTTTTAATGCAGACCCGTCACGATTGTTTGAAGCATCGGGTTCGGCAGGTAAAGTCTGTGTGTTTGCTGTACGCCTTGATACTTATGAAAAAGTAGAGAGCAATGTTTTTTATATTGGTACTAATGATGCCGATGATTTAACAGCGATTCGCCGTTACTTACTGACCTCACTGCCAAGCCTGCCGATTGCAGGTGAGTATATTCACCGAGACGCTTACTTAATTGGTGAGAAGTACGGGAAAGACACGTTCTTATTTATTGAAAAATTTGGCACAGCCAATGTTCCAAAAGCTTTTGCGATGAAAGATAAAGTCGATGGCTTTTTAGAAAGATTCAAAATTAAAGGCTTAACGGATCATATTTTACAAGCGATTACCTTCTTTTTACCGAGTCATTTGCCTAAGCGTATGACCGAATATCGAGACCGTTATGAGCACCATTTAGTGTTGCGTGTCGAAAATAATTCAAAAGCTCAGACCGAGCAGTTTCTAAAAGAATATTTTGCGGTGCATCAGTCAGGTCACTATTTCGTATGTAGTGAAGAGGAAGGCCGAAAGGCGTTCTTGCACCGCTTTGCGATTGCGGGGGCGGCAATTCGTTATCGTGATACGCACCGTAGTGAAGTTGAAGATATTGTCGCGCTTGATATTGCTCTACGCCGTAATGACCGTGAATGGGTAGAGCAACTACCAGCCGAGATGGAAAAGAAAATCATCCATAAACTCTATTATGGGCATTTCTTTTGTCATGTGTTCCATCAGGACTATATTCTTAAAAAGGGCAATGACCCGTTAGAAATGGAACATCAAATGTGGAAATTACTCGATGCGCGCCGTGCTGAATATCCGGCAGAGCATAATGTCGGGCATCTTTACATTGCCAAGCCTGCCTTAGCGAATTTCTATCAAAAACTCGACCCGACCAACAGCTTTAACGTAGGTATTGGTCATACCTCAAAACTAAAATATTGGGGCAAGGCTAAATCGTAATATCGAGACATAAAAAAAGGCGCCGAAGCGCCTTTTTTTATAGATGTATTATGCCGCTTCTGTTGATTTAGCAAGTACTTCTGCAACTGCTTTAGCAACAGTGTAAACATTGTTCATGTTTAAACCTGCTACACAAATACGGCCACTACGTACTAAGTAGATTGCATATTCTTCACGCAAGATATCCACTTGCTCAGCAGTTAGACCTGTGTAGCTGAACATACCTTTTTGGTTTACAAGGTAGCTAAAGTCACGGTCTGGTAATGCTTTAGTAAGTTCGTCTTTCAAGATGCTACGCATTTTAATAATACGCTCACGCATCTCTTTCACTTCGCCTTGCCATTGTTGGTTAAGTTCAGCGTCATTTAACACTTCATCAACTAACCAAGCGCCTGTTGTAGGAGGGCTAGAGTAAATACGACGTACAGTCGCTTTTAACTGACCAAATGTGCACTGAGCAGCTTCTGCATCGTCACATACGAAAGTTAAGCCGCCAACGCGCTCGCCATATAAAGAGAAGATTTTAGAGAACGAGTTGCTCACAATGAAGTTTAGACCCGCTTGGTCTAAAGCACGGATTGCATACGCATCTTCTTCCATACCATCGCCAAAACCTTGGTAAGCGATGTCTAGAAATGGAATAAGGTTACGGTCTTTTAATACTGCAATTACTTGGTCCCACTGCGCTGGGTCTAAGTCAGCACCCGTTGGGTTGTGGCAGCATGGGTGCAACAACACAATGCTTTGCTCAGGCAAAGTTTTAAGTGTAGAAAGCATACCGTCAAAATCTACACCACGTGTTTCGTTATCGAAATATGGGTAGAAATGAGTCTTGATACCAGCGCCATTGAAAATCGCAACGTGGTTGTCCCAAGTTGGTTGGCTTACCCAAACGTCAGAATTTGGGAAATAAGTTTTTAAGAAATCTGCACCAACTTTCAATGCACCTGAACCACCAAGCGTTTGGATGGTTACAGCACGGCCAGCTTTAACTGCTGGGCTGTTTGCACCAAATAAAAGTGCTTGAATTGCTTCACGGTAAGGTTTGAAGCCTTCCATTGGCAAATAAAGTTTGGTTTTACCGTTCTTAGGCTCAATACGCTTTTGCGCCTCGATAATGGTCTCTAACTGAGGAACAATGCTGTCTTCATTATAGTAAAGACCAATACTCAAGTTTACTTTTCCAGAACGAGTATCAGCATTGAACTGTTCCATTAAAGAGAGAATTGGATCGCCTGCGTATGGGGGGATATGTTGAAACATCAAAAAAGTCCTTTCATTCAACAATATGCATAGTGCTCGGTTTTTTCTGTCTCGAAAAATACGCCACAACTATGTCGATGCTCAATAATGTATCAATAAAGCTACCGTGAAGCACCTGATAATTTCACTAATATCGATATTTTCTGGATGAAAATAATAAAAAGTTTTAAAAGAAATTACGGTAAATAGATACTAATTTATAACTCATGCTTTCATTCAAGCAAATTGTCTACAATCTTGCTGTAATACATTGGTTGTAGACTAAAGTTTGAAACAAAAGTTTAATGACTAAAAAGTAACTAAGAAAGAGTTATAAAACTATAGACAAATTGACACTAAATTATTGTTTTATAAATACTAATTTGCAAGTGGTTTAATGCTTTAAATATAAGGTGATATAAGTGGTTAGGCTATAAAAATTGACCTGATGCGTTCTGTAAAGTGTCAACAATCACCTTGATTTTTTTCATTCATACCGCTATAAAACTCATAATTGATTAAAAATTGTCGACAATATGCAAGATTTGACCTTCGCACCAGAGCCACTACAAAGTCAGGGAAGAACACTGACCGAGAATGTATTTAAACAAATACAGACGGCGATTGTTTTGGGTCAAATTCCAGCAGGTAGCAAAATTTCTGAGCCTGAGCTGGCACGCACTTATGGCATTAGTCGTGGGCCTTTACGTGAAGCGATTCATCGCCTTGAAGGGCAACGTTTGGTTGAGCGTACTGCACACGTGGGCGCGCGCGTGGTTTCGCTTTCACTGCAACAGTTTAAAGAGCTTTACCAGATTCGTGCGTCATTAGAAGGTTTGGCTTGCAAACTTGCTGCACAGCATATTGATAAAAAGCAAATTTTGGCGCTACGTGATGTCTTACGTATGCATGCCGAAGATGAAAACTTTAAAGCAGGTAAGGGATATTACTTACAAGAAGGACAGGACGATTTTCACTACTGCATTATCAAAAGTAGTGGCAATAAAACCCTAGAAAAAATGCTATGTGATGAGCTCTATCATCTCATCCGCATGTACCGAATTCAATTTTCAAACACACCCGATCGACCGAGCAAAGCTTGGGATGAACATATCCGTATTTTAGATGCAATTGCAGAAGGCGATGGTGAACTTGCCGAGCTGCTTATGCATCGACATATCAATGCTTCTTACAAAATTATTGAGCAAACACTGCTACAAGCACAAGGAGAACATAACAATGGCTAAACAATCCGCAGGTCAGCTATTTCGCGATGCCGTAGCCCAAGAAAAGCCATTACAAGTGGTTGGAACCATCAATGCCAATCATGCACTTTTGGCAAAACGTGCAGGTTATAAAGCGATTTACTTATCAGGTGGTGGTGTAGCAGCTGGTTCTTTAGGCTTACCTGATTTGGGAATTAGTAACCTGGATGATGTGTTGACAGACGTACGCCGTATTACCGATGTATGTGATCTTCCTTTATTGGTCGATGCGGACACAGGTTTTGGTGCTTCTGCATTTAACATTGCCCGTACTACAAAAGCACTGATCAAATTCGGTGCTGCGGCAATGCACATTGAAGACCAAGTGGGCGCAAAACGTTGTGGTCACCGTCCGAACAAAGCCATTGTGACTCAAGAAGAAATGGTTGACCGTATTAAGGCTGCGGTTGATGCGCGTGGCGATGACAGCTTCGTGATTATGGCACGTACCGATGCATTGGCAGTAGATGGCTTACAAGCTGCCATTGACCGTGCAGGTGCCTACATTGAAGCGGGCGCAGACATGTTGTTCCCTGAAGCAATTACTGAGCTTGATATGTACAAGCAATTTGCTCAGAAGACTGGTGCACCAATTTTGGCAAACATTACCGAGTTTGGTTCTACACCACTGTTTACCACTGAAGAGTTAGCATCTGCCGATGTAAGCCTTGCGCTTTATCCGCTTTCTGCTTTCCGTGCTATGAACAAAGCAGCCGAAACTGTGTATGAAACCTTACGTAAAGAAGGTACTCAAAAGAACGTGATTGATATTATGCAAACGCGTAAAGAGTTATATGAACGCATTAACTACTATGCGTTTGAAGACTACTTAGACAACGCATTTGCTAAAAAGAAATAAACCAACCCTCTTTTAAAAGAAGGGGAAACGATGGTCTTGGCTATCGTGAGGGCGGCATGGATGCCGCTACGTTGGACTGCGATATAGGGATATATCGTCAGACCAACAAGGATTTTTGCTTACTTTTCATCCGTGAAAAGTAAGGCGAACGGCAGGTTAAACCAAAAATTGGATGAGAACTCGGCAAGACGCTGTCGCGTTTTCACCCAAGTAAAAATTGAACAAACAACAAATTCTGGTTGATATAAAGGATGATTCTATGAGCTCAAATGAAACAACAACAGGCTTCAAACCAAAAAAATCAGTTGCACTTAGTGGACAAGTTGCAGGCAACACAGCCCTTTGTACCGTAGGACGTAGCGGTAACGACTTGCACTATCGTGGCTATGACATTCTTGACCTTGCAGCGGGTAGCCAGTTTGAAGAAGTTGCTCACTTGCTCGTACATGGCAAACTACCAAATAAAGCTGAACTCAAAGCGTATAAAGCAAAATTAAAAGCACTTCGTGGCTTACCAGCAGCACTTAAAACTGCTCTTGAGCAATTACCACCTTCTGCACACCCAATGGATGTGATGCGTACAGGTGTATCAGTGCTAGGTTGTTTAACACCAGAACACGAAGACCACAACGAAGCGGGCGCAAAAGACATTGCCGATAAATTAATGGCAAGCCTAGGCTCAATGTTGCTTTATTGGTACCACTTCAGCAACAACGGTCGTCGTATTGAAGTTGAAACTGATGACGACTCAATTGCAGCGCATTTCTTACATTTGCTTCATGGCGAAAAACCATCTGAAGAATGGATTCAAGCAATGCATACCTCTCTGATTTTGTATGCTGAGCACGAGTTCAACGCATCTACATTTACCTCACGTGTGGTTGCAGGTACAGGTTCTGACATGTACTCGGCAATTACAGGCGGTATTGGTGCACTTCGCGGACCTAAGCACGGTGGTGCAAACGAAGTTGCATTTGTCATTCAACAACGTTACGACAACGCAGACGAAGCAGAAGCTGACATCCGTAAACGTGTTGAAAATAAAGAAGTCGTGATCGGTTTTGGTCACCCTGTATATACAGTTTCTGACCCACGTAACGAAGTCATCAAGAAAGTTGCGCACGACTTAGCACAAGCACAAGAGAACACCAAAATGTACCTCATTGCTGAGCGTTTAGAAGCAGTGATGAAAGAAGTGAAAAACATGTTCCCGAACCTCGACTGGTTCAGTGCAGTGAGCTACCACTTAATGGGTGTTCCAACTGCAATGTTCACACCATTATTCGTGATCGCACGTACAGCAGGTTGGTCAGCGCACGTGATTGAACAACGCCAAGACGGCAAAATCATTCGTCCAAGCGCGAATTACACAGGCCCTGAAAACCTCGAATTTAAACCATTGGCGGAGCGTGGTTAATGAACACAAAATACCGTAAACCGCTGGCAGGAACCCAGCTTGAATATTACGACGTGCGTCAAGCCGTTGAAGATATTCAGTCAGGCGCATACGAAAAACTGCCTTACACCTCAAAAGTACTCGCAGAGCAATTGGTACGCCGTGCCGATGCCGAGAACTTAACTGCTTATTTAACGCAGTTGATTGAACGTCGTCAGGACTTGGACTTTCCTTGGTATCCTGCGCGCGTGGTGTGTCATGACATCCTAGGTCAAACTGCATTGGTTGATCTTGCAGGCTTGCGTGATGCGATTGCTGACAAAGGCGGTGACCCATCTAAAGTTAACCCAGTTGTGCCAACACAGCTCATTGTTGACCACTCTTTAGCAGTGGAATACGGTGGTGCTGACCCAGACGCTTTTGCAAAAAACCGTGCTGTCGAAGACCGTCGTAACGAAGACCGTTTCCACTTTATTGAGTGGACCAAAACAGCATTTAAAAATGTCGATGTGATCCCTGCGGGGAACGGCATTATGCACCAGATTAACCTAGAGAAAATGTCTCCGGTGATTCAGGCGCGTGATGGCGTGGCATTCCCAGACACTTGCGTTGGTACAGACTCACACACGCCACATACAGACGCTTTGGGCGTAATTTCTGTGGGTGTTGGTGGCTTAGAAGCTGAAAACGTAATGTTGGGTCGTGCATCTTGGATGCGTCTACCAGACATTATTGGTGTTGAGTTTGTAGGTCAGCGTCAGGCAGGCATTACTGCAACAGATATCGTACTTGCTTTAACTGAGTTCTTGCGTAAAGAGCGCGTAGTTGGTGCTTACCTTGAGTTCTTTGGTGAAGGTGCTGACAGCATGTCTGTGGGCGACCGTGCAACCATTTCGAACATGACACCAGAATATGGCGCTACGGCTGCGATGTTCTACATCGACCAAAACACGATTGACTACTTACGCCTAACAGGTCGTGAAGATACTCAAGTGGCACTGGTTGAACAGTACGCAAAAGAAATTGGCCTTTGGGCATCTGACATGACCAAAGCAGAGTACCCACGTGTACTTCGTTTTGATCTATCGACAGTCACACGTAACATTGCTGGTCCATCAAACCCACATGCACGCGTTTCAACTGCGGACCTAAAAGAAAAAGGCATTGCAGGTGTTGTTGAAAACCGTTCTGACGGCTTAATGCCAGATGGCGCAATCATTATTGCCGCAATTACTTCGTGTACCAACACTTCTAACCCGCGTAACACGGTGGCGGCAGGTTTGTTGGCACGTAAGGCGAATGAGCTAGGTTTAGTTCGTAAACCTTGGGTGAAATCATCATTTGCACCAGGTTCAAAAGCGGCTGCACTTTACCTTGAAGAAGCAGGCGTTCTAAAAGACTTAGAACAACTTGGTTTTGGTATTGTGGCTTACGCTTGTACAACGTGTAACGGTATGTCGGGCGCGTTAGATCCAGTCATCCAACAAGAAATTATTGACCGTGACTTGTACGCAACAGCAGTACTGTCTGGTAACCGTAACTTCGATGGCCGTATCCATCCATATGCAAAACAAGCATTCTTGGCATCTCCACCGCTTGTTGTGGCGTATGCAATTGCAGGTACGATCCGTTTTGACATCGAAAAAGATGTGTTAGGTCATGACAAAGAAGGTAACCCGATTTACCTCAAAGACATCTGGCCATCTGACGCTGAAATTGATGCCTTAGTTAAAGAAGCCGTGAAGCCTGAACAGTTCCGTAAAGTCTACATTCCAATGTTTGACTTGGGCGAAGTTGAACAAGCGAAGAGCCCACTTTACGACTGGCGTCCGCAAAGTACTTACATCCGCCGTCCACCATATTGGGAAGGGGCGTTGGCTGCACCACGTACTTTGGCAAACATGCGTCCGCTTGCGATTTTGGGTGACAACATCACTACCGACCACTTATCGCCTTCAAACGCGATTTTGATGGACTCGGCTGCGGGTGAATATCTTCACAAAATGGGCGTACCAGAAGAAGACTTCAACTCATACGCAACACACCGTGGTGACCACTTGACTGCACAACGTGCAACATTTGCCAACCCGAAACTTTATAACGAAATGGTAGTTCGTTCAGACGGTACCATTAAGCAAGGTTCAAAAGCGCGTGTAGAGCCAGAAGGCGAAGTGATGCGTATGTGGGAAGCGATTGAAACCTACATGAACCGTAAGCAGCCGTTAATTATTATTGCGGGTGCTGACTACGGTCAGGGTTCAAGCCGTGACTGGGCTGCGAAAGGTGTACGCCTTGCAGGTGTTGAAGCGATTGTGGCAGAAGGTTTTGAGCGTATTCACCGTACTAACTTGGTGGGTATGGGCGTGTTACCGCTCGAGTTTAAACCGGGCGTAAACCGCAAGACTTTAAAACTAGATGGTACAGAGCTTTATAGCGTGATTGGTAATATTGCGCCGCGTTCGACTTTAACTTTAGTTATTGAACGTGCCACAGCGGATGGTAAAGAAGAGATTCTTGAAGTGCCTGTGACCTGCCGTTTAGATACAGAAGAAGAAGTTTCTGTATATGAAGCAGGCGGTGTATTACAGCGTTTTGCGCAAGACTTTTTAGAAGGCCAAGTGGCTTAATACTTTAGTTAAACATTATTGATATTGTTTAAAAAAAACCCTATCTTGATGATGGGGTTTTTTCAATTTTAGGGATAATAATGCCAGATAAAGTAATAACAGCCATAAGGAATGATCAGATAACCGAAGAAAATATTTCATTTAATCTTGTAAGACAAATCGCAGGAAATGAAAATGATAGTCAGGTATGGTGTTCACTAGGATATGGAAGAAATATATTAGTTTCATGCGAGCAATTAGATCAATATTTATATTCGTATGGCCCAATGATACAGAGTCAATGGACACAAATTTGTGAGGGTTTGACTATTGATGAGGGAAATATAACACTTTTGGATTATGGATGTGGTCAAGGCTTAGCATCTTTGTTGCTTTTAGACTGCGTTCAAGAAGAATTTCGATATAATGTATCTCAACTCATTTTAATTGAGCCGTCTGATATCGCATTAACACGAGCAGAGCATATAGTTCAGATCTGTTATCCAAATGCGCGAATTAGACGAGTTCATTGCAATTTCGACTCGGTTACGAATGGAGATCTTCAAACTAATAATGATGATATAAAAATTCATTTAATGTCTAATGTTTTAGATATTGATGGATTTGACCATTTTGAATTAGTGAGCAAATTAGGTGAAGCCAAAGGCGTACATTATTTTATTGCTGTAAGCCATGATCGGGATTTCCTCGGCGGAACAGCTCGACTTAAAGGGTTATATGAGGCTTTTAACGAACAGCTTGCAGATAATGTGTTAGAGTCTGAAATTAAGAATTTTAGTTGTAGCAATGGTCAGCCTGCAATTAGTTTTATGGTAAAATTGGAGATGTAAATACTTGGATTTATTTGACGATTTTCGGGAAGTAAATTTATTACCATTTATTTTGCCTAAGCAAAATGGATATAGTGTGTTATGGAACGAAGATCTAAATGGATTTGAAATCAAATTACCAAATGGGGAATTATTTTATTCCCCCCAATTTTTTGATAAGAAAATAAGTGATCATTGTATAAAATATTTTCTTGAGAATGATAAGTATGATATCTACACAACAAATTGGAAAGATTTAGAATTAGAAGAATTTAATAAAGTAATTTTTAAAAATATAATTTGGAAACAAGATTTCATTAACTTATATGGAAGAAAACCCTTACCCAGACTTACTAGTTGGTATGGCGATAGTGGAAAAAGTTACTCTTATTCAGGTATTAAGTCGGAACCAAACCCTTGGAATAAAGGATTACTTTACCTGAAGACCGAAATAGAGAAAATTGCAAAAGAGCAGTTCAATAGTGTTTTACTTAACTGGTACAGGAATGGTGATGACTATATGAACTGGCATGCTGATGATGAAAAAGAACTAGGAAAAAATCCAATAATTGCTTCTGTCAATTTTGGGGAAACAAGAGATTTTGTTCTTAAAAATAATCAGGATGAAAATATAAAAATAAAAATTCCTTTAAACCACGGCACTTTACTAATTATGAAAGGAGCTTTACAACATTTTTGGCAACATTCTGTGCCGAAACGGGCAAATATTAAAAAGTCGAGGTTTAATTTAACATTTCGTACGATTAAATAGCATTGATAGTAAAATATTCAACTTCATTTTTTAAGATTTTATTTCAGTAGAATGAAAGTACTAATTTGGTACAACACTAATCTGTAATAAGTTTAAACTCATCAAGTGACTTTATAGATGACAGTCCTTTTAGCATTTAGCAGAAAAATAAGAATATAAAAAAAGCCCGACATCCTGTCGGGCTTTTTCGTATTTGGTTGCTAGATATGACTCCTGTCGTATCTCACGATCCTGATGCATGAACCTATTATTGTTGTTTTATGTTCCGGAACATCCTGTTCCTGTATGAGTTCATATTAGAAAAAAAGCAGGGGACAGCCAATCCGCTAAATCCCTAAATCTATGTAAGATAAATCGTACAAATAACATTTTTTGCATTTATGCCATCATCATCGGGCGAAATGGACAATTGACATTCACTTTAACTGGGTTATATTCCTGTTTAATATATATACGATTATAGGAATGTAATCATGGTAACAGCTGGCGAAAAACCCGGAACAGGCTTCTATTTCTGTGCTCAGTGCGGACATAGAGTGTTTTTAGAAATTAATACCGACCCTTTACCACCTTGCACCAAATGCTACTGCACGCAATTTAAACGTTAAGAATGAAATAATATTTGCGTTCGCATTTAACAAAAAGCCCTGTCACCCGATGGGGCTTTTTGTTAATTTAAAAATAAGACTTACATAACAAGACCCGTGATGGGCATGAAAAGGAAACCATTATGGAAACAATATTGGGTTTATGTATTGGCGTTGGGCTGAGCGCTGCCTGCGGTTTTCGGGTGTTTGTGCCGCTACTGGTTATGAGCATTGCAACTATGATGGGATGGTTTGAGCCGTCGAAAGGTTTTGAATGGTTAGCTCTGCCATCGGTGTGTTTGGCTTTAGGTGTGGCAACGGTGTGTGAAGTCGCAGCTTACTATATTCCGTGGGTCGATAATGCCTTAGACACAGTTGCAACTCCTGCGGCGATGATTGCGGGCACATTAGCGACAATGGCGGTTAGCAGCGGAGAAATGTCTCAGTTTGCCAGTTGGGCGGCAGCGATTATTGTTGGCGGTGGTACGGCTGGTGTGGTGCAAATGAGTACCGTTGCTGCACGTGGTGTTTCAACTGCAACTACGGGTGGCTTGGGTAATTTTGTTGTTGCGACAGGTGAATGGATTGGAGCGATCTTACTTTCAGTTTCGGCCATGTTAGTGCCTGCACTTGTTGCGGTAGTGGTGCTGATTGCGGTTATTTTAGCGGTACGTTGGATACGCCATAAAAAACAAGAACAGGTGCATACTCTTCTATAGGTTTAGCCTAAACATAACTTTAAATAGCAATAAAAAAAGCCCAACATCCTGTTGGGCTTTTTCGTATTTGGGTACTAGATATGACTCCTGTCGTATCTCACGCTCCTGGTGCTTGAACCTATTATTGTTGTTTTGTGTTCCGGAACATCCTGTTCCTGCATGAGTTCATAATAGTAAAGAAGGAGGGTGTCGCCAATCCGCAAAATCCCTAAAAGTTTGTAGGTTAAAACGTACATTGAAACATGGTGTAGGGCATTTTGTAGTTACCACGGGGGCGAATAGAAGGGGCTTACTTTTATACCTAATCATTTAAGATGTTGAGAAGAATAAGAGTTGCTATTGATAACAATATGTTATGTTTAAGTTTGGTTGTAAAAAGAACAATTTTATCGGGAGTTATAAATAAATGACCGTTATGTTGGTAAAACCTCATTTAAGATTTAAAGAGAGCTATAACAACTATATTAATGAATTAGCAGATGAAGATCGTCACCCTTTGACAACGGAGTTTGACCATACAAATTTTGAATCATTTTTGAATAAATTGAGAGATTATGAAAAAGGGGAATCCCTAGAAGAAGGGCATGTTCCCAACATTACATATTGGTTAGTAGAAGGTAATGAAATTATTGGCGCGTCTAACTTGCGACTTAAACTCAATGAACAGATTGAATATTGCGGTGGGCATATTGGTTTAGGTATTCGTCCTTCTAAACGTGGACAGAATTTTGGCTCGAAATTGTTGGAGCTTACAATTGAGGAGGCATGGAAGCTAGGTCTAACGGAGTTACATATACATTGTTATAAATCTAATTTAGCTTCTGCAAAAGCTATTCAAGCAAACAATGGTCGTCTTGATTCCGAAATTACTCTCAACCAAGTAGTTCAAAGGTATGTTGTGAATAAAACAATATAAGAATTTTCTTTAAGTTGTTTTTAAATGAACATAAAAAAAGCCCGACATCCTGTCGAGCTTTTTCGTATTTGGTTGCTAGATATGACTCCTGTCGTATCTCACGCTCCTGGTGCTTGAACCTATTATTGTTGTTTTGTGTTCCGGAACATCCTGTTCCTGTATGAGTTCATATTAGGAAAAAAGAGGGGAGTCGCCAATCCGCAAAATCCCTAAAAGTTTGTAGGCTAAAACGTACAAGATCGCTTTCGATATATATTATTTTGAATTCAACTTTAGGCCTCTGTGCCGCAACAGACTTTAATCTTTTGCGCTGATTTAAAGTAATAAACCATTGCAACACAGAGATAGAGGAGCTAAGCCAAACGTTTAGCCCATACTACTTTTGTCACACCGCTGCATGACGCTAAAGAAAGTAGGGGCAAAGTCCTGTGGGAGAACAGGACTTTGCAAACTGACATGTTCTAGGTGCTGCATCAGCTTGGGTGAGTAGGTTTGTTCAAGTCGCTGATAAATACATCCACAACTGGTCTTAGTGTGTCCACCCGACAGGCAAATTTTTTCAAACTCCTGCTGAGTGTGTAAGTTACAACCCGAAATTCCCAAGCTCGCTACAACCAAACTTAAAGCCATAATAGATTTATAAATTGTCATATTATTCTCATAATGATTTATATCTATGAGTAGAATAAAAATATAATTAGTTTTAAGGTTTAAAATAATTTTAGGTAATAATTAACCCTCCCATGTATATAGGAAAATAAAATAATTAAATTTTTAAAATAAAGATAATTTATTTATTTAAAAATTGGGAGTAAAAAACCAAATTTTAAATAAATAAAATGATTAATCTAAAGAGGGAATAAGTTTGAAAAATGTCATGGTCAACTCCTTAAAATTATGGAGTCCTACCACCAGATTACCGCGAATTAATTTATGGTGGTAGAACGGAAAGGGGTTGACAGACTGGGATCCATAGAACCAGCACGCACAGGGCGTCCCCCAACCGTCCTACCGCAAAGAAGGGGGACGCAAGGGTCCAGCGAATTATAGCAGAACTATAATCCGTGGTGGATCAGCGGTCTGTCAAAACCGACTGGCAATGTAGGCCAGCAACGAAATAATAATCGGTGATTTTAATTGCGTCAATTTAATATTTAAAATATTTTTGATTTAATAATAAATCTAAATGTATTTTTAAAATAATGGAATTAATATTTAAATTTAATTAGAAAAAATAAATAATAAAATAATTTGTAAATGCAATGTTGTTAATAATAGAAATTTATCCTCTTATAAATAAAATATTATAGAGATGGCTACTTTATTCTAAACTTTTAAGCATTTCTTTAGCATCTACATCGCCTGCATCGGCAGCTTGCTGAAACCATTTCTTTGCCAGTGATAGGTTTTTCGGCGTGCCTTCACCATTTAAATACATCTGGGCCAAGTTGTATTGGGCATCGCTTTCATTGTGCTCAGCCGCTTTGGTGTACCACTTAAGTGCTTGCTCATCGCTTTGTGAGACGCCGTGACCTTTTTTATATAGATGAGCTAAATTATATTCTGCGGGTGGGTAGCCTTGCTTGGCAGCACGACTAAACCATTCAAACGCCTTTCCATAATCTTGCGCAGTTCCTTCACCTCTGTCATATAACACCCCTAAGTTATATTGCGCTTTCGCATGGTCCTTGGCCGCAGCCTTAGTAAAATAATCAAAAGCGCGCTTGGCATCTTTTTCAACACCCGTGCCTGTGTAATACATCATCCCTAAACTATATTTTGCCCCCATACTTCCATTTTGATCAGCCACAGTTAGCCATTTAAACGCTTGTTCATAGTTTTTAACAACGCCTTGTTCGCCACTTAAAAGCATCATCCCCAAATGATATTGGGCAACGGATTGCCCTTGCTCTGCACGATATTGAATATCGGCCACACTCGGTTCAGCAAATGTTGAAGAATGAAGTGAAAAAATCACCGTAAATATATAAAAATCAGACTTTTTTATTTTCATATCTCATCCTGAATTTTATTAATTTGAGTATTTTTCTTTAATATCTGGTTGAATGTAAAAGAAAAATATTAAGTATATTTGGTTGGTTTATAGCGCTTTAAAATGATCTGATTTTACGGTTTAAATACCTATTTAATAAGAAATTAACCTAAAACTGCATATTTAGACTAGTTACATTTTGAAAATGAGTATAGATAGACAGATTAGTCTTTTTTTAATTAAAATGCGGCCTAAATATAAGTTTGATTGATAATAAAAATGCAGATGAGTGTGTCGAGTATATTGGAGCGTTTAGGCCTTGTTTCACAAAATCGCGCTGTTCATATCCAATTCTCAAATCAGTCTTTAAATCAGCAAGTTTTCTTACAACGCATTGAGGGCGAACATACCCTCAACCAAGGTAGCGTTGCTGAGTTACTGTGTCTGTCGACCAACGCACATATTGCATTAAAACAATTTATTGGCTGTCAGGTTGCTGTTGATCAGGTCACTGACACAGGCCAGTTTTTTAGAATAACAGGCATTATTACCGAAGCTAGCCAAGGGCAAAGTGATGGCTCACTCACCATTTATAATTTAAGTTTAAAAGACCCAACTGCTCTCTGGCATAAACGCCGCAATAGCCGCGTGTTTATGAACAAAAGCGTGCGCGATATTAGCGAAATTCTATTTAAAGAATGGCAGGGGAAAAGCCCGTTATTTGCTTCAAGCTTAACACTCGACACATCTGGCTTAACCAAAGACTATGATGTGCGTCCATTTGTGATGCAGTCAAACGAAAGCGATTATGACTTTTTAACCCGTTTATGGCGTAGTGAAGGCATTAACTGGTTGGTCGATGAATCGCAACTTTTTGTCACTGACCCGAATGCTTCCATTCAGCCACAAGTGTTACGTTTAATTGACGATAACCAAAATTATCAGGCGCTTGAACGCCGTAGTCTCCGCTACCAACGCAGCAGTGCGACAGAACAGTTCGATACCATTACCCAAGTTAAAGCTGAGCGCCGCTTACAACCAACCTCGGTTCATGTGCAACGCTGGCAAGCCGATGCTTTGCAACAAGAAGAAGGTAGTGGCAGCGTACAAGGCACGCAAAAGCACAGCGAACACTATGACAATGCAAGCTTGAATCTTGAAGATGCATGGCACGTTAGCCCCGCTTGGATGCAGGACTTAAAAGGCGAAGATCAAGCCACCGCTTCAGGTAATAGCCAGATTGAACAGCTTAACCAGCACATTAATGCTTACCATCACCTGAGTTCTAAACAGTTTACCGTTTCAGGTAACGTTCGTGATGCACAGGTCGGTTACTGGTTTGTACTCAATGACCACCCAGAACTCGACCGACATGATAATGCAGATAAAGAATTCTTAATCTTAAGCAAGCACTACTATAACCAGAATAATTTACCGAAAGAATTACAACAGCAACTTGAGCGCTTATTACCAAAAGACAAGTTCAAGGCAGCCGAACTCGACAACCAAAACCCTGAGCTACGCCACTTTGCTGAGCTTAACGTGGTTCGACGCAATGTTAAAGCTGTACCTGAATATAACCCGCTAGAGCACCGACCAGCCGCTCACCCGCAGCGCGCTAGAGTGGTTGGGTTAGAGGGCGAAAGCATCCATGTCGACCAGTGGGGACGCATTAAAGTCCGATTCCTGTTTACCCGAACTGACGACCACAGTCATGACGGTGGAGCAGGCAGTAACGACAATGACACCGACTCGGCTTGGGTTGATGTGCTGACTCCGTGGGCAGGCGCGGGTTATGGTGCACGCTTCCTGCCACGGGTCGGTGAGATCGTGGTGATCGACTTCTTTGATGGCAATATTGATCGCCCGTTTGTGGTGGGACGTATTCATGAAGCTGAACGTCACCCAACCCAGTTCGACCAGAAAGGCCAGCTACCCGACACTAAAAAACTCAGCGGCATCCGCTCCGAAGAAGTCGACGGTAAAGGCTTTAACCAGCTACGTTTTGATGACACGACAGGCCAAATCAGTGCCCAGCTACAAAGTAGTCATGCGGCAAGCCAGCTCAACTTGGGTAACTTAAGTCATCCAAAAGACAAGGCCGAAAGTGATGGTCGTGGTGAAGGCTTTGAACTCAGAACAGACCAATGGGGTGCGGTAAGAGCGGGTAGCGGCTTACTCATTAGTACCCACAAACAGGACCAAGCTCAAGGCGTACATCTTGATGCAAATGAGGCCAAACAACAAATCGAAGGCGGCCTCAATAATGCTAAGGCACTCAGTGAAGTTGCTAAAAATCAGCAAACTGACCCGTTAGAAAATTTAGAAAACCTAAAATCCTTTATTGAAAAACTTGAGCAGCAAGACAACGCAAAAGCCAAAACATTTAAAGAGGCTATTATGCTGCTGGCGAGCCCAAATAGCGTCGCGCTGAGCAGTAATGAAGACATTCACTTAAGTGCAGATGGCCA
Organism: Acinetobacter sp. WU_MDCI_Abxc222; assembly: GCF_025514755.1. Lineage (NCBI taxonomy): Bacteria > Pseudomonadati > Pseudomonadota > Gammaproteobacteria > Moraxellales > Moraxellaceae > Acinetobacter > Acinetobacter sp. WU_MDCI_Abxc222. The sequence continues at coordinate 81,925 of NZ_JAHPVG010000008.1, forward strand.
GATAAACCAAACTGCTGGAGACAGCATTAATCTGTCTACCCAAAAGAATTTAATCGCGCATGCTCAAAACAAAATTAGTCTTTTTGCAGCGCAAGAAGGCGCAAGACTCTATGCAGGCAAAGGCAAAGTTGAGATACAAGCACAAGGCGATGGTGCAGATTTAATTGCCCGTAAAGCTGTTCAGATTATTTCAGCAGAAGACAAAATCGAAGCGACCGCAGCCAAAGAAATTGTACTCACCGCAGGCGGTTCTCAAGTCAAAATTACCGGTTCAGGCATTTTTATGACCACGAGCGGCAAGTTTGAGGTTAAAGCTGGGCAGCATTTATTTATGGGAGGTGGGAGTGTGAATAGTTCATTACCGTATCTACCCGAACAAGGAAAACAAAAATATGGTTTATGGTTTGATGTAATGGATAAACAAGGAAATAAACTAAAACCTGGCACGGAATATATTATTTTTGACGAAAATGATAAAGAAATTGAGCGCGGTAAGTTAGATCGAACTGGCTTAGTTAAGTTGGAAACAGAAGAGCCGAATAAGCAATATAAAATACATGTGGTAAATTGAAATGGATAATGTAATAGATGCCAATAAAGATATAAAAAAACAAGCAACTGAATTGTTAAAAAAAGCACATGGAAAAGTAAGTAATGTGCCGCCAGTAATTCCAGTTAAGTTAACAACTTATACTCATAGTTTAACAATCTTCATTGGAGGGGCAGCTGATAAGTATGTATTTACACCCGGAGATGTTCCTGTCGGGTGGGGGGATTTTAGACCTATTGGCCCAACATACTTTGTTGGAAACTATGTTAATAATTATTTTGCAACTATAAAAGGTGGCAGTAAAAATGCATTTGTTAAATATTATGGGTATGAAGAGGCATATGTATCTGATACAAGAGAATTAACAGTAAATACAAATAAGGATAAAAAATTAAATGCTTTCAATGATGTAAAAAAATTTTTAAAAACCTATCCTCAAACACAAGTAAATATTGTTGGTCATAGTTTAGGTGGTTGGAATGCAGCTGGATTAGCTGAAATATTGCATAAGAATAATATTTGTAAGGTTAACGTGCTGATAACTATTGATCCAGTGGGAGAAATATTATCTAAAATTGGTTTGGGATCTAGAACTAGTATCTATTATAGTAGACCAAAGCCAGTATTTAATCTTTGGATTAGTATAAGTTGTGACCCTAAAAGTTATGAGTGGAACAATGATTTGATTGCAGATTTAGGTGGGCAATGGAGTAGTTATCCCTCTAGTAATAGTTCCTATTACTATGTAACAAGGTATAGCCATGCAGATTTCAGATTAATGATGCAAGAGAAAATTGTTAATAATTTAAGTGTGCAGGATATTTTGTCAAAAGAGTTGAGTAGAATAAAATGAAATATTTTTTATTAACATTGCTTTCTATAACATTGTCAGCATGTAATCCTTTTATAAATAATGAGGAAGCATCTAACAATAATGGAGAGATTAAGAGTTTAACTTACTCACGTCTGGATGGTATGAGTGGTGATATTTTTAAATTTAATTTAGAAACAAATGATGATTTAAATAAGATTTATCAAGAGAATAATTATAAATATTCACATTTTAAGTGCGATAATATTAAAAATTACTTTGTGACAGGAGCTATTTCAGTCGAGGGCGAGAAGTTAGAAAATGGAAAATATACTTCATCTGGGTACTTCAAAGTCTGCGAAGATGAATCCATGAATGTATGTATCGATAAGAATCAATTGGAAAAATTGTTAACTAGCAATATGTCTTGTAGAGTAGTTTTTGGGGGCTTATTACAAAGTAGTAAAGTTGTAGCAGATAATATTTTAATATCCAAAGAAGCTATAAGAAAATCCAATTTCCAATAGAGTTTTAAATGAAGAAATTTCTTTACCTATTAGGGCTAATTTTTTAAGTGGATGTAGTGAAAAAACTTCAAATTTCACAATAGAACATACTAGGAAAAGTAATGAAAAATTAAACTTTGCTATGAAAATTGAAGATAAGGAAGTTTTAAATAAAATAAAAGAATCTTCATCAAAAAAAATTGTTTGCAAAAATACTGCTAATAATAATCAAATGGTGGATGCTTATATAGATAAGATTGAAAATAACAAAATTGATGTATCTGTAGAATTTTGCTCAAATAATGATAATAGAAGCTGTGAGCCTATAGATATCAGTTCACTTAAAAAAATTAATTTAGAATGCCAAGCAATTTTCTCTGCAATGATTGGTAATGTCTCTAAATCAGAAAAATTTCCAATTGTATGGGAAGAAAAATAATTTGTTTAAAAATCTGAAACTTGACTTGATAACTTTAGGTATTCCCTTGTTACTTATGGCAGGGTGTGGTCACGAATATACAATTGAGCCTGAAAGACTTCCAGTAGCCTATGTAGGTAAGGCATATAATCAGCAATTAAACATATCAGGTGGTAGAGTGATACCACAGTCTTTTGAAGTAAAAGATAATTTTCCAAGTGATATGAATATCTCTATTGAACCAATAGATCAAAATGAAGCAGATGCTTATAACAATTTAAAAATTTCTGGAGTTCCAAAATATAAGGGAACTTTTACGATTCATATATATGCGGGTTTTTATGCTAGTGGGGATGGGAAGTTAGATAAGACCTATGAATTTATTGTAAATGAATAAGATATTTAATCATGTGATTTTATTTAGTTTAAATAAGAGATAAGTATGAAAAAGAATTTATTAATTACCATATTAATTTTACTTTTTATCGTTCAGTCCTTATTAAATTATTACTTCTGGAATCGTACAAAAACACCCGAAACTCATGTTTTAGAAAAACCTTTAAAGATATATTCGTTTGAAGGTAAATATTCGAAAAACAGCACTTTGCTAGAATATTATATTCTACCACAAGGTACTGTTTTATATGATGATAGTGATTCTTTAAATCGAAGAGTTATGGTTTATTTTAATTTGCAAGGTGTAGATTTTAAATTTGAAAAACAAGATCCAGATATCTTGAAACAACCTAGTGAAGTCAGTGGAATAAGGTCGAAGGACTTGCCTGATTTACTAAAAGAAATTCCTCTGACTAAAAAAGATATTTATTTAATTATTAAATATGATGAACGTATAAAAGACTCTGTACGCTCTATTTTATTTAAAAAATACAAAATTGATCCTTCAGAGTATGAAAAATAATTAAATAATTTTATGCCAAAAAGGATAAATTTTAAAAAGTAGAATAAGCGTAATTTATTACGCTTATTCTACTTTTACTTAATTGGACTTTTCATTAACCACTACAATCTTGCCAATTGTCTTATTAGATTCAACCAACTGGTGTGCTTGCTTAATTTTTTCAGCGTTAATAGGATGTAGCGATGTAAATCGTGGTGAAATAATAATATTTTGATCAATTAACTTTGCAATATGATCTAAAATTTCAGATTGTTTTGCCATATCTGTAGTTTGAAAACTAGAGCGTGTAAACATAAGTTCCCAATGGAATGACAGGCTTTTTTTCATCAATAGATTGAAATCTTGAGAATGAGAAAAAGGCACAATATTACAAATTTTTCCAAATGGCTTAGTAATACTTGGCAGAATATTAAAATATGAATCTGGTGAGTTACAGATCAAGACATAGTCGACCTCAGAGTAACCCAATTTGGCTAATTGAGTTGGAATGTCTTGAGTATGATCTACGATATGATCGGCACCTAATTGTCTACACCAGTTACTCGTTTCTTGCCGTGAAGCAGTGGCGATAACGGTTAACTGTGGTACAAGTTTAGCAAGTTGAATTGCCATTGAGCCTACACCACCAGCACCTCCAATCACCAATAAAGATGCCGATTTATTGGTATTTTGAAGTAGGCTGTTTGGATGAACAGAGTTAATCTGAAGTGATAATCTTTCAACTAGTGCTTCCCATGCAGTTAATGATACTAACGGAAGAGCCGCTGCATCTTCTATAGAAATACTGGCAGGCGCATGAGCAATCAATCTTGAGTCAATTGCATGGTAAGTACAATTACCTCCAGAGCGGCTAATATCACCAGCATAATAGACTACATCTCCGATTTTAAATTTTTCAGAGACTTGTTGACCAATTTCGGCAATAGTTCCAACAACATCCCATCCTAAAACTGTAGTTTGGTCGTCTTTAGTTTTTCTGCGTCTAGCACGTGTATCGGCAGGGTTAATAGAGATTGCTTGAACTTTGACAATAACATCGTGTGGCAGTGCTTGTGGGTAAGGAATTTGAACATCCAGAAATGAATCTGGATGCTCAAGTTCTAATGGTTCACAAATAGCAACTGCATAATTTATTTTGCTATTCATAGGGGTTAAGAAGTATGGGGTAGTTGATGAGTAACGCTACAAATAATTTTTGTATTACCTAGAATTGAATAGATATCGGCTTTTCTCCAATCATGGTCGCCTGCTTTATAGCGTCTTACATTATCTAAACGAGTAAAGATAGGGTGAGAGGCATCCATATTTGGTCGATCTGAGAGAAAGTGGATTTCTGTCTTTTTCATCCATAAGGTATTACTTTCAGCTCGACTGATTGAATCTAATTGATATAGTAAAATCTGACCAAGCTGTAAACCGACTGAAAATAAACAAGATGTTGACCATGGTTCAATATGCTCATTTAAAATTCGTTTATTAATGACCAATGCAGAGGCTTTAAGTTCATCTACATTTATCATGACATCGTTAATTTCTAGTGGGGTTTTGAGGTATTCTCCAAATTCACTAGGTTCCATTTTATTTGCGTCGTTTTTATAAAGAATCTCAATACTCATATTTGAGATATTAAGATTCATTACATTGGTACCATGGCCTGATTGCCCCATAGTTCCACTAATCTCGATTTTATCAAAGTCAGATTCAATTGGGCTTTTACCTGCACGGATCACCATCTTATGGATCAGTTTTTTATAACAAATCGTACGATTGTGAATAGCCTGAATAAGTTGATCAAATGTGAGTAGTGAAAGCTCAATAATATCAATCGTACTTAAATGTGGTTTTTGACTCCTATTATTTTTGATCGACCAGGTTTGAGGTAAAACAACTTTGCCTAAGCAGTTGAATTTTATAGTTTCTAAATCTTCAGGCTCATATTGAAAATTATAGATATCATGAGCACTGTTAATATAGCCTGCGCCAAAATAGCGCGTATTTTTATCACCTAAAAATTCATCAACTTCTTTGAAAAATGATAGGTTCACTTCACACCTCTATAGTAATTGGATGTTGAATGGTTGTTATTGTTTAAGACGAAGATTACATAATTAAAGTTTTATATTTTTCATTAGCCGCAGCAATAGATTCCTCGATTGATTTCACGGGTTTAATTTTTAAAATATCTGAAATACTATTTGCGCGTTCTTCTAAGCTACCACCAACAATGTGATACTGGATGCCCAACTCATCAAATGTTTCTTTTAAAAGTTCATCTGAAGCTGAACGGAAAAGTTCATTCACTGGTCGGTGACCATCTTTTGCTAATGGAAGTTCATTGGGTAAATGAATGAATGCATCAAATGATTCTTTTACATGGCGTTTGAATACTTTACCCAACTCGCTCATGATGCTTTCGAAATAGGCAAGTTCGGTAGTTTTAGAGACACTTTCACCTTGTTTTAAGTGAACGGACTGATTTGGATTCATACCATATTTAACGCGAACACTTCCATAAATCCATTCTTGCAAAGAACAACCATCTGAAATAAAGCGTTCTTTATGTTTATATTCATGAACTACACGATCCATGTGTCTGGTAATAATCATTTGAATGAGTTCGGGAGAGCTTACTTCTTCAAGTGTTTTACCTGGTGCTGCATGCGGTAAGATTTCACGCATTGTTCTTGCTTCTGTACGAGGGAGATTTAAATAATCACTAATGATTAAAGAGGTTAAAGTTTTACCGGATGAATATGTTCCAGTTAAGCCAATACGCATTATTATTACCTTCTTCTCAGAATTTATTATTAAGTTAAGTTGCTGAGGTTTATTAAAAAATTAATAAACCTCTTTTTTTGTAATTAAGCGATTAGTTTCTCAACATCGCTAATAACTTCATTTTTTGTTTTTTCATAGTCTGTATTTAATACAGTTGGAGAAATTCGGATATTTTCAATATCGGTTACACCAATAAACTTCAACCAGTCATTTAAGTAAGGTGTTGCAAAGTCCGAACCAAAGTTATTAGAAATACCTTCGTAGTAAACACCACTTGCAATCACTAAATATGCTTTTTTGCCATTTAACAAACCTGTATATCCAGTGTTTGGATCAAAGCCAAAAGACCAGCCTGGTTGTGTTACAACGTCAATCAACTGTTTTAGGATGTAAGGAATATTGTTGTTCCAAAGAGGTACGTTAAATACATAGATGTCGGCAGATGCAAAACGGTCATAAACCTCTTTGATTTTTGTCCACGCTTCTTTTTCTTTAGAGTTTGACTCTTGTCCTGTAAACAATGCCATTTTTGCACCAACAGCATTTTTATCAAACGCAGGGAGGTCATCTTCAAAAAGATTAAACTCATCTACAACTAAATCACTATGCTTAGCTTTAAGTTTAGCAATTACTTGTTCAGCAATAAGTAATGATTGACTATTTTCACCACGAGTTGATGAGTTGATATGAAGTACTTTCATAATATCCTCTATATTAGAGATGTTGTTAAGATATTGTTATTTAATAAATTATTTTAAATTTATTAAATATGTTATTCATAATGAATTTATAAATTATGAAATTTTAGCTTCAAGCGACTTTAATAGTTTTACCGCACAGTACTGTGGTTTCTTTCTTATGTTGTTGCAAATACCAGAACTGCTCTGCAATAGTTTCTGGGTGTACCGTATATGCTTTATCTTCTGACCCAGGAGTTCCATCTACAAAGCCATTTACAACGACTTGACTCACGTAAACATCTGAGTCTGCTAGGCTATGGGCAAGCAAATTTGTTGTTTTATATTGTGCGGCAGCAGCAATTGCTAAAGATGAGTATTCTTTTGCGACTAAGTCTATGCCAACTGAATCAAGTGCAAATACACCATTTGTTGATAAGATACTGCCTTGATTTTTTTTCAAATCATCTAAGCAAGCTTGTACTGTTGCAATGTAGCTTGAAACTCGAATATGAAAACTTTTGGTTAAATCGAGTGGATTTGTTTCTAATAAATTTCCTTCAATTTCATGAAAAGCATTCCAGTGAATATTTTTAATCTCTCCAAATTGATTTTTAATTTTTTTGATGAGCTCAGGGATATTTTCGATATCACTTAAATCACTTGAAAATGCATAGACTTCAATATTATGTGCGTTAAGCTCTAGAGTAGCCTGTTGAAGTTTTTCTGCATTTCGTGCAACTAAACCAACAGTATAACCCTCTTTACCAAAACGGTATGCGAGTGCTCTAGAAATTCCTGTTCCATAACCAAAAATTATAATATTGTTGTTCATTATGAAGTTCCAAAAAATCCAACTAATTGGTTGGATACACCTTATAATATTTTTTTGTAATATATGCAAGAGGAAAAATTATGTCTTGGGATACGGTAGGGACAAAACAAAAGATTTTGGATGCGGCCGTTGGTGAATTTGCTCGGCAAGGTCCTGATGGCACGACTATTGATAAAATTGCAAAGATTGCAGGTGTTAATAAAGAGCGTGTCTACAATTATTTTGGTCCCAAAAAAGAGCTATTTGCTGTTGTTTTAAGTAATGAGTTAATTAAAGTTGCTAAAGCTGTACCGCTTAAATCCTTTGAAGAAGAAGATATTGCTGAGTACGCAGGCCGTGCTTATGACTATCATCGTGCTCATCCTGAACTTAGCCGTTTATTACTTTGGGAAGGATTGATTTATTCTTCACAAGAAGTACCAAATGAAAGTAGCCGTCGTGAAAACTATAATTATAAAATTCAAGCAATTAAAAAAGAGCAAGAGGAAGGTAGGGCGACCAATGAAATTGAAGCGAGCTATTTGGCTTTCCTGATTTTAGCGCTTGCGAATAGTTGGTTTATGCTGCCACAGGTCGCCAGAATGTTAACCCCTGTAGAAGATGCTGATAATCATGAAAAACGTAGAGCGATTATCATTGAATCAGCTAAACGATTGCTGGTGAAATAGTTTTTATAAGTAATATTGTTCTTAATCAAAAACATTCTAAATAAATCACCTAAAATAACTTTTAATTTGACTTATTTATCTTCATATAATAAATTAACTGGAATGATCGTTCCTGTTAGGTCTGTTTTATGCGAACCAAAGAATTTGAAACTGATGATATTGCTGATGCTGCAATGCAGGTTTTTTGGCGCCGTGGTTATGCTGCAACTTCAGTTCAAGACTTGGTTGACGGTACGGGGCTATCTAGAAGTAGCCTTTACAGTACCTTTCAAAACAAACAGGGTCTTTATCAAACAGCGTTACAGCGCTATGAACTTTTAACTACACTTAATAATGTGAAGCTGTTATCTGGTTCCGGTTCACCGAAGGCACTTATTCGACAATTACTGGTAAATGTGGTCGAAGATGAGCTGAATGATTCAGAACACAAAGGCTGCCTCGTTGCAAATGCTTGTTTGGAACTGGCTGGACATGATGAAGATGTCTCTCAATTCGTTGTAAGTAATCTACAGAAACTACAACATGCTTTAGAAAATTTATTAATTAAAGCTCAACAATCTGGTGAAATTGCTTCTAATCAAAACCCGCGTGCGTTAGCAAGTTTCTTTCTAAATACTATGCAAGGTCTGCGTGTTTTAGGGAAAGGCAGTCCTCATGAACAAAGAAAGCAGTGTTTAATGGATGTGGTGGAGGTTGCTTTAAACGTTTTATAAAACTCATTTAAACCTTAACTATTGTTGAGCTGGATAGTTAGGGTTTTTATTTAACTTAAATTGGAATGATCATTCTAGAATAATGATTCTACTTCACATGGAGAACAAATGCCTTCCTACCCTACTAACCTTATAAAACAAGCTTATAGCGATGCAGAGCAGAGTAAGTACGCTGTAAAAGAATGTGAGCGTAAAACTTTATGAATATTAAGAGTGATGGAACATCTCATCAGCTAACTAATGAATTCTCTACTCAATTACCAATTTGGAAATTGTTGGCTTTTACAGTTGCAGGCTTTCTGACCATTATGACAGAAACCATGCCAGCAGGGCTTTTGCCCCAAATTAGTCAAGGTTTACATATTTCAGAAGCTTACGCAGGTCAGCTTATTGCAGTATATGCCTTAGGTTCGGTTCTGGCGGCAATACCGCTGATTAGCCTTACCCGTAGTTGGAATCGGAGACCCTTATTACTCAGTGCGATTGCAGGGTTACTTTTATTTAATGCAATTACGGCCTTATCAAATGATTATATTCTGACTTTAATTGCTCGTTTTATTGCAGGGATGGCAGCAGGTGTTATTTGGGGGCTTTTAGCAGGTTATGTAAGACGTATGGTCTCTACATCTTATCAAGGACGAGCTTTAGCAATTGCTGGGGTTGGGCAGCCAATTGCTTTATCAATTGGTGTGCCTTTGGGTGCATGGTTGGGAACGCTGTTTGAGTGGCGTGGCGTGTTTTGGATCATGTCTTTACTGGCATTAATTTTATTTGTCTGGATTCGTTTTAGTATTCCTGATTTTGCAGGGCAGTCAGCACAGAAAAAGTTGCCCATTTTAAAAGTTCTTTTAATGCCGGGCATTAGAGCTATTTTAGCAGTCGTCTTCCTTTGGATATTGGCTCATAGCATTCTTTATACTTATATTTCACCATTTTTGGCCTCAACAGGGCAGCCATGCAACGTTGAGACTATCCTGTTTATATTCGGCATTTCTTCAATTGTAGGTATTCTCATTACAGGCATGTTTATCGACCGTTCATTAAGAAAAATAACGCTTATAAGCTTATTTATCTTTGCAATCGCAACAGCGCTATTAGGTGTTTATAGTTCTTCAAGTTTTATCGTACTGGCGTGTGTTGGGTTCTGGGGAGTCACTTTTGGTGGGGCTCCAACACTATTACAAACAGCTCTGGCAAATACTGCGGGACATGAAGCAGATGTAGCACAGTCGATGTTGGTCACGGTATTTAACCTTGCTATCGCATTTGGTGGAATGATAGGTGGGGGACTGCTTGAAAGTTTTGGAGCAGCTTCTTTTCCGTGGTTTATGCTAGTTTTTGCCCTGATTGCGTTATGTACTGTTTACCATGCTCGTAAACATGGTTTTATTTCTTCATAAAAGATTTTTGCCCTTCATGGTTAAAAAGTGAAGGGTGACTTAATTTTTATAGCTTGATGTACTGTCACTCAAAATAATTAATAACTTGGTAAAATAAACCGAAAAATACAAACAAAGTGGAATTTAAGTTTAACTAATTATAATTAAATGGAAATAAATTCTTTTAAATTTGTCTAATGACGTAAAAATTCCCAAAAATAGTAAAAATTCGCTTTTCTTAGAAAAACAATCCCGCAGGGTGCTGGCTAAACTATATCTCAAGGGTGTGATAGGGATCGAAAAGAGTAGCATGCACCAAAACGTATAACGTTAGTGTGTACTCACCCAAAAGGTCTCGATTCGGCTTAGGACGCTATAGATCAAAAGTTTATAGGCACAAGGTTATAACTTACAAAGTTATGATTGTTGAAGTAAACCATAGATGTTTTCCCTTGACACCCTAAAAAATTCTCTATAATAAAAACGATACTTTACAAGAATATAATTTATGAATAAGCCTTATCTTTCTGCTTTACCTACCGACAGTCAAATCTCATCTCAATTGAATAATGCTTACTTCCACGACTCGTGGAGCATTGTGCTTGGTCAGCCCGACCTAAATGTATTTCAGCAACTTATTAAGCTATTCCAGCACACTCCGCAGTGGGTAGAGTGGAGCATGAATATGCGTAATAAAATTACTTCAAAGATTGGGCTTAAAGATTTAGGAGGCTTTAAGCAGATTGATACTCATAAAAAAGAAAATGAGTATGGCGCAGGCGACCGAATTGGAATTTTTACCTTGTTGCAGCGTACAGAAAATGAATTAGTGATTGGAGACGATGACAAGCATTTAAATGTGACTTTATCTATATACAAGAATGAAAAGACCAAAGAGCTTACCCTAACCACAGTGGTACATATTAAAAATTGGCTAGGACGACTTTATATGGTGCCTGTGATTCCTGCCCATCGAAAAATAGTACCAGCGACTCTACAGATTTTAGGTTAGAACACTATTTTATTTACGGTGCGATCAACTAAAATCGTTTATATACTAATCTTATTATCAATTGCGAGCTAGATAATATGGAGAATAAAAACCAGAATCGGCAATGTGCCGTTTGCAGCAAGAATTTTCCATTAAAAGATCTAGTATCTGGTGAAGTCATTCGTAATGTGATTAGTGATGAAATTTTAAAAGACCATCCAGACTGGAGTTACTCAAGTTTTATTTGTCGGGCTGATCTGGCAGATTATCGAATTAAATATGTGCAGTCCCTGTTACGCTCAGAAAAGGGTGAGTTATCTAATTTAGAAAATGAAGTGATTGGTAGTATGCAACGCCATGAGCTGATTAGTCGAAATACAGAGTCAGATTTTGATCAGAATTGGACATTTGGAGAAAAGTTAGCAGATAAGATTGCGACATTTGGTGGTAGCTGGGCTTTTCTTATTTGCTTTGCTTTATTTTTGACAGGTTGGATTATTCTAAATACGGTAGTGATGGTAGTCCGTCCCGTCGATCCTTATCCCTTTATTTTGCTGAATTTAGTATTGTCATGCTTAGCTGCAATTCAGGCACCTATTATTATGATGAGCCAAAACCGCCAAGAAGCCAAAGACCGCTTACGTTCTCAACATGATTATCAAATTAATTTAAAAGCTGAACTTGAAATTCGCCATTTGCATGAAAAAATGGACCACCTTTTATCGCATCAATGGGAAAGGCTTGCGCATATTCAAGAAATTCAGCTTGATCTTTTAGCTGAAATGAATAAAAAACGATAAAGATTTTCTGAGTTTCACGTGGAACATGAGTAGAGCGTTATAGATTATTTTGCGGTAGGTTCGAAATTTCTTTATGATTTGCCGCCATGCTCCATTGCTGCTTCTACGACCATGCCTTTAAACGACAATTTTGTTTACGCTCCGCCACAAGATCCGCTTTCAATTTTATTTGAAGACGATGATCTGATTGTGGTTGATAAACCTGCGGGCTTGTTGTCGGTGATGGGGCGTTTACCTGAGCATCATGACAGCGCTTATTTAAGGGTGTTGGAAAAGTTTCCTTTAGCAAAGGTCACGCATCGTTTAGATATGGCGACATCAGGCTTACTCATGTTTGCCAAACATCGTGATGCAGAAGTTGCGGTAAGTAAAATGTTTCAGGCCAGAACAGTCAAAAAACATTATATTGCTTTGGTGCAAGGCCAAGTCGCACAAGAGGGCAGCGTTGAAGTTCCGCTCATTACCGACTGGGAAAATCGCCCAAGACAAATTGTACATTTTGAATTAGGCAAACATGCCAAAACCTTATTTCAACCTCTCATCTATGATGAAAAGAACGATCAAAGTCGAGTATTACTTGAACCAGTAACAGGACGTTCGCATCAGTTACGTGTGCACATGATGCATATAGGACATCCGATTATGGGCGACAAGTTGTATCACCCTGAGCCTAAACGTTTTCATTTAAGCCGTATGGCTTTACATGCTGCTTATCTGGCTTTCCAACATCCCTTAAATGGAACGGATGTGGTGATTGAGTCACAAGTGCCTTTTTAAAATTTATATAATTAAAAAAATTAATTTGATGCAATTGGGAACTGAATATATACCCAAACTGCAATAAAAGTCGGGTATTCTTGATGTCGAATAATATTAATACCGCAACAACAACAAGGATCACTTTATGACTCGTGACTACGAACAATTTCCAGATGATGATAACGGCAATGTACTTTGGCAAATGGCTGAAGACGGGGATGATTTAACCGAACTGCATGAAATTGAATTTTCTATTGCTTTTCATGATCAGAAAAATGCAGAGCAATGTGCACTCTATTTGCTTTACCAAGAACAAAAAGTTTCACTTTTTCAAGATGACTCTGTTGAGCCAAATGAATGGGTGATTACCATCTTCGTTAACATGGAACCTGAGTATTCAGATATTGTTGACTTGGAACAATGGTTTGCCAGTATCGCTGAGAAATTTCAGGGCGAATATGATGGATGGGGCTGTATGGCCTATGTCTTCGAGGAAGATGACGAAGAAGATCTGTTACAGTAAGGTCTAAAATAAAAAGTAGGAGATAAATATGAACTTATCTCAAAAACAAATTGCAGTACGGTTTTTAGAGCTTGCCGCAGCTGGTGAAGTCGATGAAGCCTATAGCAATTACACCGCGCCAAACTTCAAGCATCACAATCCTTATTATGCGGGTGATGCGATTTCTTTGAAGGAAGGGATGCGTGAAAGCGCGGCTGAAACGCCTAACAAAGTCTTTGATGTTCAACATGTCATTGAAGAGGGCGATTTGGTTGCAGTGCATTCAAAACTTGAAATGCAGATGAATGGGTTAACCACCTTGGCTGTGGTTCATATTTGCCGTTTTGAAAAGGGTAAAATTGCTGAGTTTTGGGATATTGGGCAAGTACAGCCCGACCCGCTCGTCAATGAAAATGGTATGTTCTAATAAAAAAGCCCGAAAATAATTCGGGCTTTTTTATTTATGTATGAATTAAAATTTCCACTGTGCCGAAATTGAGGCGTTCAGGGGTTCACCTGGTTGAACCCATAAGTCGCTATAGCTTGAAACATAGTAGGTTTTATCAAACAGATTATTTACGTTCAGTTGATAACGTAAACGATCAGATGGGGCATAGTAGCTATTTAAATTGACCAGCGTATAGTTTGGTAAATTAAATCCATTATCTAGATTATGCCCGCTGCGTTCACCGACATAGGTGAGGTTGGCACCTACACCTGCTTTTCGTGGACCTTCTTGTAGAAACTCATAATTGGTGCTTACTGAGCCTTGGTGTTTTGGAACATTGCTCAGACGAGCGCCTTTTGCCAAGTCTTGGTCTTTTTCAATTTGAGCATCAGTATAACTATAGTTAGCATTGACGAACCAGCGGTCATTGATTTGGCTATTTAAGTCAAACTCAATCCCCTTACTACTCACTTCACCTGCTGCGGTTTGAAAATTACTGTCGATTGGGTCGGTTGTCAGTACATTCTGTTTTTTCATTTTAAACAGAGCGAGACTCAGCACACTTTGGTCGTTTATTTTATATTTGGTGCCGACTTCATAGCTTTCTCCTTTTTCAGGAGCAAAAGTTTGACCATTTCGGTTCATACCGCTGTTCATGGCAAATGAGCGGCCATAGTTCGTATAAAAAGCCCATTGGTCAGAGGCTTTAAAGTTTACTCCGAAACGTGGACTATTTTGATGAAGTGTCTGGTTGCTTTTGGTCTGAGTGAGGTGATTTTTAAAGTCTTGTTCGACCTGATCAAAACGGTTGCCAAATAGAACACTCCATTGATCATTGAAAAAGATCTGATCTTGAATATTGAGTGCAAAGTAACGCTGTTGCTCTTTGGTGTTGGTAAACGGTGCTAGGTTTGGTAAATATTTGCCATATTCGGGTTGGTAAATATCAATTGTGTTAGGCATGCCAGCACTGTGATTACGACGAAGCTGGTTTTGTTTATAGTCGAGTTGACCAAGCTCGGTTGAAAGCAAAATTTCATGGCGAGCCCATGAGGTATCAATCTTGCCAAGTAATTCTGTCTGAGCGAGCACATCTTCACTCTTATAATCACGATAGCGACGTTGACGCTCTAAAGTACGTCCATCGGCTTGCATACGCCGTGGTTCGGTTGCAAAACCGACCATTTTGGCGTCTTTATAGCTGACTGCACTATTTAGCTTCCAGTCAGGGTTAAACTCGTGACTCAGACGTAATTGGTAAAAGTAATCTTTTATTTTCAAATCGCCGTCGTCAGGTTCACCTGTAAATGTTTTCGGGTCCATCACAAACTGGTGATTGACTGTGCTTACCCCACGATCAAAGGTTCCTTTGTGCTCTGTAAATTCACTGTCAAAGTCGAGTTGTGTCTGGTCTGAAATTTTCCATGTGAGCTGCGGTGAAAAGAACCAGCGTTCACTGCTGACATGATCACGGAAGCTTTGATTATCTTCGTGAGCCACTGCTAAACGATAGGCCAGTTCATCGTTAATAGGGGCAGTATGCTCCAGACTTATGCGATATTGTTCTTGGGTATTGGCACGTAAGTTAAGTTCACTTTCGCTTTCCCACTGTGGTTTTTTACTGTTGAGGTTAAGCAAACCACCTGTTTCGCCGCGACCATATAGCGCCGCCATCGGTCCTTTTAAAAACTCTAAAGATTCAATATTCACTACATCTTTTGGAGCGCTAATTCCTCGGTTAACACTCAAACCGTTACGGATCATAGCCGCACCTAAATTGGGATCGGTACTAAAACCGCGGAAAGAGTAATTATCCCAAAAGCCACCACCGAAACTGTTTTGATGAAAAACCCCGCTCACTAAGCTTAATGCATCATCAATCCGTTGCACGTCTTGCTGTTCCATTATTTGTTTAGAAAGATAAGCACGGTTAAAAGGGACATCTAAAACATCGTGAGTAAATTTAGTTGCCGAGCTATTTTGGCTCACATCTTCTCGGGTACTTTCAGCCTGAACACGTATGGTCTCAAGTACCGTTGACGTTTCCTCTCCCCAAGTGAGTGTCGATATAAATGATAGACCTAACGAAGACAACAATCCTAATTTGTGTCGCATAAATAATCAGCCATAAAAAGACAAAAGGAATTAAATGTAATAGTATAACGTTACATTATTTTGTTGATTACTGCTATGTCTATAGAAAAAAATATTGAACGTTTACAGTCGATTGATGCATTGCGTGGTTTGGTGATCATCATTATGTTGCTCGACCATGTAAGAGAAACTTTCTATTTACATAAACAGGTTACCGATCCAATGGACGTAACAGTAACAGAACCAGCATTATTTGGCAGTCGATTATTGGCACATATTTGCGCTCCGGTTTTTGTACTTTTAACGGGTATTTCTGCGTTTTTATTTCAATCAAAAAAACAGGACTTACAACAAACGCGTGCCTTTCTATTAAAACGTGGCTTATTTTTAATTGTATTAGAGCTTACGCTTGTGAATTTTGCATGGACAGCAACTTTTCCACCCGAAGTCATTTATTTACAGGTGATCTGGGCGATTGGTATTAGCATGGTGGTGCTAGCGTGCTGTGTAAGTTTGCCTTTGCCTGTTCTTGCGGGCGCAGGTTTAGTTATTGTTTTTGGGCACAACTTGCTAGATTCAGTGCACTTCTCACAAGGCATCCTACAGAATATATGGTTGGTTTTACATGACCGTGGTTGGATTGAGATTGCAGGCATCAAGCTTCGCACAAGCTATCCTGTTTTACCTTGGATTGGCGTGATTTTATTGGGCTATGCGTTAGGTCAGTTCTTTAGTTCAAAATATTCAGCAAAGCAAAGAAGCCGCACTTTACTCAGCCTTGGTTTAGTAAGTATTGGATTGTTTGTTTTACTGCGTTTTATCAACGTCTATGGCGACCAGCCGTGGCAACATTTTGAGTCATTACAACTGAGTCTCATGAGCTTTTTTAATCTCACCAAGTATCCGCCGTCTTTATTATTTATTTTGCTGAATATTGGAATTGGCTTGATTGTGCTGGTGGCTTTTGAGCGTATGCAGCAATATTCATTTCTAAAACCCTTGGTGGTGTTTGGCTCGGTGCCTATGTTCTTTTACTTACTGCATTTATATGTGTTGAAACTGATGTATGTGTTTGCGCTCAGTGTGTGGGGAGCTAACTACGGAAACTATTTGTCGGTCAATCATGTGTGGATGCTGTGGTTAATCACGATTGTGTTGTCTTTTGCGCTCTATCCAGCAGTTAAGTGGTTCTCGAAGTTCAAACATCAAAATAAACATATTTCGATTTTAAAATATTTCTAATTTCCAAAAGGTGAGTAAAGCGATTTCAATTAATGCTCGCTTTACTTGCTTACATCTAGATATAGAGTTTCTTTGACTTCTTCCATAACCACATAACTGTGTGACGATGCTGAAGCGGGGAGTTTCTTTAGTAGATCTCCTAATAAGCGACGATATGCACTCATTTCTTTTAAACGCGCTTTTACGAGGTAGTCAAATTCGCCTGAAATAAGGTGACATTCAAGCACTTCAGGAATTTCGACTAAGTCTCTGGCTACCTGATCAAACACATCGCCAGATTTGGCAGATAACTTAATTTCTAAAAAGACAAGCAGGTTACGGTCCACAAAGGCTGGGTTTAACCGAGCGTAATAACCCATGATAATGCCATCGCGTTCTAGGCGTTTTACACGCTCCGAACAGGGGGTGGTCGACAGGTTAACTCTCGATGCCAATTCACTAATCGCAATTCGTCCTTCGCGCTGCAAAATATCCAGAATCATGCGATCTATACGATCTAAGGGGCGCATAGATATTTCCTCTTTTTTTAAAATTCTCGTGAGAAAAACATAAATTTACCTAGATTATAGCCTGAAAAACAGTGAAATAAACTATTGAAGCAGAAATATACTAGTTAAATAAACTGGTGTGCGTGAGGGAATGGAAATGCGCGTAATTGTTTTAGGTAGCGGCGTTATTGGAGTGGCAAGTGCCTATTATCTAGCTCAACAAGGAGCTGAGGTTACTGTTCTCGATCGCCAGTCAGGTCCTGCTGAAGAAACAAGCTTTGGTAATGCAGGTCAAATTTCGCCTGGGTATTCTACCCCTTGGGCAGCACCAGGAATTCCTTTTAAAGCCGTGAAATGGATGTTTCAACACCATGCACCGCTTGCGATTAATTTAGATGGCAGCATGTGGCAGTTACAGTGGATGGCTCAAATGCTAAAAAATTGTAATCCACAAAGTTATGCTGTTAACAAAGAACGTATGATGCGCGTGGCTGAATACAGCCGTGATTGCTTACGTGAACTTAGAAAAGATACAGGCATTAATTACGAAAACCGTGCTAAAGGTACTTTGCAGTTATTCCGTAAAGAAGCTCAAATGGAAGCGGTTCAACGCGACATTAGCGTGCTACAAGAATGCGGCGTAAGCTACGAATTATTAAATGGCAACGAACTTGGTCGTGTAGAACCAGCTTTGGCAAATGCGCAAGATAAACTGGTTGGTGGTTTACACTTACCAAATGACGAGACAGGTGACTGTTATTTATTTACCAATGCTTTAGCTCAAATTGCTAAAGAGTTGGGCGTTAACTTCCAGTTCAACCAGAACGTAGAAAAGTTGATTGTTGAAGGTGATGAAATTAAGGGTGTTTTGGTCAATGGTAAGGTCTTAACCGCAGATCGTTATGTCCTAGCGTTTGGTAGCTATTCACGTGATTTCTTGAAACCACTTGATCTACAGTTACCTGTATATCCTGTGAAAGGTTATTCGTTGACGATTCCAATTGTTGACCCTGCTTTTGCTCCGCAATCTACAGTGCTTGATGAAACCTACAAAATTGCGATTACTCGTTTTGACCAACGTATTCGTGTAGGTGGAATGGCAGAGTTAAGTGGCTTTAACTTAGGCCTGAATGAAGACCGCCGTGCAACATTGCAAATGGTGACTCAGGATTTGTTCCCGGGCGGTGATATGGCACAGGCGTCTTTCTGGACTGGTTTACGTCCAATGACACCAGACAGTACACCAATTATTGGAGCGACTCGCTTTAAAAATCTGTTCTTGAATACAGGTCACGGTACTCTAGGCTGGACAATGGCATGTGGTTCAGGAAAATTAATCAGTGACATCGTATTGAATCACAAGACTGATATCAGTACCGATGGCCTTTCAATTCAGCGTTATTCACACGCGCATGCTGCATAACGGACGTTAGGAAAGTAATCATGCCTCGTCCTATTACCGCAGTCATCCACCGTCAAGCCTTACAAAATAACTTGGCGGTGGTACGCAAGGCTATGCCAAACAGTAAGGTCTTTGCCGTTGTAAAAGCCAATGCTTATGGACACGGAATTGAACGTGTTTATGAAGCATTTAAAGCAGCAGATGGCTTTGCCTTACTTGATCTTGATGAAGCAAAACGAATTCGCGCTTTAGGCTGGACAGGTCCAATTTTATTGCTCGAAGGAATTTTCTCTCCTCAAGACTTATTCGATTGTGTGCAGTATCAACTCAGTTTCACCATTCATAGTGAAGCGCAAATCGAGTGGGTAGAAAAGCATCCTTACCCAGCTCAATTTGATGTTTGCCTAAAAATGAACAGTGGTATGAACCGCCTTGGTTTTAAACCTCAGCACTATGTTCAGGCTTGGGAACGTTTAAATAACTTGGCGAACGTGTCCAAGATTACGCACATGATGCATTTTTCAGATGCAGATGGCGATCGTTTCGGTCAGCAGGGCATTGATTATCAAATCACTGCATTTGAAGAAATTGTTAAGGATTTACCGGGCGAAAGATCGGTAAGTAATAGTGCGGCAATTTTGCGCTATCAAGATCAGCTCAAATCAGATTATGCCCGTAGCGGCATTATGCTCTATGGCAGCTCGCCAGATTACCCGACCCATAGTATTGCGGACTGGGGCTTACAACCGACCATGAGCTTACGCAGCGAAATTATTTCAGTTCAGCATTTAGAACCGAATGAAAGCGTAGGTTATGGCTCAAACTTTGTCGCAGAGCAACCCATAACGATTGGGATTGTTGCTTGCGGCTATGCTGATGGTTATCAACGTATTTCACCAACAGGTACGCCTGTTTTAGTGGACTCAGTCCGCACTCGTACAATTGGTCGCGTCAGCATGGATATGTTGGCAGTCGATTTAACAGGTATTGAAAGTGCCAAAGTCGGCAGTGAAGTCGTGCTTTGGGGCCAATCAAGTACAGGCGTCGTTTTACCTATTGATGATGTCGCTGTTTCATCCGGTACGGTGGGATATGAACTGATGTGTGCTGTCACCGCCCGTGTTCAATTTATTAATCAGGTATAAGGAAATCCGAATGTCTAATTCAGATATACAAAAGATTAACACTAACGAAGTCATGAGCGCCGTGACTGTTTTTAACAAAGTCGTTTATCTGTCAGGTCAGGTACCTAAAAATACCGAGCAAGACGTGGCAGGCCAAACTCGTGAAATTCTTGCAACGATTGATGAACTTTTGGCATTAGCCGATACCGACAAATCTCGCTTGCTCTCTGCACAGCTCTATTTGAAAAATCTTTCTGACTTTTCAACCGTAAATGCAATTTGGGTTGACTGGTTAAAAGGGTGTGTTGCTCCATCGCGTGCCACAATTCAGGCCGATTTGGTCAATCCAGATTGGTTAATTGAAATTGCCGTGACGGCAGCACAAAAGTAATTCGTTTTTACTCCAAAAATGATGATGTATCTAACAGAAGGAAGATAGATACGGTTTATCCAGTCATTTTTTGGTGAACAGATTCAGTGACCTATAGCATACGGTTCGATTTTCGCCATAGGTTGCTGATCTTAACAAAGGAATTCAAAAAGGAATTTTAATATGACAACGGCTCGTCATTCAGATACGGAAAATTCTCCTGATCATCTGCAACGAAAACTGTCTAACCGTCATTTACAACTGATTGCTATTGGCGGTGCAATTGGAACCGGCCTGTTTATGGGTTCGGGCAAAACCATCTCCCTCGCAGGTCCTTCAATTCTTTTGATCTATATGATTATTGGAGGAATGTTCTTTTTCTTAATGCGTGCAATGGGCGAGTTGCTCCTTGCAAATCTGCATTACAAATCTTTTGTTGATATGGCTCATGACCTGATTGGTCCTTGGGCTGGTTATTATTTGGGCTGGACTTATTGGTTAGGTTGGGTGCTGGTGGGTATTGCGGACCTTTCAGCGGTCATTAACTATTTAGGTTTCTGGCTACCCGATGGTGCAAGCTTCTCTCCGATACAGCAAGCCATGATTAGTGCAGGCTGTGTGTTGTTTGTGATGGGCCTTAACCTACTGACAGTACGCCTATTTGGTGAAATCGAATTCTGGTTTGCTCTCATTAAGATC
Source organism: Acinetobacter sp. WU_MDCI_Abxc222 (assembly GCF_025514755.1). NCBI lineage: Bacteria > Pseudomonadati > Pseudomonadota > Gammaproteobacteria > Moraxellales > Moraxellaceae > Acinetobacter > Acinetobacter sp. WU_MDCI_Abxc222. Next base: position 103,098 of record NZ_JAHPVG010000008.1, read on the forward strand.
TTGGCGATTATTGGCCTGATCGGAGTGGGTGGCTACATGATTTTCAGCCATTTCCAAGCTCCTCAAGGCGCTGTTGCAAGCATTAGTAATGTCTGGTCACATGGCGGTTTATTCCCGAAAGGTACAGAAGGCTTCTTGGCAGGATTCCAGATTGCTGTATTTGCTTTTGTCGGGGTGGAACTTGTAGGTACAACAGCCGCTGAAACCAAAGATCCACAGAAGAACTTACCGAAAGCGATTAATGCGATTCCGGTACGTATTATTTTATTCTATGTGTTGGCACTGTTTATTGTGATGTCGGTAACCCCTTGGGATCACATTCGTGCAGATAAGAGCCCGTTTGTTGAGTTGTTCTTAAATGCGGGTATTCCGGTTTCTGCGATCATCATGAATTTGGTGGTGCTATCTTCTGTCATGTCTTCAATGAACAGCGGCGTGTTTTCAACCAGCCGTATGTTGTTTGGTTTATCAAAAGATGGTCAGGCACCCGGTGCATTTGGACGCTTATCAAAACGCGCAGTTCCTTCAAATGGTTTGATTTTCTCTTGTACGTTTATCATGGGCGGAGCGGTACTTCAGTACTTTGTTCCAAACACAATGGAGGCATTTACTTTGGCAAGTTCACTTTGTGTGATTCTATTCATTAGTGTCTGGAGTCTCATCATGGTGTGCTATTTACGCTACCGTAAATTGCGTCCTGAATTACATGAAAAATCAACATTTAAAATGCCAGGTGGTGTTTGGATGAGTTATATTGTTTTGGCATTCATGCTTTTCACTTTAGTTATCTTGGCATTAGAGCCAGATACATTGAAAGCTTTATATGTCAGTCCAGTATGGCTAGTTATTTTAGGTGTTACCTATCATGTGTTGTATAAACCACGTATGAAAAAACTAGGACGTGAACTCGTCAACGATCATTAAGTTTTATTAAAAAGCCAATCAATCATGATTGGCTTTTTTTATTTTTATTAGATTTTTTATCGGAATAATATTGTTTATTTTTGGATCAATAGAGCAGTTTGGAGGGTATTGGAAAAGTACATATAGCAGGATCACATGCTACACTTCGGCTAATCTGGAAACCCAGATTGATTAATTAAAATTGCCGTGAAGGCAGTACATAAATAATGTGACTTAAAAAAATCAGGACAAACGATTTATCAATTAAGGAAAAAATATACTTGAACATCTTGTCCTGAGGTATAGACTCAGCAACCCACGATATACGGTTCGTTTTTCTCCCTATAGGTTGCTGATTTAAGTTAAGCAAAATATAAAAAGGACTTCTAATATGACAATGGTTCATCATTCTGATGAGGCAGGCTCCCCTGATCATTTACAACGGAAATTAAATAATCGCCATCTACAAATGATTGCAATTGGCGGTGCAATTGGAACCGGCCTATTTATGGGCTCGGGCAAAACCATCTCCCTCGCAGGTCCTTCAATTCTCGTTATCTACATGTTAATTGGTGGCATGTTCTTTTTTCTGATGCGTGCATTGGGTGAACTACTGCTTGCCAACTTACATTACAAATCATTTGTCGATATGGCTTATGACTTGATTGGCCCATGGGCTGGCTATTATATAGGCTGGACTTATTGGTTAGGCTGGGTACTGGTCGGTATTGCTGATTTGTCTGCGGTCATTAACTATTTAAGTTTCTGGCTGCCCGAAGGCGCCAGTTTCTCACCAATGCAACAGGCCATGATTAGTGCAGGCTGTGTACTATTCATTTTAGGGCTTAACCTTCTTACGGTGAAGTTGTTTGGTGAAGTTGAATTTTGGTTCGCACTCATTAAGATTTTAGCCATTATTGGCCTAATCGGAGTAGGTGGCTACATGATCCTTACTCATTTTCAAGCTCCGCATGGTGAGGTTGTAAGTGTAAGTAACGTGTGGTCGCATGGTGGCATATTTCCAAAAGGTGTAAGCGGATTTTTGGCAGGTTTCCAGATCGCCGTATTTGCCTTTATTGGTGTTGAGCTGATTGGTACAACAGCCGCTGAAACGAAAGATCCAAAGAAGAATTTACCCAAAGCAATTAACGCGATTCCTGTACGTATTATTCTGTTCTATGTGTTGGCACTCTTTGTGGTGATGTCAGTAACACCTTGGGATCACATTCGTGCAGACAAAAGTCCGTTTGTTGAGTTGTTCCTAAATGCAGGTATTCCTATTTCAGCCATCATTATGAACTTGGTCGTACTGTCTTCAGTGATGTCTTCAATGAACAGCGGTGTGTTTTCAACCAGTCGTATGCTGTTCGGTTTATCGAAAGATGGGCAGGCGCCGAGTGCATTGGGGCGTTTATCAAAACGTGCCGTACCTTCAAATGGTTTAATCTTCTCATGTATTTTCATTATGGGTGGGGCAGTGCTTCAGTACTTTGTTCCAAACACGATGGAAGCATTTACTTTGGCAAGTTCACTCTGTGTGATTCTCTTTATTAGTGTATGGCTTCTGATCATGGCATGCTATTTACGTTACCGTAAGTTGAGTCCGGAGTTACATGCTAAATCGACCTTTAAAATGCCGGGCGGGGTGTTGATGGCGTATGTGGTCATTGCATTCTTCTTGTTTACTTTGGTGATTTTGGCACTAGAGCCAGATACTTTGAAAGCACTCTATGTTAGTCCATTATGGCTAGTTGTTTTAGGCGTTAGCTATCATGTGTTTTATAAACCACGCATGAAAAAACTAGGCCAAGAAACTTTTGATTAATTATTAATAATTTCAAAAAAGCCAATCAATCATGATTGGCTTTTTTATTTACACTCTCTAATCAACCAACAAATGTTGATATTTATCGGCTTGTTTACGTAGATAATCCCAGACGAGTTTAATGCGCGGTTCATGTTGTAAATCAACAAAGGTCAGCATCCAAAACGTGTGGGTAAAGCGAACTTGTTGCTCTAACACTTCTTCAAGTTCCGGTTTATCATCTGCCAAAAACTTGGGCAAAATCGCAAGTCCTGCGCCAGCACTCACCGCAATTTGTTGGGCCAAAATACTGCTGCTACGGAAGTTGGCATTCAGCTTTAGAGGGAGTCGTTCTAAACAGTACAACTCAGGGCTATACACCAGATCATCAATATAATTCACAAAGCGATGTTGGGTTAAATCTTCTAAGGCTCGGATAGGCGGGTTTTGGGCCAGATAGTTTTTGCTACCATAAATTTTTAAACAATAATCTGATAATCGCGTAATGATGTAAGGGCCAGACGTAGGACGATCAATTGACACAACAATATCTGCCTCACGGTGTGAAAGCTTAATCATTTTTGGCACTGGAATTAGGTCGATGGTGAGCAGTGGATATTGAATCGAGAACTCAGCCAATAACCGAGCTAAAAAAGCAGTACCAAAACCTTCAGGTGTGCCAATTCGCACACGACCTTGCAAAGGTTGGTGTGGTTTTTCAATTTGTAAGAAAGCTTGTTCCATTTGCTCAACTCGAGGAACCAGTGCCATCCCTTCGAGTGTTAGCTCATAACCTGTCGCTTCACGCTTAAACAGCGTTGTACCCAAAGCAAGTTCTAGGGCCTGAATCCGTCTAGCCACTGTACTGTGTTCGACACCAATAATCCGCGCAGCGTTGGTCAAAGTTTTAGTCCGAGCTAAAACCAGAAAAAAATGTAGATGATCCCAATCCACTTTCATTTTTGTTGTCATCCTTGTGCATATTTGCACAACAATCGTGCATGAATTTCCGTTGGTGGTCAAAGTTTTCTTTGCTAGTCTCAATTGAAACTGAAATAAAGAAAATACGATCAAAAAGTATTTTCTAATAATTGAACACAATAAAAATATGGCCTACGGAGAGGTTATGAACACAATCCAAAAAATCGAATTGGAAACCGCTAAATTACTCATTAACGGAAATTTTATCGAATCTGAAACACAAGAATGGCAAGACATTATTAACCCTGCAACACAGGAAGTGATTGGTCGTGTACCATTTGCAACGGTTAAAGAAGTTGACGCTGCTATTCAAGCTGCACAAGATGCTTTTGCTTCTTGGCGTCAGACCCCAATTCAGGCACGCATGCGCATCATGCTCAAGCTACAAGACTTAATTCGTGCCAACATGAAAGAAATTGCGCAAGTACTAACGGCGGAACAAGGCAAAACCTTGGCAGATGCAGAAGGTGATATTCAACGTGGTTTAGAAGTCGTTGAACATGCCTGTTCAGTTGGTACTTTGCAAATGGGTGAATATGTTGAAGGTGTCGCGCGTGGTGTAGACACGTATACCTTGCAACAACCTTTGGGTGTTTGTGCGGGTATTACGCCGTTTAATTTCCCAGCCATGATTCCACTTTGGATGTTCCCAATGGCAATCGTGTGCGGCAATACATTTGTTTTAAAACCATCAGAACAAGACCCGTTATCAACCATGATGCTGGTTGAACTTGCCATTCAAGCAGGTATTCCAGCAGGCGTACTCAACGTTGTACATGGTGGCAAAGAAGTGGTTGACCGTTTGTGTACCCATAAAGACATTAAAGCGATTTCATTTGTAGGTTCAACTGCAGTCGGCACTCATGTTTATAACCTTGCAGGACAACATGGCAAACGTGTGCAGTCGATGATGGGTGCAAAAAACCATGTGGTTGTGATGCCTGATGCCAATAAAGAGCAAACTTTAAATGCTCTAGTGGGCGCAGCGTTTGGTGCAGCAGGGCAACGTTGTATGGCATTGTCTGTTGCAGTCATGGTCGGTGACAGTAAACAGTGGATTCAAGAGTTAGTCGAAAAAGCCAAAACCTTAAAAGTAAATGCAGGCCATGAACCAAATACTGACATTGGCCCAGTCATTTCAAAACGTGCTAAAGCGCGAGTGCTGGACTTAATTAATAGCGGTGTTGAGCAAGGTGCAGAGTTGCTACTCGATGGTCGTGATGTTCAAGTACAAGGCTATGAATCGGGTAACTTTGTCGGCGCGACGATTTTTAGTGGCGTAAATACCGACATGCGTATTTATAAAGAAGAAATCTTTGGTCCAGTTCTTTCGATTATTTGTGTAGATACCCTTGAGGAAGCGATTGCGCTTATCAACGCCAACCCATTTGGTAACGGTGTAGGTCTATTTACACAAAGCGGTGCGATCGCACGTACTTTCCAAAACTTAATTGATATTGGACAAGTCGGTATCAATATTCCAATTCCTGTGCCAGTGCCTTTCTTTAGTTTTACGGGTTCAAGAGGTTCAAAACTGGGTGATTTGGGACCATATGGCAAACAAGCTGTGCAGTTCTACACTCAAACTAAAACCATTACCAGTCGCTGGTTTGAAGATAGCCATGAAGTTGGCGGTGTAAATACAACCATTAGTTTACGTTAAGGGGATCACGGATGAATATCGCCTTTATCGGTCTAGGCAATATGGGCGGCAAAATGGCCCATAACCTACTTAAAGCCGGACTCAATGTTTATGGATATGACCTCAGTGAGGTTGCTATTCAGCACTTTGCCGAGGCAGGTGGTGTGGTCTGCGACAGCCCACAGGATGCAGCTAAACAAGCAGATGTGGTCATTACCATGTTGCCTGCGGCCAAGCATGTTAAAGAAGTTTACTTGGGTGAAAATGGTGTTTTAGAAGTACTAAAAGCAGGTAGCTTATGCATTGATAGCAGTACCATTGACCCACAAACCATTAAAGACATTGCTGCTGTTGCGCATAGTAAAAATATTAAAATCTGTGATGCACCCGTCTCTGGTGGAACCATTGGTGCTCAAGCAGGAACCTTAACCTTTATGGTGGGTGCTGATGAGCAAACCTTTAACGAAGTGAAACCTGTGCTCAGCCACATGGGCAAAAATATTGTTCATTGTGGTGATGTTGGAGCAGGCCAAATTGCCAAAATCTGCAATAACCTGATTTTGGGTATTTCAATGGCAGCGGTGGCCGAAGGTATGGCACTGGGTGTGAAACTCGGCATCGACCCACAAGCATTGGCCGGCGTCATTAACACTTCAAGCGGTCGTTGTTGGAGCTCGGATGTGTGTAACCCATGGCCGCATATTAATGAAAATGCCCCAGCATCTCGAGGCTATCAAGACGGCTTTGCAACTCAGCTGATGCTAAAAGATTTGGGTCTTGCAGTAGAAGCGGCAGGCCAAGTCAAACAACCCGTTGTATTAGGTGGCATGGTGCAACAGCTGTATCAGCAAATGTGCATGCGCGGTAATGCCAATCTCGATTTTTCGAGCATTATTCAGCAATACCTGCCACAAGAGGCATAACGGTAAAGCCAAAGGATGGCTTTAAACACATAAACCCTGTCGTGAATAACAACAAATCCGGACTGAGGGAAAAGATATGATGGATTATCAAAATGCTGCACAGACTTTCGATTTGGAAAGCACTGCAAAACAGATGTTATCAGGTTCACTTGATGCCTTAAATGCTTGTTATGAATGCTGTGATCGACACGCAGATGGCGACAAAATTGCGCTGTATTGGCAAGGAAAAGATGGTCGCAAAGAGCAATATACCTTCCGTGAATTAAAAGAGTGGTCGAGTCAGTTTGCTAACTTTTTAAAATCACAAGGTGTAAAAGCAGGTGACCGTATTTCAGGTCTATTACCAAGAACACCTGAATTGATCGTGACGATTTTTGCAGCTTGGCGAATTGGTGCTGTCTATCAACCACTATTTACTGCATTTGGCCCAAAAGCGATTGAGCACCGTATTCAGCTTGCACAAAGTAAGCTAGTGGTGACCGATATGGGCAACCGTAGCAAGCTTGATGAAATTGAAAATTGCCCTGCAATTGTGAGTGTCGCCGACGCACAAGGTACTCCGCTTAAAGCAGGTGATTTTAATTTTTGGAATGAAGTGAAACAGCAGTCTGATCAATGCGATCTGGTTATGCGTAGCATTCAAGATCCTTTCTTGCTCATGTTTACTTCAGGCACTACAGGTCCTGCTAAACCATTGGAAGTGCCATTAAAAGCACTAATTGCCTTTGGTCGATATATGCAAGATGCCATTGGTTTAACCGAAGAAGATTCGTTTTGGAACATTGCCGATCCGGGCTGGGCGTATGGTCTCTACTATGCGATTACTGGGCCGTTATTCTTAGGTCACGCTACTTTGTTCTATGAGGGTGGTTTCAGCACAGATAGCCTATGCCAAATTGTGAAAGATTATAAAGTTAACAATTTGGCAGGTGCACCAACGGCTTACCGTATGATGATGGCAGCTGACCCAGCACAAATGGCACCCTTAAAAGGGCAGTTCCGTGTAGTGAGCAGTGCAGGTGAGCCGCTGAATCCAGAAGTAATTCGCTGGTTTAAACAAGTGCTTGATGCTCCAATTTATGACCATTATGGACAAACCGAAGTGGGCATGGTGGTGTGTAATCATCATGGTTTAAAACATGAAATTCATGCTGGTTCAGCAGGTTTCCCAAGTCCGGGCTATCGCGTTGCGATTGTCAATGAACAAGGTGAAGAACTTCCGCCAGATACACCGGGAATATTAGCAGTCGACATTAGCCAGTCTCCAATGATGTGGTTTGGTGGCTATAAAGAAAGCCGAAAATCGCCATTTGTTGGTCATTACTATTTAACTGGCGACACTGCCGAGCTTCATGCCGATGGCAGCATGAGCTTTGTTGGTCGTAGTGATGATGTAATCACTACATCGGGCTATCGTATTGGGCCTTTCGATGTAGAAAGCGCACTACTCGAACACGATGCTGTAATTGAAGCAGCAGTGATTGGTGTGCCTGATCCGGACCGTACCGAAGTGGTTAAGGCCTTCGTAATTTTAGCTGCGGATGCTCAACCTTCCGATACGCTTGCTGAACAACTCAGTCAATTTGTAAAAAAACGGCTTTCTGCACATGCATACCCACGTTTAGTTGAATTTGTGAGTGAATTACCTAAAACTCCAAGTGGTAAAATTCAGCGCTTTTTATTGCGTAATCAAGAAATTGCTAAACAACAAGCTAAAGCAGGGTAAAGGAAATAATAATGCAATTTACCGAAGAACAATTACTCATTCGTGATATGGCGAAAAGTTTCGCTCAAGAACAAATTAAGCCTAATGCCAGCGATTGGGACCGAGACGGGACATTCCCGAAAGATACTCTGACTCAAATGGGGCAACTCGGTTTTATGGGAATGCTTGTTTCAGAGCAATGGGGTGGTTCAGACACGGGTAACTTAGCCTATGTACTGGCTCTTGAAGAAGTTGCGGCAGCAGATGGCGCAACCTCAACCATTATGAGTGTACATAACTCGGTTGGCTGTGTGCCTATTTTAAAATTTGGTACCGACGAGCAAAAAGAGCGTTTTTTAAAGCCTTTGGCTCAAGGTGAAATGATCGGCGCTTTTGCCTTAACTGAACCACATACTGGCTCAGATGCGGGAGCCATTAAAACCCGAGCGGTGAAAGATGGCGATGATTACATTTTAAATGGTGCCAAGCAGTTTATTACCTCTGGTAATAATGCTGGCGTCATTATTGTGTTTGCCGTGACCGACCCGAGCGCAGGTAAAAAAGGCATTAGTGCCTTTTTAGTTCCACGCGAAACTCCAGGCTATGAAGTGATTCGTGTTGAAGAAAAACTAGGTCTGCATGCTTCAGATACGTGTCAGATTGCTCTAACAGATGTGCGCATTCATAAAAGCCTCATGCTAGGCAAAGAGGGCGAAGGCTTAAAAATCGCTCTCGCCAATTTAGAAGGTGGGCGTATTGGTATTGCTGCACAAGCAGTTGGTCTAGCACGTGCGGCACTCGAAGAAGCAACTCGTTATGCCAAAGAACGTATTACTTTTGGAAAACCAATTTTTGAGCATCAAACCATCGCGTTTCGTCTTGCTAGCATGGCAACAGAAATCGAAGCAGCGAGACAACTGGTTCACTACGCTGCGCGTTTAAAAGAAGCAGGTCAACCATGTCTCAACGAAGCTTCAATGGCCAAGTTATTTGCTTCAGAAATGACGGAGCGCGTGTGTTCGAGCGCCTTACAAGTGTTTGGTGGCTATGGTTATCTCAGAGACTTCCCAATTGAGCGCATCTATCGTGATGCGCGTATTTGCCAAATTTACGAAGGCACCAGTGATATCCAACGTTTAGTGATTGCACGTAGTCTATAAAATCAGAACAAGGAATAAGTAATGCAGTGGCAAAGTATTTTATTAGAAAAGTGTAATGGGGTTGGACTGATTACATTAAATCGCCCTCAAGCGCTCAATGCTTTAAACAGTGAATTAATTAGTGAAATTAATCAGGCATTAGATCAGCTCGAAAAAGACCGCGAAATTGGTTGCATCGTATTGGCAGGTTCTGAAAAGGCTTTTGCCGCAGGCGCTGATATTAAAGAAATGGCTGATTTGGCATTCCCTGATATTTATTTAGATGATTTTTTTCATCTTGCAGACCGTATTGCACAGCGCCGTAAACCTTTAATTGCTGCGGTGAGTGGCTATGCATTGGGTGGTGGCTGTGAATTAGCACTCATGTGTGACTTTATTTATTGTGCTGACAACGCCAAGTTTGGTTTACCCGAAGTCACTTTAGGGGTAATTCCGGGTATTGGTGGGACACAGCGTTTAACCCATGCCATTGGTAAAGCCAAAGCAATGGAAATGTGCCTTACCGCTCGTCAAATGGGTGCAGTAGAGGCAGAACAAAGTGGTTTGGTTGCACGTGTGTTTAGTAAAGAAGAATTACTTGAACAAACCTTGCAAGCCGCTGAAAAAATCGCAGCACGGTCTTTAACTGCAAACATGATGCTCAAAGAAACCATTAACCGAGCTTTTGAGGTGAACCTCACCGAAGGTTTACGTTTTGAACGTCGCATGTTCCATTCAATATTTGCAACATTTGACCAAAAAGAAGGAATGCAGGCTTTTGTTGAAAAACGAAAGGCAAATTTTAAAAATCAATAAGAGATCAATAAAATGAATACAGAAAATCACTTAATGATTGAGCAACAAGGTAAGTTGGGCATTATTACCTTAGACCGAGTGACTCATCTCAACGCATTGTCGCTAGATATGATTAAAAGTATTGGTGCCCAATTGGAACTGTGGCGAAATGATGCTGCTGTTCAAGCAGTTTTAATCAAATCAAATAGTCCAAAAGCCTTCTGTGCAGGTGGAGATATCCGCTATCTCTATGACAGTTATAAAAATGGCACGGCCGACTACAAAGGCTACTTTAGCGCCGAATATAAAATGCTAAATATACTGCGTGAATATGAAAAGCCAATCATTGTTGTGCTTGATGGCTATGTATTAGGTGGCGGTTTTGGCTTGGCTCAGGCTTGTCATATTGTGGTGAGCAGCGAAAAGTCCAGATTTGCCATGCCTGAAACAGCGATTGGTTTTTTCCCAGATGTTGGGGCAACACACTTCCTGTCTCGCCTTGATGATATTGGTGTTTATATGGCAATTACGGGTGAACAGATCAGCAGTAGCGATGCGCTTTACCTCGATTTAATTGACTACCATGTGCCAAGCGAGCAGTTACAAGCGTTGCAAGATGCTCTCGTTGAAGCGCCAAGTTTAAGCAAAGAGGGAATTGAACGCATCATTACCCAATTTATTACTCGCCCTGCCGAAAGCGAATTACAACAATTGGCTGAAGGTATTCGTAAACACTTTGGATATCAGCATTTAGATGAAATCGAGCAAAGTCTTGAAAATGAACAAGATGAAAGCTTAAAAACTTGGGCAAGTAAGATGCTCAGCATTTTGCAGCAGCGCTCATTTATTGCCAAACAAACCAGTTTAAAACTACAACATTTAGGTCGAGGGCTCTCTTTACCTCAGTGCATGCAGCTTGAACGTGATTTACAAGATATCTGGTTTGAGCATGGCGACTTTATTGAAGGTGTTCGTGCACTCATTGTCGATAAAGATAAACAACCACAGTGGCAAGAACGTAATTCGAGATTTGAGCCAATTTTAGAAAAATTGAGCTAAACCGAATTACAAAAACATAAAAAGCTTAAGGAGATAAAGCGAGACCTGAACATGCTTATGGTCAGGGCTGGTCATAAGCATAAAAAAGATAAAACAAGAAAATCTAAAAAGGATATTACGATGCAATCAATACATGGAAACGGTTCAAATACTAAAAAGTCGTCACATCGATTAGCAGGCATCTCTAGCATGGTCGGCACCACCATTGAGTGGTATGACTTTTTTATTTACGGTGCGGCGGCAGCGCTCATTTTTAATAAGCTATTTTTCCCAAATCTAGACGCACTTACCGGTGTGCTTGCTGCATTTGCAACCTATGCCGTTGGATTTATTGGGCGACCATTAGGAGGCCTAGTCTTTGGTCACTTTGGTGACAAGATTGGCCGTAAATCGATGTTGCTACTGACCTTGATGCTCATGGGGATCCCAACCGTACTGATTGGCTTATTACCGACTTATGAATCAATTGGATATTGGGCTGCGATTGGTTTGGTTGTCTTGCGATTCATTCAAGGTATGGCAATGGGCGGTGAATGGGGCGGTGCTGTGCTCATGGCCGTTGAACATGCACCAGAAGGCGGTAAAGGGTTCTGGGGAAGCTTGCCTCAAGCCAGTACAGGCGGTGGATTAATGCTTGCCTCAATCGCGTTGGGTCTGGTGTCGTTATTACCTGAAGAAGCACTGTTTAGCTGGGGTTGGCGTTTACCATTTCTTGCCAGCATTATTTTACTGGCAGTGGGTTGGTATATACGTGTAAAAGTGCCTGAGTCACCAGATTTTGAAAAAGTAAAACAACAGTCTGAAGAAGTCAAAGTTCCTGCTTTACAGGTTTTTAAAAACCATCCAAAGCAACTCATCACCATTATTTTGGCTCGCGCAGCTGAGAATGCATGGTTTTATATTGCCTCAACATTTACATTGGCTTATACCACTGCACAGCTTGGAATCCCACGCCAAGATATTTTATTTGCCACCATTTGCGGCGCAGCCGTCATTTTATTTATGACACCGTTATGTGGACATTTGTCGGATAAAGTCGGCCAACGCAATATGTTTATGTTTGGTCTATGCATATTGGCGCTTTACTGCTATCCATTTTTTACCATGCTCAACACAAAAGATCCTGTATTAGTTTGGACAGCAATTGTTTTAGCGATTGGTGTTGTGTTTCCGATTATGTATGCACCCCAAGCTCAGCTTTTTGCGCGTCAATTCCCCGCTGAAATTCGTTATAGCGGAATTTCAATTTCGGTGCAGTTGGCTGGCGTATTAGGTGGTGGTTTAGCACCAATGATTGCTACTAAATTATTGAGCGTCGGGCAGGGTAATCCATATTTAATTATGCTTTATATTGGAAGTATGGCTGTGGTTGCAATTATATCGACGACATTTATGCCACGCGATTGGAGTCCTAAAACTGATGAAGCTTATTATAAAAAGTCGAATTTAAATTTAAAAACCAAGATTGATTGATAGTCCTTAAGATTCTTGGTCATATTGCTACGTGACTATATAAAAATTGGGACTCATGCAGAAAATATGTAGGAGTCCCAAATAAGCAATTAAACATCTATCAGGCATGCAAACATAGAATATCCATCAATCGTCATGGGTGGGCCCGCGCGATGGGCCCGAAAACCCGCAGCACGTAATAAACGTTCTACACCAAGAGGAGAGGTCGTAATAAGTTTTTTTGCGCCTTGTTCTCTTGCAAAGTTAATAGCTTCTTGCAGAATGGCAATAGAAACTGGCGATGACACTGCTTGGCTCGCTGTGGTAGATGGATTCGAGAAATCTACAGCTGAAAACCTTGAGAGTTCCCAAATTTCTGGCGAGCAGGGAATAGGCATTCCATTCATTAATTGAGGAAATATTTCACCCAGTAAATAGGGTTGAGTCGTGGGTAGTAATCTGGCACAACCAATAATATTAGATTCTCTATCTTGAGCGACGACATAAGCTGTGTCGACTTTATCAAATTGATCTAGTTCTTCATTGTTTGGACAGTTCAACTCCCATCCCAAATGCTCAACAAATACCTTGTAACGGTAACTTTTAAATTTGGTATACAAGCCTTCTGAAAAATTGTTTTGAAATCCAGCAATAATATTCATTACAAGTGCTTCCACTTATTTTTCAAGCGACTTTACTGAACAGGTGGAAAGGCGGTAACTGTAAGAATTTACAGGTTTCTAAGAGATGGTTTGACTTAATTAAGACTGGATTAATGACGTATTGATTTGGGCATAAATAAACGGTTCCCAGAATAAAGTATCTATTTTTTTCTTGAGGAATGTTTCATTAGTATCAAACCCGATATCTATACCAGATATATCAACAATCATGATATTGCTTCGAGGCAAACCTACTCGTTTTACGGTAGTGATGCCATTGTACTCAATAAATTCCCAATCCCATCCGGTACTTAAAGCTGGAGTTTTTAACGTTGCCCATTCGGTAAAACCATAATAGAGAATTTTAGAATCTTCAATTTGTGTTGATTCAACAATAGAGATGATGTGTTGGAGAGGATAACTCATGAGTTGGTTTTCGTTCATTCGAATAAAACCATCTGTTGAGATAGAGAAATGAGGGAGTATGCTAACCATGCTACCTGCTTAAGTACCCTAAATTAAGATTTAGTGAATAAATAACATAAATTTTTGCCAATAAAATACTGTTATATTTAACAGGTTAACTATAATTTGATGGTGCACCTTTAAGCTATTCTTATCAGAGATGTTTTTGGGTAAAAACTCTTTTTTTAAAGAGACTAGCTCGATAGAATCTATTAGATAGTCAATAATTTTAATACTAAAATAATAATTACAAGTATGGGGAGTTTTGCTGTAATTGTTTGGTTTTTAAAATATTATAATTATTTTTAGTTTTTTTATATAAAAACAGGGGAATTGGAGGTATTGAATAATTGAAAGGCAATATTATTTAATTAAATTAATAAAAACATGCTCTCAAGATTAAGTGATCGAGTTCTCTATAAATTAAAAAAATATATATTTTGGAATAAAATGCATCCTGTAAATTTTAATTTTTAAAGCATAATCTGCGCATGAAATATAACAACCTTGAAAGCGTTCAGACATATAGTTTATCTGAATAATTTGCAATCATTCCGGGCTTAAAAGTGTTGTTAATTGGATAATGAATTCAAAATCTGTAATTGAGGGCTCTAATAGAAGAGCAGGTGCCGAAAATATATTTAGTAACCTAAGAGTGTTTTAGATTATTGATGATCTTTATTGAAATTACGGTAAAAGATTAGGCTTACACTTCAATTTGATTACTTTGGATTCACAATATGCAACCGAACAAAAAATAGTTTGTGAATGGAGTCTAATGAGAGCAAATGGAAAGTTGGCAAGAGGATTTATTATCAGCATTTTTGGTGGTAAAAAATGAATACCAGTTGTTTGAGATCGTTAAATCTACAGCATTAAAGCTCGGATTTGACTATTGCGCTTATGGTATGCAATCACCCTTATCTATTGCTGAACCAAAAACGATTATGTTGAATAATTATCCAGAAGCATGGCAGAAACGTTATGTGGAACGGCAATATGTGAAGATAGATCCGACAGTGCAGCATTGTATGGTATCACTTCAACCTCTTGTTTGGTCGAGTCAATCTGCAAAGACACAGGCCGAAAAAGATTTTTGGGAGGAAGCGCGTTCTTATGGTTTAAATGTCGGTTGGGCTCAGTCAAGCCGTGATTTTATTGGGACCAGAGGAATGCTAACACTAGCAAGATCCAACGACCAATTATCAGAAAAAGAGCAAAAGGCACAATATACGAATATGTACTGGTTGACTCAAACAGTGCATTCTAGCATTGCTAAAATGGTGAATGATGCAGAGTTTGCTCAATTCAATCTTTATTTAACGAACAGGGAAAAAGAGGCGCTACGTTGGACTGCTGAAGGTAAAACGTCAGCTGAAATAGCTCAAATTCTTGGAGTAACTGAAAGAACCGTAAATTTCCATCTCAGTAACTCCATGCAAAAGTTAAATGTAAATAATAAAATTTCAGCAGCTATTCGGGCGGTAATGCTAGGGCTTTTATAGAGATTATAGAAAATAGAGGAATTTAATATTAGAATTAAGAAAAAATAAATATTTTAATATTTGTATGTTTGGTTTAAGGGAGCTAAATTTTATTATTAAAACATAATATAAGTCTTTTTGTTTATTAATATCTATGTTGTGCTATTATATAAATATAATAGTTTTATTTTATAATTTTTATAAAACAATTTAATCTAAAGTTAAAAACAATAAAAAAGAAACTTTTAAGAGTAAAAAGCCTTTGAATCTTGGCTTATGAGTATCTAAATTAGAAATGGGTGAGGCTTTAATTTAAAATAATTATAAGAAATTAAAAATATATAGTTGCTCAAAAAATGATTTACATAAAGGATTTAGCTTATTAATTTTCGATAAGTGACCACTTACCTGTAAATCCTTACAGGTGTAACAAATAACATTCATAATTAAAATATAATGTGAATTTATATTTTAAACAAAAAGTATATTCATTTTATTAAAAGCCCTAGCTAGAAATGTAATTTCTGAATTAGCGAATTTCAAGGGTGAATTATAATTAATCGGAGTAATTTATGGCTGTAATGGATACGGATAATATCATTGCAACATTGGAATCCCACGCAAATTTAAATGGAAGTAAGGTTGCTTTCGAGTATTTAGGGCGCCAATCAGGTGGCATTCATTCTCTTACGTATGAAGATTTGAATACGCGGGTTCAACATCAAGCTCAGATATTAATGAACCTTGTAGATAGTGGTGATCGTGCAGTGTTGTTGTTCGAGCCTGGGCTAGACTTTATCGTATCGTTCTTTGCTTGTCTAAAAGCTAATATTATCGCAGTACCAGTTAGTTTGCCGTTTAATCGTAATGGTTTTTCTAATATTTTGAATATTATGAATGACTGTGAACCAAAGATCGTACTCACAACAAAAAAGATTCTTGAGCTATCGGGTCTAATCACATTAAAAGCTCAAAATGAAAGTTTAATACTACATGCTGTTGACGCCGAATTTCAGCGTGACTTGGTCGAAAAAGATTTCCCGTATATTGATGCAGATGATGTTTGCTTCCTTCAATACACTTCAGGATCAACGGGTTGGCCTAAAGGTGTAATTGTCACCCACAAAAATATTATGGCAAATGAAGCCATGATTGCTGAAGCCTTTTGTACACAACCTGATGATATTGGCCTGACATGGCTGCCTGTTTATCACGATATGGGATTAATTGGCTCAGTTTTGCAAACCGTTTATGTAGGGCTGACTTGTTATGTCATGTCGCCGCTGGACTTCATTCGAAGACCTCTTAAATGGCTACAATTTATTAGCGAAAGAGGCGTCACGATTAGTGGTGGGCCAAACTTTGCCTATGAATTGTGTCTGCATCGCATCACTGATGAGCAGGCCGCATCGCTTGATCTAAGCCGTGTACGTGTCCTGTTTAACGGAGCAGAGCCAATCAAAGCTCACGTCATGCAGCGTTTCATGGAGAAGTTCAATACTCAATCGAAATTGAAGCTAGATACTTTCTTGCCATGCTATGGCTTGGCAGAAGTGACGCTTTTAGTTAGTGGTGTGACAGGCCCTCTCAATGCGATTTCGCTTGATCGTGACAAGTTAAATGCTCACTTGGTAGAGAAAAGTCAGGATCAAACTGCGGTACAAGTGGTGAGTTGTGGCAAGATCTCGGCACACATTGATTGCCGCATTGTTAATCCACATACTCGTAAAGAAGTAGCGGCTCATGAAGTTGGTGAAATCTGGCTAGCAGGAGAGAGCGTTACAGCAGGTTACTGGCAGAAGCCAGAGGTCAATCAAGAAACCTTTGAAGCAACTATCCTTGATGAGGCAGGTCAGCCGAGTAAAGAATATTACTTAAGAACGGGTGATATGGGCTTTATTAAAGATGGAGACCTGTATGTAACTGGCCGTCTTAAGGATGTGATTATTATCCGTGGTAAGAACTATTACCCACAAGACATTGAATGCTCTGTTGAAACGGCACATCCTGCCGTCCGTAAAGGCTGTGTTGCAGCAGTAAATTTTGCTGATTCTGATGGCGTTACAGTTGTACTTGAGATTAAGAAGAAGTCCTTAGACAAGACACTTAATTTTGAAGCCATCAGAACTCAGGTTAAAGAACAAGTTGCAGCTGATATTGGCTTACCTGTAGATGGCGTCTATTTATTGCATCAAGGCCGAATAAATAAGACCACTAGCGGCAAAATTAGAAGAAGAAAAATTAAAGAGCAGATCGAACGCGGTCAACTGGTCTGTTTAACCCATCCAAACCGTAGAACGGTGATTGCTCGAAACTATGTCAAAAACGGCTTAGAAGTCATCCGTGATCGTGAGCAGCGGGGGCAGCTGATTCGTTATAGCTCCAATCTACTCAACTCAATGATCAAGGAACGTGAAGTACGCACGCTGATTTTTAATCGTCTGAAAAGTGCTTTGTTTTAACCCTTACCCTTTAATCATTTGAGTGAAAATTCATGTCACTTACGTCCAATTTGCGGCAGTTTCAATCTGCTGCTCGTCTGGAGCAAATTTTAGGCTCCGTACACGATACCAATAATGATTTTTCTTGGTCCGCTGCCATCGAGCGTGATGAGAAAGAGCAGTACCCTCAGCGAGCTGTTGATTTCCTGAATGCGGTGGGTATGAACCGTTTTTATGTACCTTCAGAACTTGGAGGTCGTATGGAAATTGGTGAGGAGTTGCTATATCTGCATCGTGTGTTAGCACGACGTGATCTAACCATCAACTCGACCTATAGTACGAATGCTTGGTCTGTGATCGTATGGATCGGTGGTAATGCGAACCAATGCCAAAATATCGCTAGTCGAATTTTGAGTGGTGCTGCTCCAGCGCTGGCTTATAGCGAGAAAGCCCATGGTGCCGATCTGCTATCTAGTGAAGTAACTGCACAATCTGCCGAGAGCAAATATGTCTTAAATGGTGAAAAATGGTCGATCAATCGTGCCACTTTAGGTGACTCTTTAAGTCTGATTGCTAAAACATCGAATGATCGTGGACCACGTAGTTTAAGCGCATTTTGGCTCGATAAGCGCCACATGGCTTCTAAAGGAACTTATAGCCTGAACCGTCTGCCAACAGTTGGTATGCGTGGGCTAGATATCAGTGGTATTGGCTTTAACAATGCTGAAATTCACAAAGATGCTCTAATCGGTGAAGAAGGCCAAGGGTTAGAGCTTGGTCTCAAGACTCTACAGGTAACGCGTGCATATTGCAGTAGTTTCTCTCTGGGAGCAGGCGATACGATGCTACGCATCGCGACCGAGTTTGCTATTGAACGCGAGTTATATAACAAAAAAGTAATAAGCATTCCGTTAGTACGTGAGCAACTCGCTACAGCCTATGCTTATCTTTTAGCGGCTGAAGTGTTATCACTCGTTGGTGCGCGTGGGTTACACGTTTGTATCAATCAGTTCAGTACATGGTCACCAATCGTGAAGGTGCTAGTACCTGAGTATGTCGAGTCGCTTGCAAAGATCACTTCCTCGGTGCTTGGGTCACGTTTTTTCTTAAGAAATGCCTATGCTGATGGAATGTATCAGAAAGCATTCAGAGACCATCTAATTGTTAGTGTGTTTGATGGTAGTAGTACCGTCTGTCTAGATAGCCTGAGTTTCCAGCTCAAATCTGCCAATAAAGGCCGTAGCAAAAAAGCCGAACATCTCAACCACGTCCAAGCTAAAGCGCGTTATCGCCAGTTGTATGACTTGCAGGTAGAGACAGGCGCTATTGATTTTCGTGAGCTTGAGATTTTCAACCGCGATGGTGACTTGGTGATGGAGTCACTAGGAACAATCATCGAAATGCTCAACGATGCTGATGTCACGGCTGGGTTGTCTGCTGAGACACTCACTACGCTACGTGAACAGGCAAACCAACTTCTGGTTGAACAGCATTCTTTAGATCAAAAAATTCAGGATTACTTCTCAAATTCTGAGCAGAGCAAAGAGTTTGAAACGTTGCGCTTTAGTCTTGCTCGTAGCTATGCCGAGTTATTTGCTCGCATTGCTGTACTGGGTTTCTGGGTCTTCAATCGTCATGGCTTAAGACCTGCTTTACAGGATGGTGCATGGCTGATCATTTTTTTAAATGCCGCTGAAGGGCAGACAGCTCCTCCTATAACGTCATTACGTGAAAGCACATTGGCAGATTTGCTAGACCGAATTTCAAACAATCACATGTTATCTGTCATCGATTTTGCACTGGCACCACGTGATGCCAAACCCGTTAAAGAGGAGATTATCCCATGAATAAAGATAAAGCTTACTGGAGCGCAATTATTCGTACGCTAGTAGCCAAAGAAATGCGCGTAGAGCCTGAGACGATTGATCCAGACCAAAAATTTACCAGTTATGGTCTTGATTCAATCGTTGCTTTGTCTGTATCTGGGGATCTAGAAGATCTGACAAAACTGGAGCTTGAGCCAACACTGTTATGGGATTATCCAACAATCAATGCTTTGGCTGAATATCTGGTTTCTGAGTTGCAGCAGGGAGTTGCTTCATGAACAACCTTGCACGACTAGAACCAGAGGTTCTGTCGCGTCATGCGATTTCTGCAGAGCAGCTCGGCATTTGGTACATCCAGCGTCTTGAGCCAGCTTGCAGTGCTTACAATATGGTGGTCGCCTTTGATGTCAAGGTCAACCAACCATTAGGCAACAAGCCGATGGAGATTCTGGAAGCAGTAATGCATGATTATCCGCTGTTGCGAGTAAGCATGCCTGTCAATGATCAGGGGATTGAACAACTGATCTGGGACCGAGTTTATCCGAATATTATCTTTTCTGATGCTCGTCATATAGAAGCTTCTGATTTGACGCAATTGGTTGAACAGGACACTAAGCAGCCGTTTGACCTGACTCAGCCACCGTTGTGGCGTATTCATTGTTATGAGCGTGGCCAAAATCACTATGTGATTGCAGTCGTGATTCATCATGCCCTCATGGATTTCTGGTCGATTGGTCTCTTGCTGCGCGATGTCGGCAAACGTTTTGGACTAGTTACAGAGTCGGATACAGTGAATGGAATCGAGTTCGCACAGTATGCCGATAAGCAGCAGAGTACTGCTATTGAGGATGCTGATGAGAGTCTACTTTTCTGGAAAAAAGCGTTACAACATGCACCACACGTGCATAGCATTCCGCTTGATTACCCTCGACCAGCTGTGCAGCAACACAAAGGTAGCTCACTGGTGTTCCGTGTGCCTGAATCAGTGTCGTCTGGACTTGTGAACTTAGCGAAAGATTATGAGATCACATTGTTCGGACTTGTGCTATCTGGCTTTTATGTTCTGCTGCATAAACTCTCTAATGAAAATAATCTAGTCATTGCTACACCTGTAGCTGGTCGACTTGAACGTTCTTTGCGTAATGCATTGGGGCAGTTTGTCAATACGATTGCTATTCCCATGGATATCGATGCTGACCAGACTTTACGTCAATTTACACAGCAGGTGCAGGAACAATTAAGACAGAGCCTCAAGCATCAAAAAATTGCCTTTTCCAGAGTAGTTGAAGCTGTTTCACCAAAGCGTGATGGCAGTATTAATCCATTAGCTCAGGTGGGAATGTTTTGGGAACGTCTAGGTGGCATGGATGAGTTTAAAGATCTACTCTTGCCAATCCAGACCCCAGCGACTTTGGTCGGCCAAGACCTGAGCTTAGGAAGTTTTCCAGTTCGCCAGCAAGAGGGTCAATTAGATCTTACGTTGGAAATGGGCGGTGAATACCAAGGCGAACTGGTTGGTGTGTTGAAATATAACACTGAGCTATTTTCTGCACAGTCTGCCGAAAATATGGTGCAACTGTTGCAAGCTGTACTATCAGAGATGGTGGCTCATCCTGAACGTAAGATCGTTGAGTTAGATATCGCACCTGATTATAAGGATGGTATCCAGTTCGAGGCTCTCCGTGGACAGGCTACAGATTATGCTCAGCATGATCTATTCGCAATGATTCTAAAGCAGATTGATGAGCGTGGTGAAAATCATGCTTTAACCTCAAAAGATCATACAATTAGCTATCGTGAGTTAGGTCAACATATTGCTGGTATTGCTGAATATTTGCGTGTACACGGTATTGCACGTGGTGATCGTGTAGGTCTGATGTTAGACCGCACGGCGTTATTACCAGCAGCAATCCTTGGGGTCTGGGCGGCAGGTGCAGCTTATGTGCCACTGGATCCTAATTTCCCAACTGAACGTCTACAGAACATCATTGAAGATGCCGAGCCTAAAGTCATCTTGACTCAAACCGAGTTAATGGATGCTCTTAACGTGTCTGTGCCAAGCTTAGATATCAATCAAGCTGGTGTTGTATCCCTTGAGCAAGTGCGCGAGAAGCTTGCCTTTGGCGACATTGCTTATGTGATGTACACATCAGGCTCGACAGGTAAGCCTAAAGGTGTCCGTATTGGGCATCCTTCAATCATCAATTTCTTGCTATCTATGAATGATAGATTGCAAGTGACTGCTGAGACTCAGCTATTAGCAATCACTACTTATGCTTTTGATATTTCAATTCTTGAGTTGCTCATTCCGCTGATGTACGGCGGTGTAGTACATGTTTGCCCACGTGAGGTATCACAAGACGGCAATCAATTGGTGGATTATCTAAATACTAAATCTATCAATGTTTTGCAGGCAACACCAGCTTCTTGGAAAATGCTCTTAGATAGCGAGTGGAGCGGCAATGCAGGATTGACTGCACTATGTGGAGGCGAAGCGCTAGATACTATTCTTGCAGAAAAACTATTGGGTAAAGTCGGCTGTCTATGGAATGTGTATGGACCGACTGAAACTACAGTGTGGTCTAGTGCGGCTCGTATCACTGATGCAAAGTATATTGATTTAGGTGAACCCTTAGCGAACACTCAGCTTTATGTTCTTGATGAGCAGCAGCGTTTAGTTCCGCCAGGTGTTATGGGTGAGCTTTGGATTGGTGGTGATGGTCTGGCAGTTGATTACTGGCATCGACCTGAGCTGACAGATGCACAATTTAGAACATTGTCATCTCTACCAAATGCCGGTCGACTCTATCGAACAGGAGATAAAGTCTGTTTGCGTACAGATGGACGCTTGACTCATCACGGACGTCTGGACTTTCAGGTCAAGATTCGTGGGTTCCGTATCGAACTAGGCGAAATCGAGAATGTCCTCAAACAGATCGACGGTATCACAGATGCAGTAGTGCTGGTTAAGACCACAGCTGGCAATGACCAGAAACTGGTGGCGTATGTCACTGGACAAGAGCTTGATATTGCTGGTTTGAAAAAGACCATGCAAATCCATCTTCCAGCTTATATGGTGCCAAGTGCGTTTATCCAATTGGATGAGTTTCCAATGACGGCCAACAATAAGTTGGATCGTAAGGCATTTCCTGAACCGATCTTTGAGCAGAACAATGATTATGTTGCACCGCGTGATCCGATCGAAATCGAATTGTGTACTACATTTGAACAGATCTTGTCAGTCAAGCGAGTTGGTATACATGATGATTTCTTCGAACTAGGTGGGCATTCACTATTAGCTGTGAAGCTTGTCAACCATCTTAAAAAGGCTTTCGGTACCGAACTGTCAGTTGCTTTGTTGGCACAGTATTCGACCGTAGAGCGTTTGGGTGAGATCATTCGTGAAAATAAAGAAATTAAGCCATCCATCGTAATTGAACTGCGCCGTGGAACCTATGAACAACCGTTGTGGCTGTTCCATCCAATTGGTGGCAGTACTTTCTGTTATATGGAGCTTTCGCGTCATCTGAATCCGAACCGTACCTTACGTGCTATTCAGTCTCCTGGTCTGATTGAAGCAGATGCTGCGGAAGTGGCGATTGAAGAAATGGCGACGCTCTATATTGCTGAAATGCAAAAGATGCAGCCTCAAGGCCCTTATCTCCTCGGTGGTTGGTGTTTTGGTGGAGCGATTGCCTACGAGATTAGTCGTCAGTTGCGTCAAATGGGACAACAGATCACAGGTATTGTCATGATCGATACTCGTGCCCCAATTCCAGAAAATGTGCCTGAAGATGCCGACGATGCGATGCTTTTGTCTTGGTTCGCCCGTGATTTGGCTGCACCTTATGGCAAAAAATTAACGATCCCAGCGCAATACTTGCGTGAATTGAGTCCAGATCAAATGTTGGATCATGTACTTAAAGAAGCCAAGGCCATCAATGTTCTGCCTCTAGATGCAGATCCATCAGACTTCCGACTTTACTTTGATACCTATTTGGCGAATGGCATCGCACTTCAGACCTATTTCCCAGAACCTGAAGATTTTCCGATCCTCTTGGTTAAGGCCAAAGATGAGCCGGAAGATTTTGGGGAAAGCTTAGGTTGGGATCAACTGGTCAAAGAAACGTTTACACAGGTGGATTTGCCTGGTGACCATTCATCAATTATGTACGCTGAGAATGTCGTGGCTGTAGCCCAGACCATTGATCAGCTGTACCCAATTCCTGCATAAGAAATATAAGAAGGTAGAACCAATATGGTGACCATAGAACATGCTTTCCTCATACCAGCCGAGATTGACAAGGTTTTTAACTACCTTGCAAACCCGGCCAATGATGCAGGTTGGCAATTGTCATGTAAGCATTCTGAGCTTCTAGACAGTACTCCGCGTGTGGGTAGTAAGTACGAAATAGGTTTTAGCTTTATTGGTCGTGAAATGTCCTTTAAAGGTGAAATTACACATCTAGTACCGAACGAATTGTATGCGTTTAAAGTAGTGGAAGGACCCTTTCACTACACCGGTACTTACCGTTTCAAACCACATCCGGAAGGTACATGGATTGAATGGGTGTTTGAGGCAGAACCAGGTAGTTTTTTTGGTGTATTGCCGTCAGCGCTGCTAAAAAAGATGGTGCTCGCTCAGTTCAAAAAAGATGTCGATAATCTTGAGGCTCTGGCTCAGAAGGGTGAAGCTTATGAGTCGGTTAGCAATGAAAATAAACCAACTATCGAGACCAATAAACCACCTCGTAAGACTCAACAAATGATGGAGAAATACGCGCGTTGGATTCTTAGCAATCGTCGTATTGTCTTGACTGTGGTGATGCTCTTAACACTTGCTCTAGCGTATCTGGCATCTGGTGTAAAAATTATTATTGACCCAGATGCACTTGCGCCTAAAGGGCATCCTTATATCACCTCGACCAAGCTGATTGAAAAAAAATTCGGCTCCAAATATATGGTCGTGATCGGTATTACACCGAAGCAGGGTGATATTTATCAGCCGCAAGTGTTGGAAAAGGTCAAACGCATTACTGAAGAAGTGGATAATGCGCCTGGTGTAGTTCGCTCAACTATGATGAGTCTGGCTGCACGGCAGGCAAAGGGTATCGAGGCGAATGCAGAAGGATTCGATGCCAAGAAACTATTGCCGACCAGTTCAGTCACTCAAGATGATATTGCTCAGCTGAAAAAACTATTGGCACTGAATCCAACCTATAT
Source organism: Acinetobacter sp. WU_MDCI_Abxc222 (assembly GCF_025514755.1). Lineage (NCBI taxonomy): Bacteria > Pseudomonadati > Pseudomonadota > Gammaproteobacteria > Moraxellales > Moraxellaceae > Acinetobacter > Acinetobacter sp. WU_MDCI_Abxc222. Next base: position 127,602 of record NZ_JAHPVG010000008.1, read on the forward strand.
GAATTCAGTGGTATCTAAAGATCAACGAACTGCTGCGATTTTGCTTGAGCTTGAGGAAAGTCCAGAGGGCTTCCAGAAAATGATGGGCCCGATCAACAAAATCGTAGAGAGCGAACAATCTAAAGATATGACCATTAGTGTTGGTGGCAATCCTGTATATCTGGATAAAGCTGAAGACTACTCTAAGCGTATCAATATCTTGTTCCCGATTGCTGTATTAGTGATTGGTTTATTGCACTTTGAAGCATTCCGCAGCAAGCAAGGTTTGATTCTGCCACTCGTTACAGCTTTGTTGGCTGTGGCATGGGGTATGGGCATGATGGGCCTGTTCAAACAGCCGATGGATATTTTTAACTCGCCTACACCAATTCTGATTTTGGCCATTGCAGCAGGGCACGCCGTGCAGTTGCTCAAGCGCTACTATGAAGATTTTGATCGTCTGATTGCTCAAGGAATGGAGCCTAAAGCTGCCAATAGCGAAGCTGTGGTGCAGTCTTTGGTTCGTGTTGGTCCGGTTATGGTATTGGCAGGTGGTATTGCAGCGGCTGGCTTTTTCTCTCTGTTGACCTTCAACATTCCAACTATTCGTTCATTCGGTATTTTTACTGGTATCGGGATCATCAGTACTCTGGTGATTGAGATGACTTTTATCCCGGCACTGCGCTCAATGTTGCCACCGCCTTCGGCTGTGAAGGTCAAACGCAAAGGCTTACCGATCTGGGATTGGATTCCGAATCGTATTGGCGATGCCATTTTGTCAATTCGTCCGCGAATGATGTTAATGACTGCGATTGCGGCAATGGGCGTCTTTCTTGCTATTGGCACAAGCCGTATTGTGATTGATAACGATAGCCGCAACTTCTTCTCACGAGACCTACCGATGCAGCAAGACGACAGATTTTTAAATCAGTCTCTTGGTGGCACAAACAGTCTCTACATCATGGTCGATACCAAGGTTCGTGATGGTATTGAAAATCCTGAAATTTTAAAGGCGATTGATAATACTGAAAAGTTCGCAAACTCAATTCCTGAGGTCGGTAAAACAATCTCTATCGTGGACTATATCAAAAGGATGAATCAGGCAATGAATGCTGATCAGCCACAGGCATTTCAGGTTCCTGCAACCAAAGATGTCGTTGCTCAGTATTTGCTGTTGTATTCAATGTCTGGTGAACCGACTGATTTTGAATCCTACATTGATACCACTCAGCGCTATGCCAAGATTACGATTCTTCTGAAAACCGGCAGTAATCATCGTATTAAAGAAATCCTTGAGTCGCTAAAAACGTATATGGCGGGTCAATTGGGTGATAAGGCTGTAGTAAGTTTTGGTGGTGATGTGACGCAAACCATTGCTTTAACTGAAACGATGGTTCACGGCAAGCTAATGAACATTCTACAAATTTCATTTGCCGTATTCTTTATTTCAGCACTGGTCTTCCGTTCGATTTCAGCGGGACTGATTGTTCTTACACCACTTCTATTCTCAATTCTTGCCATCTTTGGTGTGATGGGTTGGCTCGACATTCCACTCAATATTCCGAACTCACTCATCTCGGCCATGGCTGTGGGTATTGGTGCGGACTATGCCATCTACTTCCTCTATCGCTTGCGTGAAATCTTGCGCGAAGAAGGGGGCGATATCAAAGATGCTATTCGTAAGACTTTAAGTACTGCTGGTAAGGCTTCTCTTTTTGTCGCGACTGCGGTTGCTGGAGGGTATGGCGTATTGTCTTTATCACAAGGCTTCCACGTCCATCAATGGCTCGCGATGTTTATTGTCATTGCAATGCTTTTCAGTGTATTTGCAACCTTAATTATGGTACCTACAATGATTCTAATATTAAAACCTCGTTTTATCTTTTCTTCGAATAAGAAGAGCATTCCTGTTGCACAAACAGTTGTGACAAGCCTTTTGTTAGGTACGGCGCTCACTTTTTCATTACCTAAAACATCTCATGCAGATGAAGTTCAAGATATTGTTAATCGTAGTGATGACGCCTCTAAGTTTTTATCTTCAACGGCTAGTGCCAAATTTATTTTGACCTCTAAAAATGGTGAGCAGCGCGTACGTTTGACCAAAAATATGACTAAGCTTGCTGGAAATACTCAGAACAATATGCGTTTGACCGAGTTCATCTCGCCAGCAGATGTCCAAGGAACCACAACGCTGTTAATTGAAAATGCAAAAGGCAGCGATAGCATGTTTGTCTATTTGCCTGCATTGAAAAAAGTACGTCGTCTTGCATCGGCGAATAAGGGTGATGCTTTTATTGGTACGGACTTTAGCTATGGGGATGTACTTGGCTATAAGCTCAGTGACTGGAAGTACACGAAACTTGCAGATGGCAAATTTAATGGCAAAGATTGCTACATGATTGAAGCAACGCCAATCAATAATACGGTGAAGAGTGACTTTGGTTATAGCAAACGTCGTATGTGCATACTCAAAGATAACTTTGTTACAGCAACCATCGACATTTGGGATACAGCAGGTAAGCCATTAAAACACATTGAATTCACCGATATCCGTCCTTACGGCAAAGTCAAACCAAGATGGCAAGCCATGAAATCTATGGCGAAGAATTTGCAAACTCAACATATGACGCAAGTTATCGTTAATGATTTTGTCGCAGAAAAAACCTTATCCGATAAGCTCTTCTCACCACAGAGTCTTGAAAAATGACGCAAGGTGCCTCTTGGGTATTTGCATGCTGCAGTAGCTTTATGCTACTGCAGCATGCTCATGCAGATGACAGCGAAATTAGTTTTGTGAGTCAGAACTCAGCCAGACTCGATGTGTGGTCATCAGATCGTGATTTAAGTTCGTTAAAAAACATTGGACAAGCAAGTTTCTGGTCCAATGGTACGCTCAAGTTTAACCCTGCATTTAAGCTGCATTACGACATAGTGGTTGGAGACGAAACAGACCATACTGTAAACCCAGATCAGGTGAGTAAGATAAATCGTAACTTACGTGAGTTGTATGCCTCCTATAACTGGGATCAGACATTTTATCTCGATGTTGGTCGCCAGGTTGTCGTCTGGGGGAGAGCTGATGGGATTAATCCCACAGATAACCTCTCGCCTCGTGACTATACGCGTCTAGTACCAGATGAGACAGATCAACGTCTTGGAAATGATGCACTCAAATTGACATATATTCCTGAATCAGGAACCAATAAATGGACTGCATTGTGGTATCCGCGTAATCGTTCAGATGTGATTCCATTGCGTCAGATTGCTGGTGTTCAGTATGACATAGACCGTAAGAGCCGTCCTGCATTTGCAATGCGCTGGGATTATTCCGTAGATGGTCTAGATGTTGGGGCATCGTATTTCTCAGGCTTGGATCACATGCCTGATCTGTCAATTCTTTCTGTATCTCCAACTGGGGAGGCAACATTGCAGCTGAAAAATAATCCTATGTCCGTCTATGGATTTGATTTCAGTTATAACCATAACGATCTCGTGTGGCGCGGTGAAGCTGCATATACAAAGACTGACTCAAATGGCAGCGAAGATCTTACCCATAAGAAAAATAATTTAACTGTAGTTATGGGACCGGAATGGTCATTAAAAAATTCTACGCTGAGTTTAGTAGGCGTGTACAAGCATACAGAGGACTTTAAATCTGCCGATAGCCTAACAAATCCAGCATTGAGCGCAGTCTATCGTTATCAGCAAACAATCAGTAACCAGTATCAGCAAAATCAGTATGGAGCTATGCTGCGCTATGCACTTAACCTACTGAATGATAATCTGAAATTAGAAGTAACAGGATTCTACTTTGCACCAGAGCCTAATGAATTGTTGAGAGTACGCATTAACTACAACCTCAATGATCACTGGCAGTTAAATGCAGGTGGAGATCGCTTCTGGGGCAAAAATGATACGGTGCTAGGACAATTTAGAGATAACAGTCTGGTGTATGCCCAGGTTCGATATAACTTTTAAGATAACTCGCTTCTAAACAATGCTGGAGTGCCCAGCACCTAATAAGGTGATTTATGGATAATTTAAATAACGCAAAAAAAGATAATTTTTCACGGAAGACCATATTAGTAACAGGTGCAGCAGGTTTTATTGGCAGCAGATTGATCGTTGAACTTCTGCATGAAGGTCATCAGGTGATTGCTGCACTGCGTAATGCCGCAACCAAGAAAGATAAGCTATTAGATTTTATTGCAACCCAAGGGCTAGCCGATCCATCTATTTCGTTTGTTGAATATGATTTAAGTCGCGATTTTAAGCTGGATTCTCTGTTAGCAGATGCCCAGACAAAGATCCATGTGATTTATCATCTTGCTGCATCCTTTAATTGGGGTATTAGCAAAGCTGAAGCTGAGCGTACGAATATTAAGTCAGGGCTTACTTTGATTAAATGGGCTGCAACATTGAAGCAGCTTGAACGATTTATCTGGATTGGTGGGTATCGTGTCGCTACGCCGCCGCAAGAGTCGGCTGATGAGTTGTATTGCAAACATGGTGGTTATGAAGCTTCAAAAATTTTAGGTTATCAAGCTTTCATTGAGGCCTGTAAGCGTTTAAATGTGCCATGGACTGCAATAAATCCAGCGACGGTCATTGATGGTTTTTATAACTATGGCGATATGCAATATATCGGTATTGCTGACATGATTGATAAGCTCTATCAGGGACGTCTGCTGGCATTGCCAGGTGGGCGTGACACCTTCCTGCCCCTATGCAATATGCAGTATATCGTGAGCTTTTTGATCCGAACGATGTCTTATCCTGAGACCATTGCTCAGGAGTATATGCTGCTTGATCCTGCGACGCCGAAATTTCATCGTCTGGTTCATCTCGCTGCTGAACACTTGGGAGTCAGCTCACCACATTTGCAAGTACCCAAGGTTCTATTGGAGAAATTGCCTGAGGTATTGCTTGACGGTTCTAAAGAGCAACTCTCATTCATTTCTACCGAGCACTATCATGTTGCGGGGGCAGAGGCGATGGCAGTGAAGATGGGCATCGCGGACCTGATCAATATCATTCCTTATTTTTCTCGCTGGATTGATCGTCTAGTACTTACACGCTTTGGTCGTATGCAAGTACCAACACCTAATTCTTTTAGCTATCAGAACCGATATTGGACAGAAATCTATACTAAACAGCCAGTTGGTTCAGAAAAATCTTCCGCACTGTTTTTACACGGCATTCCATTTGATAGCAAATGCTGGTCTCCAATCATCAATAAAATTACCTATGATCAGGTTGCTATGATGGATCTGCCAGGACTTGGGCGTTCAGGTAGTTATGAAATGATAGAAGATAATAACCATCAATTTATCGACACTGCTGCAAAACTTTTAGCGCCAAATAGTGTTGTTATTGCACATTCGTTAGGTTGTCTCTTTGCATTAAATCTTGCAAAGAAATATCCCGAAAAAGTTGCACGCCTCATCCTTATATCGCCTTATTTTGTTCAGGCGCAGGCTGCTAAAATGTTTCAGATACAAGCAATATCTAAACTAATTTTCCGTTTTGTGCCGAAAGATGTGATTGCTAAAGACTTGCATCCAGATGGGCAACAGAATCCGGCGGTTGGTTATGCGATGGATTCATTACGTCGAGTGTCGGTAGCCAAGCATATTAGTGAGTATATGCATCGGATTAGTTTGCCAGAACAGCGTGTAACTCAAACAGCTTTGCTCAATGAGCTTGGATCTAAAGTTGAAATCATTGTGGGAGATAAAGATCCAATTGTTACCACAATAAGCGCAGATATCCCTATACATATTATCGCTGGTGCAGGCCATAATCCGCACGTTACACATGTAGATGCGGTTTCTGACTATCTCGCGCCTGTTCTGATGAAATACAACAGCACTACCGCTTCCTAATGTCTGATCGTGCCCAAGTGCAGGTTTATGTCTGCCCAGTTTCACGGGTACCACAAGATCATTTGGTATTGAGTCATTATCTCGGCTTTCTCAGTTCGGCAGAGAAGCTGAGATATGATCAATATCATCCTAAGGCGGCTCGTCTTTTCTTGATCTCTCGCGTATTAGTGAAGACTGTCTTGGCAGATAAGCTAGGCATCTCACCTCATCAAGTTAATATTCAATTACATCCCAACGGCAAGCCTTTTGTACAAAGCAGCAAGGCTGTGTATTTTAATCTTAGTCACTCAGCAAACATTATTGTTCTTGCGGTGACTGAAGCAGGGGAAATAGGGATTGATGTTGAGCGACTGGATCGTGAGTTCGAATGGAGACGTGTCGATAGTGTGCTAGCATCGAGTGAAATTGAGTGGATTAAGCAGAATGAACTCATTGATCCATCCACTGTATATCAACGGTTTTTTCAAATATGGACCTTAAAAGAATCTTATATTAAATGTACTGGCGAAGGAATGAGTCGTCATTTAAAGAAGCTCAACTTTCATGTGTTAGCTGAACATATAGAGTTTCTCGATTCAACTCGTGATATTCAAAAGACAGAAGAATATTATTTCCAAAGCTATGTCTATGATCATAACTTTATCTTTTCAATCTGTTTACAACAGCTTCTTGCCCAAGAAAAATTGGATCTGGATTGTTTTCAATTAGTGCCATGCATATCTACGCATCGCATAACGCCAGTACTCTGCAAATATAACTAGATTAACTCGATACAATTAGTAGTTTAAAAATCTGAGTCTATTAATGAAACACTCGGGCTTGAGTCGAGCTATCCTCAAAATATGCTGTGAATCGATAGAACGTAAAATCATGGGTCGATAAAAAGAAAAAAGCCCCAGTCTTTCGACTAGGGCCTTTTAAATTTGGAGCGGGAAACGAGACTCGAACTCGCGACCCCAACCTTGGCAAGGTTATGCTCTACCAACTGAGCTATTCCCGCGTGCCGCTTATAATACATTAAGCAAAACAAGGGTCAACAACTTTATGCAAATAATTATGCTGATTGCATAAAATAAAAACAGAAATGAGCATTTAGCGGTATTTCTATTGTTAAGTTGCCGAATAAATAGACATTTTGTTTGAAGTCAAAGCATACAAGAGCAACTTTTGTTTGTGTGTAGACAAGGTATACTAGGTTCAAATATACGAATAATCGTAAAAGGAAAAGCTATGAGCCTTGAACAACAGTTGATTGAACGGTTACAAACACTTGCACCTAGCCATTTGGAAGTTATTAATGAGTCTGCTGGGCACGGTGGTTATTTTCCAGGTAAAGAATCTCATTTTAAAGTGATTATAGTGAGCGAAGAGTTTAATGGATTGCGTTTGGTTCAACGTCATCAAAAAGTATACGCGTTAGCTTCTGATTTGATGAATCCGGGCCAAATTCATGCTTTAGCGATTCATGCTTATTTGCCAAGTGAGTGGCAAGGTCAAGCTCCTGCTAGCCCAGAATGTGCACATGCACCTAAAAGCTAAGGGTTAATTTCATGGATGCACATTTACTCACTAAAATTATTCATATGACTGCGGTAGCTGCCGCACTTATGGTCTTTGTTTTACGCGCTTCAACTCTGTTTATAGGTGTTCAAGGTGAACAACCCAATCCAGCAGGGCGTAAAGTATTAGTTGCCTTACAACATTTGTCATTTACCGTGGTTTTCATTACGGGTGCAATTTTGTTAGTCATGAAAGACTTTCAAGTACAACCGTGGTTTTACGCTAAAATTATTCTATTTTTAGTGTTGTTATCTTCCCTGATGAAAGCCTTTAAAAAAGATGACACTCTTTTATTGGCACAGCGCCGTGCAGGTTTGGTCATTAGTGCGATTGCATTTATTGCTATTATTATCTTAGTGATTGTGAAACCTGTTTTTGCTTAATTGTTCTACATTCTTTGCCTTTTTGATTAAGCTCTAGGTTAAACTGCGTACAGTAAAATAATATGCAGAGGGAAACATGTTAACTCGTGTGGTGTTTAACCAAAAAGGCGGTGTAGGGAAATCAAGTATTACTGTAAATTTGGCTGCAATTAGTGCCAAACATGGCTTAAGAACATTGGTGATCGATCTTGATCCTCAAGCCAATTCTAGTCAGTATCTTTTAGGTGATGAAGCAACCTATTCTGCTGAAAAATCAATTTTAGAGCCAAATATCGAAAATTTCTTTGATGATGTGTTGGGCAACAATCAACAAAAGGGTCTAATCGGTAATGCATTAGGTTCAATTTTAAAAGCTCCAAGAAATAAAGATCTCGACAGTTTTGTTCATTCAACTCCTTTTACAAAATTAGATGTGCTTCCAGCAAGCCCGACACTGGGCGCGCTTGAACATGCGCTTGAAAGTAAACATAAAATTTATAAATTACGTGATTCGATCCAAAACTTAGTCGGACGATATGACCGTATCTATATAGACACACCACCAGCATTTAACTTTTTTACTCTCTCTGCTCTGATTGCGGCAGATAAAGTACTTATTCCTTTCGACTGTGATGTTTTTTCAAAGCGTGCGTTACAAACATTGATTGAAAATGTTCTCGAAACGCAAGATGATCATAATGATCGCTTGGAAATTGAAGGAATTGTGGTGAATCAATTCCAATCCCAAGCAAAATTACCTCGGGAAGTGGTTCAGCAGTTAAAAGATGAAGGGTTGCCTGTACTCAATAGCATGTTACCCCCTTCGATTTTGATGAAAGAATCGCATCAGAAAAATTTACCTTTGGCCCATTTGGCACCCGAACATAAATTGACTCAAGCGTATGAGACATTGTTTGGTGAGATTGAGCCAAAACGATAAGAGAAAAATGATGAAAGGCTTATATATTGCGCCTTTAGTGGCAGCCACTTTACTTCTTGGCGCTTGTGCTACAACGGTAAAACCGACTTATGTGTCTCCGACACAATATCAATCTTTGAGTTGCCAACAGCTACAAAGTGAATATAACCGTATTCAGCAATATATCGACAATGGAGTGCAAACTCCAAAAAGTACAGGTATGGGTGTTGGTCTTGGACTCGGCGGTGGCTGGGGACGAGGTGGTTGGGGATTCGGTCCATCTATTTCTGTAAATATGGGGCAATCTTCTTCAACGAAAAACACCGAACTTTCACGTGTTTTAGGCCAACAAGAAGCAATTGTTCAGGCTGCTCAGTTTAAGAATTGTCCAATTATTGTTCGCAAAAAGACCAATTAATAGGCAACTTTGCATCACAATATGCTAATTAAGGCATGTTGTGATGAATAAAGTTTAGCAAAATGTTTCATAATAAAATCAATATAAATAAATTAGTTATTAGTTTTTAAGCTTCTAAAATCCTGTATTTTCTGTAATCAATAAGCCTCATAAACTTGCTATATTTTGCCTGTTTCGTTTAAGGTGGCCCCATCTTGGATATTATGGAAACTTTATGATTGAGAGTTGGTTTTTTGTATTAGCAATGTTGGCTGTTTTGCTCATTCCGGGGCCGACAAATGCTTTACTTGCAACCGCAGCTCATTCTCAAGGTTTATCTAAAGCTTTTTGGCTTATTCCAATGGAATGGTTAGGCTATGCTTATGGCATTAGCTTCTGGGCTGTATTCATTCATTTGGCAGCTCCAGTTTGGCCTGCGCTATTGCTCATTTTGCATATTACAAGTGTGGCATATGTGTTCTGGATGGCATTCCGATTATGGAAAACTACCCATTTACAACAATTTAGTCAAACTCACCGTAATATTCGACCACGTCAATTATTCTTCTCAACCTTAAAAAATCCGAAATCCTTACTTTTTGCAGCAGGTATTTTTCCAGCCGAAACATGGAATTCGCCTGAAAATTGTCTAATTGTATTTGGTATTTTTACATTGACGCTCATTCCAGCTGCAAGTTTCTGGATGTTTTTTGGGCGTGCATTATTGACGGGCCCAGTACAGAAAATAAAAGCCGATCATTTATATAAAGGATCGGCTATGTTGCTTATTTTATGTATGCTTCCAGTGGTATTCCGCTTCTTTTAAACCAATCTCAAATCTTGGCTTTTCGGTTTTTTAGTTTTTCACGAATAAAGCCGATGATCCCTGGTAAAATGCTAATAATAATGATGCCAAAAATAAGATGAGTGAAGTTATCTTTAACGATTGGCATATTTCCAAATAGATATCCCAACGCTACAAAAGAAGCGACCCAACAAAATGCGCCAATCACATTGTAAGTTAAGAAAAACTTATAGTTCATGCTGCCAGCGCCAGCAACAAAAGGGGCAAAGGTGCGGGCAAATGGAATGAAACGGGCAAAAATAATTGTTTTTCCACCATGGCGAGCAAAGAATTCTTGAGTTTTAATTAAATGCTGCTTATTAATGAATCGGGAATTCATTTCAAACACACGTGGACCGATAAAACGTCCAATATGGTAGTTCACTGTGTCACCTAAAACGGCAGCAATGAAGAGTAGAGCCCCCAATAACCATGGATCCATCGCACCTGTAGATGCTGCTAAAGCACCAGCTGCAAATAGTAAACTATCTCCGGGTAAAAACGGCATAACCACTAAACCGGTTTCGACAAAGATAATTAAAAATAAAATGCCATAAATCCACGTCCCGTAATTTGTAATAAACTCGGCGAGATGCTGATCAACGTGTAGAATAAAATCAATAAGTTCCATGAGATGATTAAGTGGTAAACCGTTCTCAAATCCTAGCAGTGAGCCTATAGAAAGTCAGTATAAAACATCAAAAATATACAAATTGATCATCCTGTTTGTGCAACGATATATATGGATTTTGAGTATTTAATTATCAATGTCCCAAACCTAGAATGAGCTCATCAATAAATAAGCATTTAAATAAAGGTGGCAAAATGTTTAATCCAAATGTAGTGGTCAAAAATATCGTAACGCAATCAGGCGCGGACAGTTTTATTAGCCTTGTTGCTCGTCTTCTTATCGCCTATATCTTCCTTGTTGCAGGTTGGGGGAAAATTACTGGTTATGCAGCAACTGCTGGATATATGGAATCAATGGGGGTTCCGGGTGGAATTCTTCCATTAGTTATCTTGGTTGAGTTTGGTGGTGGTTTAGCTTTATTGTTTGGTTTCCAAGCACGCTTTGCAGCTTTTGGTCTTGGTATCTTTAGTATTTTAACTGCATTCTTGTTCCATCAGGGTGGGGCTGATGCAGCTGCACAATACAATAATGGCATCCATTTTATGAAAAACTTAGCAATGGCAGGTGGTTTATTCTTCTTGATGCTTCATGGTGCTGGCCGTATTAGTTTAGATCATGCAATCGAAAAATAAGATGTAAGACAAAATAAAACCGGATGAGCAATTCATCCGGTTTTTTTACTTCTTTATTTTAAAAATTAAAGCATAAATTGGATTTGCAATTCCCCAACCACGAACCCAAGAACTGCGCCGACTGCAATCAAGGCCCACTCATCTTCTTTAAATGCAGGACGTAACATCCCTTCAAATTCAGAAGGTGTTAATTTTTGCATACGTTCAATGAGTGTGCTACGAATATTCATTGCATCTTCTGCATAAGACTCTACATATTTCATCGTTTCTGGAAGCTGTTGCATAATACGTTCAGCAACTTGTGATTTCATATTCTGATATTTTTCTCCGCCAATTGCATATACAACTAACGGACGAATAACCCCAGCTTGCATATCAATTTCTTGTTTGACATGACGGTTAACCAGATCAATAACACGCGCTGAATGTGTACCCGAAAATAACTCTTCCATCATGTGACGTGAAGTTAAAAGCTGTTTAGAAATTAAAGCTGCATAGTCAGCTGCAACTTCATTTTGACGTTTAATAAATAGACCTTGCCATGTGTAACCCAATATCTTTTTAGGATAAAGTGGTCTAAACATCATTTGCAGTGCAATCCAGTCACTAAAGAAACCCACAAAGCCACCAAACAAAGGTAGCATCCAAGGATATTTTCCTTGAGTGACAATCCAGCACAGCATCTGAATCACACCGATACCGAAGCCAAATACGAAACCCACATTACTGAAAAATTTAAATTCTTGTTTCCCTACACGTTTAAAAATATTGTTGAGTAAACGTTTATCTTTAAGCAAGTTGCTGATAACAAGATGTTTAATATCAAAGTATCGATTCACATCACGCTGTACTTCGCTCATGATGTGTTCAACGATTTCGGGTGCTTTGGATTGCACACGACGGATGAGTCTTTGGCGAGCAAATTCTGGCATGCCTTCCCATAAACCGGGCTGATACTCTTGAGCAACGTCACGGGTAATATCTTCAGCCGCTGCAAGTAGAGGTTTTTCTATTTCTTTGGCAATACGTTTAGGATCTAGGCGTGCAAAAATTTCTTCAGGTTTAATCAGCTTTGCTGTCATGAGATCAACAGCAATGGTTGCCATTTTCTCGGCTTTGCGAGGCACAATGCCTTGCCAACCCAAAAATGGTTTAATACCTTTAAATTCAAGTGGTGAAAACATCATCTGGATGGCAACCACCTTGGTGATATAGCCAATTAAACCACTCATAAAAGGAATAGAGACATACAACCAAAAATGTTGCTGGAAATCTGCAATCATAGTTTGAAGCATTGTTGTTCCTTAGATTTCTATTGATTTTGATAGGGGGCAACAAGCCATAAAAATGGATAATTGTTTAAGCACAGACAAATATCGCTTATGGTATTTACCTTTCCATGGTAATGCCTGTTTTATCGGGTCATCTTAACATCAAATCCAAGACGATGTTGGATAGAATGTGATGAATTTATCAATACACATGGAGTTTTTAAGCGTAACCCATACAGTTGATAAATATAAGTAAATTTTGATTTATATCAAACAATTCAATTATAGAAATGATTCTGATATGAAAAAAATAAGATATATGATGATTTGCGGTGCGTCGAAGCGCGAAAAATGTTAAAATGGCGCGCTTAATTCTTTTGCCATTTAGTGGTTTGTCATGACTACCAATACTCAAATTACTGAAGATCGTATCCTGATTTTGGATTTCGGCTCTCAATATAGTCAGCTCATTGCACGTCGTGTGCGTGAAGCTGGTGTTTACTCTGAAATGTATGCTTTTGATATGTCTGAAGAAGACATTCGCGCTTTTAAGCCAAATGGCATTATTTTGTCAGGTGGACCTGAGAGTGTGCATGAAGAAGGCAGCCCTCGTGCACCACAAGTGGTGTTTGAGTTAGGCGTTCCAGTATTGGGTATTTGCTATGGCTTGCAAACCATGTCTGAACAGTTAGGCGGTAAAGTTGAGCCTGGTACTGTGCATGAGTTTGGTTATGCCGAAGTTGATATCGTTAAACGCGACCAACTGATTGGCAACTTACAAGACCGTGAAAACCAACTTCATGTTTGGATGAGTCATGGCGATAAAGTTAGCCAAATTCCAGAAGGCTTTACGATTACTGCAAGCACACCAAGTTGTCCAGTTGCTGCTGTAAGTGATGAAGCACGTCGTTTCTATGGCGTGCAATTCCACCCAGAAGTAACACACACGGCAAAAGGTGAAGAGTTACTTGCGAACTTCGTTCATAAAATTTGTGGATGCGGTGGTCTTTGGACACCTGAACACATTATTGATTTACGTGTAGAACAATTACGTGAACAAATCGGTAATGAAAAAGTTCTTTTAGGCCTTTCAGGTGGTGTTGACTCATCTGTCGTTGCTGCTCTTTTACATAAAGCAATTGGCGACCAGTTAACATGTGTATTTGTTGATAATGGTTTACTTCGCTTAAACGAAGGCGATCAAGTGATGCAAATGTTTGCTGAAAACATGGGTATCCGTGTTATTCGTGCAGATGCTGAACAACGTTTCTTAACTGCATTGGCTGGTGAAGTTGATCCAGAGAAAAAACGTAAAATCATTGGCCGTGAGTTTATTGAAGTATTTGCTGAAGAAGCACGTAAACTTGATGGTGTGAAATTCTTGGCACAAGGTACGATTTACCCAGACGTAATCGAATCTGCTGCAAGCAAACAAGGTAAAGCACATGTAATTAAATCACACCATAACGTGGGTGGTTTACCAGAAGATTTAGCATTTGAATTGGTAGAACCTTTACGCGACTTGTTCAAAGACGAAGTTCGTAAATTAGGTACTACACTTGGCTTGCCACATAGCATGATTTACCGTCATCCATTCCCGGGCCCTGGTTTAGGTGTTCGTATTTTGGGTGAAGTGAAGAAAGAATATGCTGATATTCTTCGTCTTGCTGATGACATCTTCATGCAAGAGCTTCGTGACAGTGGTTGGTATGATAAAACTGCTCAAGCATTTGCTGTGTTCCAACCAGTTAAGTCAGTTGGCGTAGTAGGTGACGGTCGTCGTTATGCATGGGTAATTGCGCTTCGTGCAGTTGAAACGGTTGACTTTATGACAGCTCGTTTTGCACACTTACCATACGAATTGGTTGATAAAATCTCAACGCGTATTATGAATGAAATTAAAGATGTATCACGTGTTGTATATGACGTGTCATCTAAACCACCAGCAACGATTGAGTGGGAGTAAAATTGGAGTTTCAAAATGCAACGCATTTTGCCAGTTTTACGCCAAGAGCTATGCTCGCGGCAGTGACATTTTAGAATAGATTAAGAAAAAGCCGACTTGGAAGAGTCGGCTTTTTTCTTTTTTAATTAATCACTAACTCTGATTGAAGTTATAGAATATGCAAACTTATAGCTTTATCCCTTACTCTACATGCAATTTAGATACGATATAAATGGACTAAGAGCAATTGCTGTTCTTGCAGTGGTCATTTTTCACTTTACTCCAAAATGGTTACCAGGTGGATTTGTAGGAGTAGATGTTTTCTTTGTCATTTCTGGATTTCTAATGACAGCTATTATTTTTAATAGCGTGCAAAAAAACACTTTTAATCTGTTCGAATTTTATATAGCTCGTGCCAATCGTATCATCCCTGTTTTAGCTACAATGTCTGTTGTGCTTTTAGTATTTGGCTGGTTCTACGTATTACCTACAGAGTATAAAGATTTGGGACAACAAATCGAGAAAGGCTCTTTATTTACTTCAAATCTTCTTTTTGCAAAAGGTGGTGGATATTTTGATACTGCAGAGCATACAAAATGGCTACTACATACATGGTCTTTATCAGTTGAATGGCAATTTTATATATTTTTTCCAATTGTTATTATTATATTAAAAAAATATTTAAGTTTTAAAAATATTAAACATGTGATTATAACTTTATTTTTGATAAGTTTTATATATTGTATTTATGCTACTTATAAAGACAGTAAAACAGCTTATTTCTTGTTAACAAGTCGTGCTTGGGAAATGCTTTTAGGAGGGGTGGCATTTCTTTATCCATGGTCATTAAAGAAAAAAGATATTAAAATTATTACTCAATGTCTTGGTCTAATATTAATTTTGGTGTCTTATTTCTTAGTTTCTAAAGATATTCTCTGGCCTGGTTATATGGCTGTAATCCCTGTATTAGGTGCCTACTTGATTATCTCAAGTAACTATCAAAATAATATTATAATAAGTAATCCGATTTTTAGCTATATTGGTAAATGGTCGTATTCTATCTATGTATGGCACTGGCCTTTAGTTGTTTTTGGATTTTATTTTGATTTAGTTAATTGGTGGATTTATGGAGTTCTACTTTCAATCTTACTGGGTTTTTTGAGTTATGAGTTCATTGAAAAACTTAAATTCACGCGCTATTCATCATGGAGAGAGATTTATAAAGTTAAACCTCTTTATATCTTCTTATTTATTTTTGGATGTGTATATATAATTCAAAAAATGGATGGATTTACTTCACGGCTACCCAGTAGTGTAAAAATTGCACAAAATGAAATGCAGAACTCTAATCCTTATAATTGTAAAAAAAATGAATTATATGAATGTATTATTGGTAATAAAAATAATATTAGAGCAATCATAATAGGGGATAGTCATGCTGATTCTTTAACAACTTCTTTAGCTTCCATTTTTAACTTAAAATCGCAAGGAATTATTTCTTTAACAACATCTGCCTGTCCGTTAATAACTGATATCAAATTTTATAGTGGTATAAATATTTGTTCAAAGATTAATGAGGAGCGTTTTAAATTAATTAACTTAAAAAAATATGAAAATATTCCTATTGTTTTAGTGGCAAGATATCCAAATTATTTAATGGGGGAGAATGACCCGGATCGTATGTCTAACAATGATCCAAGACCATTAATTTATTTTGGAAATAATTCAAATTTGTCTAATGTAGATAGATTTATGTTATTTGAGAGAAATTTAAAAAATACTTTATGTAAAATTTCTAAAAAAAATCCTGTTTATATTATTCAACCAATTCCAGAATTGGGTTTTAATGCTCCAAAGAGAATAATTAAAAATAGATTTCATAATTCTAATAAAGAAACATCAATTTCATATAGAGATTATTTATTAAGATCTGAAAAAACTCGTAAAATTATTAATAGAAGTGCGGTTGATTGTGGTGTAACAGTACTAGATCCTTCAAAAATTTTATGCAAAACAGGAAAATGTATTTCCGAATATAAAGGACGACCTATTTATCGTGATGGAGATCATTTAAGTGAGTATGGTAATAAACTTTTAAAGCCTATGTTCAGAGAGGCACTTGAAAAATATTGATTTAATATATATTTTATATTTAATGTAATAGATATTTTATTAAATATAAAGGTAACTTTTAATATAAGAAGTTTGCTTTATAAATAATTTTAATACCCCATTTCAACAAAAAGAGCAGCCGATTTGCTCTTTTTTATTACTTTTACTTGATAAAAGATATATTAAGATATATCTTAATATATATAAATTAAACAGATTCGAGAATTTTTAAAGATGAAACAACAATCAGAACATCATCATATTGAACACAATGAACATCACCGCTTGGGGCGCCGTGGCAGACTTTTTGAAGCTGGACGTATGAAACTTTTAGTGCTTCATCTCATTCAGCAAAGCCCAAAACATGGTTATGAAATTATTAAAGAAATAAGTGATTTGGTGGGCGATGGCTATACGCCAAGTGCAGGAACAATTTATCCGACGTTAACTAGCCTTGAAGAAATGAATTTAATTAATTTGCTAGACGTAGAACGTAAGCAATATCAAATCACGGAATTTGGGAAAGCTTACTTAACTGAACAACAAGACAAATTGAACGAGCTATTAGAAAAACTACGCTTAAGACGAGAAATCCACAGTAATGATGAATTAATCGAAATTCATCGTGCCATGGAAAACCTAAAAACAGCCTTACGTTTGAAGTTGAACTCTGCTGGTTTCCAACAAGAGCAGATTTTTCAAATTGCCGAAAAAATTGACCAAGCTGCGGTTGCGATTGGGCGCCTATAAGTCGACCTTAAGCAAATTGAAATTATTCAAAGTTATTAATTTTTAAGAGAGAATTTTTATATGAAACAACATCAATATCATGTCACGGTTCAACACTTAAAAAATGCGAAAGGAGAGGCCTCTACCTATACTGAACGTCTTGAATTCTATACGGGAAATCATGACGATATTTTTGAAATTGTCGAGCGCTTAAAAAAAGCAGATTTTTTTGATGATGAAACAACAAAATCTTTTGGTGTTGGCTTGAAGTTATTTAGTGAAGTCATGTTAGAAAATCGAGACCATCCACTATTTCAAGAGTTTCTCCCACAATTCGGACAATTCATGAAAAACCTAAAACAGCTCGTTAAAACTCAATCAACTTAAGCTGCTCAGTGCAGCTTTTGTTTTTCTATAATTAAAAAAATGGATTGTCTCATTCATAGCACCCTGTGTATTACTAAAAGACTATATTGAATAATGAATGTATTGTTAAGATCAATATAACAACTCATTGCAAAAGCATAGGTAAAAGAGAGTAATATCATGAGCAATAATAATGATTACGATATTTCTGATTCAAAGGATTGCGAGAAATTTGCCAATCAGTTTATTCAGGAGTTTCCAATTCGCTCTGCTGAAATTGGACAGGGGACAGTCATTAAGCGGGCTTTACCTAGCCGACAAAAACGAATGATTGGTGCGTGGTGTTTCTTAGATCATGCCGGCCCAGTGACCTTCCCTGCGGGTGATGGTTTAGATGTTGGTCCTCATCCTCACATTGGTTTGCAAACCTTCACGTGGATGATTGAAGGCACCATGATGCATACCGATAGCTTAGGCTCAAAACAATTAATTCGTCCTAAGCAAGTTAATTTGATGACAGCGGGACACGGAATTTCGCATACAGAAGTTGCACCTGATACAGAAACTCAAATGCATGCTGCTCAGCTCTGGATTGCTTTACCAGATGATAAGCGCAACATGGATCCGAAATTTGAACATTATCCTGAACTGCCTGTGGTTGAGAAAGACGGTCTAGAATTTACCGTGCTTGTGGGTGAATATTTGGCAACTACTTCCCCAGTCTTGGTACATACGCCATTAGTGGGTGTTGACTTAATTGCTACTGAAGATACTAAAACCCGCATTCCATTAAATCCTGAGTTTGAATATGGTTTTATGGCATTAGATGGTGTTGCCCATGTGAATGGCCATGAGTTAACGGCTGACAATATGGTGGTATTAGATACGGGTCTTAGTGAGATCGAAATTGAAGTAAAGAAAGGGAACCGTGTGCTGTTAGTTGGTGGTGAACCGTTTGAAACTCCAATTTTACTGTGGTGGAATTTTGTTGCACGTACAATGGATGATTTAAAAGAAGCCCGTGAGCAATGGATTAACCATGATGCACGTTTTGGTGAGATTCCAGATTATGTTGGTGCACGTTTAGAAGCCCCTGTTCTTCCAGATCAAATGAGAGCATCAAAATGACAGCAGTAATCGCAAGTAGTAAAGCAAAGCCCCTTACTGAACAATGGAAGGGCGAAATTACCAGTGGTCGCCACCAATATTTTTGTGATGAGCCAGAGAAGTTAGAAGGGCAAGATCAAGGCCCAGCACCATATGATTTGCTTACTGGAAGTTTAGCAGCGTGTACGCTTATTACTTTAAGAATGTATGCAAAGCATAAGGGTTATGATTTTGGTGAGTTTTCGGTTGAAATTGATTTTCATACCAATCGAGAGCATGAAGAACATATAGAACGTCGTATTGTTTTTAAAGACTTGCCAAACGAAGAGCTTCAACAAAAAATCTTAGCAGTATGCAGTAAAACCCCAGTCACTAAAACTTTGTTACGTAGTTTAGACATTCATACTGTGCTTGTTACAGCCTAAAAATGCTATTTTGTTGAGGTGGATGATTTTATATCCATCCCACAAATGGAATAAAGCAGCATGTTCACATGCTGTTTTTTATGTAAAAAGAAAAATAAAAGCAGGCAATAATATGATTAGTGTACACCACCTGGAATGTTCGCGTTCATTTCGAATTTTATGGGCTTTAGAAGAGTTAGGGTTGGATTATGATATTCACTACTATCAACGCTTACCTAATTACTCTGCTCCAGAAACATTGAAATGTATTCATCCATTAGGTAAAGCTCCAATTTTGACTGATGATGAGCAAGTCATCGCAGAATCTGCTGTGATTTTAGAATATCTGCAGCAGCATTATGATCAAAAGCAACAATTTAAACCTACACAACCTCAAGATTTACAGCAATATATTTACTGGATGCACTATGCTGAAGGTTCGCTTATGCCACTACTGGTCATGACTTTGGTCATGAATAATGTAAATAAGCATGTGCCATGGTTAATTCAGCCAGTAGCAAAAAAAATCACAGAAGGAGTGAAAGCAAATTTTGTTCGCCCGCGTATGAAAGATCATATTAGTTTTTTAGAAAACTATTTGGCAGAGCATGAATATTTTGCAGGTGACTTTTCCTTTGCTGATATTCAAATGAGTTTCCCTTTAGAGGCTTTGCAAACGCGTTTGCAAGGTAAGTATCCTCATATTCAGGCTTTTTTACATCGTATTCGGCGAAGAGTAGCGTTTCAAAAAGCGAAAAAAAAGGGAATTGGTTCCAATGAAAGGAATTGTGCTGATACTTAAAAGAAAAGGAACAAATATTTGTTCCTTTTTTATTTTCACTTTACTTGCGTTTGATCACAATAGAATCAATACCGCTGTGTTGTAAGGTTTGCTGCGCAGCCAAAGCAGCGTCTTGAGTGTCATATGGTCCGGAAATAACACGATACCATGTTTGTCCGTTTTCAGTACTTTTGACTACATCAGCAGATAAGCCATTTAAAATGATTTCTGCACGGCGGGCATCAGCCTGATCAGGATCGTTATAACTACGAACTTGTAAAATATAGGTAGGTTGCTGAGGAGTTGTAGCTGACTGATTTGGGTCAATTCCTACACTTTCAGAGGCAGCTGGTTGAGTGGTACTTGGTGCCTCAACGATCATAGCAGTGCCTTGATTTTTGCTTTCAGGGATCGCTTGTTCAGGAATAGGGGTAACCTGTTGTTGAGGCAATAGGTCGTAGAAGCGATAATCTTTATTAGTATCTTCTTCTTGATAATGTTCAGAAGTAATCTGATTTTTCGCAGGAACAGGTTGCCAAGGTTTCCAAAGCATAAGCATTACAGCGATACATAAGACCGCCAAAATAGCGACAAGTGTCCCTAACCATTTGGGAATTAGGGGCTTTTTAGGCTTGTTAGGTCTTTCAGATACACCGCGTTGCGTTTTGCCAAACACGTGGATTATTCCTCTGTATTTTGATTGTTTTTTAATTCGAGTTTGATTCTCGTCTTACGATGCTAAAAACAGTGGTCTGTATTCGCTATCTTAATTATACAAACCACCGCTTACTATATATTGCATGACCTTTGTTTTGCTGTCATGCAATATATTTATTACATAGATTCTGGTGCAGATACACCAAGTAATTCTAAACCATTACGAAGCACTTGTTGTACATTGATTGAAAGCAATAAACGGGCTTGTGTAAGCTCTGCATCATCGCTTAATACTTTATGTTCATTGTACCAACCATGGAACAGGGCAGCTAACTCTTTTAAGTAGTTACCAACCTGATGAGGTTCATATGCATTTGCAGCACGTAATACCGCGTCTGGGTATGCTGCCAGTTTAGCAAGAATCTCAGTTTCTGCATCAAGAGACAAGCGAGCTGCATGTGGACGAGCAGCGTTTACATTGAAGTGTAAATCTGTGCTTGCTGCTTTTTCTAACATACGACAAATACGTGCGTGTGCATATTGAATATAGTACACAGCATTGTCTTTACTTTGTGAAACAGCAAGGTCAAGGTCAAAGTCGATGTGTTGTTCGCTCTTGCGCATTACGTAGTAGAAACGAGCTGCGTCATTGCCCACTTCTTTACGCAAGTCACGTAAAGTTACGAACTGGCCAGAACGAGAAGACATTTGAACCATCTCGCCACCACGCCATAAACTTACGAACTGAACTAAAAGAACAGTCAATTTCTTAGAGTCGTAACCCATTGCATCAATCGCCGCTTTTACGCGAGAAATATAGCCATGGTGGTCAGAGCCCCAAATATCGATTAAGTCCGTATAACCACGTTGTAGTTTATTTAAGTGGTATGCAATGTCAGATGCAAAGTAAGTCGTTTGGCCGTTACGACGCTTAACAACACGGTCTTTTTCATCACCAAATTCAGTTGACTTGAACCAGATGTTGCCATCTTTTTCATAAAGGAAGCCACGTTGATCTAACGTTTCTAAAGCTTCATCAATTTTTGCACTAAGTGATGCTTCACTGAACCATTGATTGAACGTTACACCAAAATCAGCAAGGTCATCTTTAATATCATCTAAAATGGCGTGAAGGGCAGCTTGATGAAATACGCGGTAGCCTTCACCCAATAATTGTTGTGAGTTGGCAATAAGGCCATCAATATGCTTTTCTTTATCACCAGATAACACAACTTTGTTGCCTTCGCTATCTAGCTCTTCAGCATATTGCACATCTTCTGGGACATCTTTATAAACATTCGCAACTTCACGAACGTAAGCATCACCATCTTTATCAATGATGCCTTGTGCGATTTCTTTAACGTAATCGCCTTGATAAGCATTTTTAGGGAATACAAGGTTTTGTCCAAGTAGTTCCAAATAACGTAAATAAGTAGAAGTCGCCAAAATATCCATTTGACGGCCAGCATCATTCACGTAGTACTCGCGGTCAACTTTAGCACCCGTTGCTTCAAGTAAATTAGCAACAGTCATACCATATGCCGCACCACGTCCATGACCTACGTGTAGGCTAGACGTTGGGTTTGCAGAAACAAATTCGACTTGAATCTTTTTCGCTGCATTTGCTTGGCTACGACCAAAAATTTCTTTTTGTGCTTGAATTTGATCAAGAATAGCAAAACGCTGGTCTGCATTTAAAAAGAAGTTAATAAATCCGGGTCCTGCGATTTCAGCTTTACTGATATCTGCCACTTCTGGTAATGCAGCTAGAACTTTCTCAGCTAAATCGCGTGGTTTCATACCAGCAGCTTTCGAGCCGATCATAGCAATATTAGAAGCAAAGTCGCCATGGCTTCGGTCTTTGGTGCGTGTTAAGTTGCTTGTGTTTTTCCAGTCGGAAGGAAGCACCCCTTCTTGTTGAAGAGTTTGCACTGCATGGTCGAGAGCTGCTTGTATTGCCGTATTCATATCAATCGAAAATAGATGTCGCAGAAAAACGTCAAATATAGCAAATTTCCGATGACTTAGGGGAGGGGATTTAATATTCCAATAATTCTTTATGCAAATTACTGATGATTATTTTTTAAATGAATGTTGGTTGATGAATCCCCTTATTATTCTGAAAATAAAGAATTACAAGCCTTTTGGGCAGTTTTTGTGAGTAAATTATGTGTTTAATTTAATGCTATTTTCTGAGGAAATACCTGTTGCCGCTAAATCATATAATTATTGCTTTTAAAATTGAGAAAATAAAAGAAATTTTTAAAATTATAAAAACATTAATACGCTGATTTTTATCATTTATTTTTAAACATGTTTTAACTAAATAGTGTTCAATTTTAACATCACGGTTTAAAATATCTATTTTGATCGAATTAGGCTTAAGCTTATACACACAAAGAGTTTTAGAGACCATACAAAACGTGTTTTTCTCTACTCTAAGCTGGAAAATGAGATAGGCAATGATATCAGGACACCCAAGTAAACATCCCCTTTATATCCCATATGCAGGTTTTACACTTTTAGAGTTACCACTTTTAAATAAAGGTTCGGCTTTCACTGAAGAAGAAAGAAGTAACTTTAACTTACACGGTTTACTCCCCCATATTATTGAAACTATTGAAGAGCAGAGCCAGCGCTCTTATCAGCAATATTGCGCTTTTACTGATGATATCAATCGACATATCTATTTGCGTAATATCCAAGATACCAACGAAACCTTGTTCTATCATTTAATCGAAAATCATCTTGAAGAAATGATGCCGATTATTTATACCCCAACAGTGGGTGAAGCATGTCAGCGTTTCTCAGATATCTACCGTCGTCATCGTGGTGTTTTTATTTCATATCCAGATCGAGATGTAATTGATGATATTTTGCAAAACGTAAATAAAAATAATGTAAAAGTGATCGTGATTACTGATGGTGAGCGTATCTTGGGTCTTGGCGACCAAGGCATTGGTGGTATGGGTATTCCTATTGGGAAACTTTCACTTTACACCGCTTGTGGTGGAATTAGCCCAGCCTATACATTACCAATCACAATTGATGTGGGGACGAATAATCCACAATTACTAAATGATCCGATCTATATGGGTTGGCGTCAGCCACGTATTAGTGGTGATGAATATTATGCATTTGTCGATATGGTGATTGAAGCTGTAAAGCGTCGTTGGCCAAAAGCATTAATTCAGTTTGAAGATTTCGCACAAAAAAATGCGATGCCACTTCTAGAAAAATATCGCGATAAAATTTGTTGTTTTAACGATGATATTCAAGGAACAGCAGCGGTATCTGTAGGTAGTTTGATTGCTGCTAGTCGTGCAGCAGGCAAGCAATTAAAAGATCAAACAATTGCTTTCTTAGGCGCGGGTTCTGCGGGATGCGGTATTGCGGAACAAATTATTGCTCAAATGGTTGCTGAAGGTCTGACTGATTCTGAAGCGCGTGCTCGCGTTTATATGGTAGACCGTTTTGGTTTGATCACTGAGAATCAGCCAAACTTGCTCGACTTCCAACGTAAGTTAGCACAAAAAGCTGAGGTGGTTGATCAGTGGGGCAATATTGAAGAAGTGATTTCACTACTTGATGTTGTTAAAAATGCGAAGCCTACAGTGTTAATTGGCGTTTCTGGTCAGCCAGGCTTGTTCACAGAAGAAATCATTAAGACCATGGCGGCGAATTGTGAACGCCCAATTGTCATGCCATTGTCTAACCCAACTTCACGTGTTGAGGCTGTGCCAGCAGATATTGTAGAGTGGACTGAAGGTAGAGCGTTAATTGCAACAGGTAGCCCGTTTGCTCCTGTGAATCATCACGGCAAGCTTTATAATATTTCTCAGTGTAATAACTCGTACATTTTCCCGGGCATTGGGCTGGGTGTGGTGGCATCGGGTGCTAAACGCGTTACTGAAAATATGTTAATGGCTTCAAGTAGTGCTTTAGCGAATTGCTCGCCATTACTAAAAGATCCGCAAGCTGATTTATTGCCACCTTTGGGTGAAATTCAGCAAGTCTCTAAAGTGATTGCATTTGAAGTTGCCAAAGCTGCAATGGCAGATGGCGTGGCAGTAACGATTAGTGATGATTTGCTACAGCAAAAAATAGATCAATCATTCTGGAAGCCAGAATACCGTAAATATAAGCGTATTCCTTTCTAAGATTAAGAACGTAAAAAGAGGAGCTTAAGCTCCTCTTTTTTATTTTAGTCTTCTAAAACTTCTTCTAGTAATTCTTCACTTGGTGCAAAGTAATATGCGCCGTCTAGTGGTGTCACGAAATGCAATAGGCGATCATGGATACCATCTCCACTTGTACCAAACATACGCTTTAACATGGCATCAATAATGCTCAGGTCTTTAGTATAAGCAATGAAGAATAAGCCTTGATCGCCTCGGCCGTCGCCATAAGGCAGACTATGACGCAAGATTTCCATTTCTTCGCCTTCGTCATCTTCAACGACAGTACGGGCAACATGGGCATTTTCTGGTTTAACGTCATCATCAAGTTCAATTGACTCAAGCTTAGTACGACCCATGACATTTTCTTGAGCATCAACTTTTAGTTTTTTCCATTTTTCTAAGTCGTGTGCATAGCGCTGTGCAAATATGAAACTACCATCTGCAAATACTCCAGCACTTTCTGGGAGTAGGGCTGTTTCCGCGCGGTCATCTGGAAATTGAGGGTTTTCAGTACCATCTATAAAGCCAGTAATATCGCGACCATCGAAATAACGGAAGCAAACACGCTCATCAAGAACTTCAACTTTATCTTTAATACCTTCAAAAAATGCTTGGCTTAATGCAAAACAAATATCAGAACGCATACTAGCAATATGGATGAGGACATCAGCGGGAACAGCTGGCATGTTGAATGCGCCGTTTTCTGGTTCAAGTTGTTTAAAGCCAGCAGGAGATTGACTGTAAAGTTGCTTCCAAAGTTCTGGACCAAAAGCGACTGCTGTTTTAATTTGCGCGTCTGAATGCTGAGTAATGAGACGGTCGCGTGTTTCAAACAACGCTTCGAGTTGTTCTTTTAATTCATCAATTGATAAGTCTTTTAAACGAAGAACAATAAATCGGGCATGATCTGATGGCAACGGCAAAATGACAGATTGAGCAGTCATTGGAAGGTATCTCCTCAATTATAATTTAGTATGAGCTTTAATTATTGTGCCTGATGCGAAGAGCGGTTAGTAGTCTATTTCTTGATTTTATTGTTTGAATTCTCATCAAGATAGTTTTATAAAACAGTATAATTCCACTTTTATTGTCTATTTTTACTATGTCTTTGCAAGTTTGGTTTGCCTATATGTTGGCCTGTTGGGTCATTAGTATCTCTCCGGGTGCGGGAGCTATTGCCTCAATGTCGAGTGGTCTAAACTATGGATTTAGACATGGTTATTGGAATGCAATCGGTTTGCAAGTTGCCTTGGTGCTTCAAATTATGGTGGTGGCAGCAGGTGTTGGGGTCTTATTTGCCACAACTCCTTTAGCTTTTCAGGCCGTTAAGTGGTTCGGTGTAGCCTATTTATTGTATTTGGCTTATTTACAGTGGACAGCACCTGTAAAAGATATAGAAATTCAACAAGAAAAAAGAGATAAGTCTGCTTTAGCTCTGCTATTAAATGGTTTTGTGGTTAATATTAGCAATCCTAAGGCGATCGTATTTTTATTGGCAGTTCTGCCGCAGTTCTTAGATTTGAGTAAGCCCCAATGGATACAATATCTAATTATGGCGGCCACTATGATTACGATCGATTTGATTGTAATGGCTGGATATACGGGGCTGGCATCCAAGGTTTTAAGATTACTTCGGTCCCCTAGACAGCAAAAATATTTAAATCGGGGCTTTGCTGTGATGTTTAGCTGTGCGGCTTTATTATTGAGCACAGTTCATCAGGCGGCCTAGTTTAGGACGCCTGTGTCTGATTTTTTAGTTTTTGAGTTATAAAAATAACGGCAAAACTTAATGCCATACATAAAACAATACTAAGACCTGTAGAGATATTAAGTGCTGCACTTGACCATAAACCGACACTAACACCGAGCTGGGCTAACACGAATGCCCAAATAACCATTTGCTTTGGTGAGTTTGCCAATAGACGAGCGCTTAAAGCTGGTATTACTAGTAGTGCACCCATTAGCAAAGAACCTACAGCACGCAAAGCTAAAACTGTAAATAAAGCTAATAACAGCATAAAAATAAGGCGTTGCCAGTTTGCATTCACCCCTTCACTAATTGCGATATCCGGATCAATTGCAAACTGTATTTGTGGCTGCCAAAAGCGGTAAAGAATTGCGAGTGATATTGCAATAATTAAAGTGAAAACAGGGAGGTCAGGCCAATCAATGCTGAGCAAGTCGCCAAATAAATAACTTAAAAGCTCTGGTCTTAAACTTGGTACATGTTGAATAAACAATAAACCACTACACAGTAATGTCGCTGAGCATAAGGCTAACAGAGCATCGTTGGGCAAACGATTGTCGTGTAAAGCCCATAATACGCCTACCAGTAAAACCGCTGTGCCTGCAACGCCAAGCCATAATGGAAGACTTAAGGCTCCTGCAATAGCAACCCCGAGTAGTGTTCCGTGCGCCATCGTGTCAGCAAAAAAAGACATGCGTCTCCAAAGCATTAAACAACCCAGAGGTGCAGTCAAAAATACCAGCAGGGTTCCCATAATCCATGCGGGCAACAATAATTGTAACCATTCCATCATGGCTTAAGCTTCCGGTTCTGGGTGAATATGAGGGCGGTCATTATGAGGGCAAGGGTGAGCAGCATCACCGTGAGCACAATGGTCATGATGATGTTGATAGAAGACCCTTTGGGTTCCAAATATTGCCTGATATTCAGGGTGTTGTTGAATATTCTCAGGTAGCCCACTACAGCAAATATGTTTATTTAAACACACTACGCGGTGTGTTCCTTGCATAACCCATTGTAAGTCATGAGAGACAATTAAGATCGCACAACCATATCGTTCTGGCAGGCTACGAACATAGTCATAAAGTTCCGCTTCTGACTGAATATCTAGACCTTGCATGGGTTCATCAAGAACTAAAATATCTGGCTGACGAAGCAGTGCACGAGCCAATAGTACTCTTTGGCGTTCTCCACCTGAAAGTTGTTGTACTTTTGATTGTTGTAACTTTGAAATACCTGTGTCTTGAATAATTTCGTGACGCAGGGCAGAGCTGCATTTCTCTAAATCAAGAAGGTCCTGAACACGTAAAGGAAGACTGTGTGAAGGATTAAACTTTTGTGGCACATAAGCCATTTTAAGTTTTTTATGATTGATAACACGCCCACTACTTGGCTGAAGAATACCGAGTAGAACTTTAATCAGTGTTGATTTGCCTGCACCATTGGGTCCAATTAAAGACACAATTTCATTTTCATGTAAGACAAAATCAACTTTTTTTAATATATCCCGATCATCACGATGAACAGAAACCTGCTCAAGCTGAATTAATACAGGATTTAAGGAGTTGTGCGGCACTGTTGGCATTTTCCCGAAATTTCAATAATGCTGTTTTGAGCCACGAAGTCATCTGAGGCTGCAAGCTGGTCAAGCTGGTGTGTGAGGCCTTGAGAAGAGGCTTCTTTAACCATATGACATTCAGTACAAATCAGGAATGCAGCTTGATGACCTTCACGCGGGTGGCAGCAAGGAATATACGCATTAATAGAAGTTAGGCGGTGAATGAGACCTTTTTCTAATAAAAAATCTAAAGTTCTATATACAGTTGGAGGCGCAGCAGGGCGATCAGTTTGACTTTTTATACGTGCCAATAAGTCATAGGCACCCATTGGACCCGAAGCATTTAAAATGAGTTCCAGAACTTCTTTGCGCAAAGGTGTAAGGCGTGCGCCAGTCGCAGAACATAAACTTTCTGCTTCAGCTAAACGACTTGCGACATTATGGTGATCATGCACACCATGCAAAGAATCATGATGTTCATGCGAGCAGGAACTCATAGGGGTAACCTCGAATTTTTAACGGAATATTAGCATGAAGCGATGCTTCATTCGATTAATCTTAGGTATTTTTGTAACTTTGTTATATTATAACATGCTTCGAGCTAATTTAAATTGATGGTCTGTCATGTTCCGTTTTTTTGTTTTCAGTATGTTCTCACTTTTGAGTACGTTAGGGTGGAGTCAGGGTTTGGTGGTTTCTACACACCCGATTTATCTGATTGCAAAAGAAGTCACTCAAGGGGTTGAAGAACCACAACTCTTATTAAAGGGACAAACTGGGCATGACGTACAATTAACTCCAGCGCATCGTAAAGCAATTAATGATGCGTCTTTGGTGATTTGGTTGGGTAAAGCGCATGAAGCGCCCTTAAATAAATTATTAGGTAATAATAAAAAGGCGATTGCACTATTAGATAGTGGCATTGTTTCTGTTTTGCCCCAGCGTAGTACACGTGGTGTAGCTTTACCTAATACAGTAGATACACATGTATGGTTAGAGCCTAACAATGCGGTTCGAATTGGTTTCTTTATTGCGGCTTTGCGCTCTCAGCAACATCCTGAAAATAAGGCAAAGTACTGGAATAATGCCAATGTATTTGCTCGTAAAATGTTGCAGGCAGCACAAGCTTACGATAGTTCAAGTAATGGCAAACCGTATTGGGCATATCATGATGCCTATCAATATTTAGAGCGTTCACTAAACTTAAAATTCGCTGGTGCTTTAACAGATGACCCTCATGTTGCACCAACAGCAGCTCAAATTAAGTATCTTAATGATAGTCGACCAAAAAATCAGATGTGTTTGTTGGCAGAGAGTTTTACCACTAAGGGTCAATACCAAAAATTAGGTAACATTACTTTTCAGCCAGTAGACGAGAGCATGAATAATGAGGATGATTTCGTCACTGCATGGAAGAAACTGGCTATAAAAACAGATAAATGTGTATTAAGTACGCAAAAGTAAGATAAAAAGTAAACAAAGGCTGACTGTAGCGTCAGCACCACCTGTCATGAAAAACCCCGACTAAAGTCGGGAAAAGATTGCATGTTCAGGGGTGTAACTCTATAATGCCTGCGATTAAAAGCGATCATCAGCTAAACTTGTCAAGCATTTATGCTGTGAGTGGATAAATAATGAGCCAAACTAGTCGCTTGATTGACCGACGATTAGCAAAAGCTTTGGTCTTCTTACAAGCATGTATGATCCCTGTTTCCGCACTTGTGGCGTGGAGCATAAAAGACATGACAGCAGCATTAAGTGCGGCACTTGGTGCGTTGGTCTGCTGGCTTGCGACGAGTTATTTTTCGTGGCAATCCTTCAGAACAGCAGGTGCACGAGCATCAAAACAAGTGCTGTCTAACATGTATAGGGGCATGTTAGGCAAATTTGCAATCATGATCGTTGGATTTATTTTGATTTTGAGCAATGTTAAACCTTTATCACCGTTAGCATTGCTGTTTGGTTTTATTCTCGTTCAGGCAATGTCGTGGGTTGCTCCATTTTGGGTGTCACGTCTACAAAAACGGGTGTAGAAACAAGAAGAATTGAAGATTTTTTGGAGGGCGGCGAGATATCGACAGTACGCCGATGTTCGTTTCCCTTCTTTTTAGTAATTGACATTGACCAGGTGTGATTTATGGCTGCTGAAGAACATGCCCTCACTTCGACAGAGTATATCAAGCATCACTTGACCAATATGACCTATGGCAAAATGCCAGACGGTACATGGAAATTGGCTGAGACTGCTGAAGAAGCTCATTCGATGGGGTTCACTGCAATTCACTTGGATTCAATGGGTTGGTCAATTGGCCTTGGTGTGATTTTCTGTTTGATGTTCTGGATCGTTGCGAAAGCTGCAAATGCAGGTGTTCCAACTAAATTCCAGTCAGCAATCGAAATGATCATTGAGTTTGTTGACTCAAGTGTCCGTGATACTTTTCATGGCAAATCACGTTTAATCGCTCCGCTTGCACTCACTATTTTCGTGTGGATTTTCCTCATGAACTTAATGGACTTGATTCCAGTTGACTGGATTCCTCAAGTTGCAGCGTTTGTAGGTGCAAACGTATTTGGTATGGACCCTCACCACGTTTACTTCAAGATCGTTCCATCTACAGATCCAAACATTACTTTAGGTATGTCTTTATCTGTATTTGTACTTATCTTGTTCTACAGCATCCGCGAAAAGGGTGTTGGTGGTTTCGTTGGCGAGTTGGCACTTAACCCATTTAACCCAAGTAATCCAGTTGCAAAAGCGTTGCTTATTCCAGTGAACTTGATTTTGGAATTGGTAACATTCCTTGCTCGTCCGATTTCATTAGCTCTCCGACTATTCGGTAACATGTATGCCGGCGAGTTGATCTTTATCCTGATTGCTTTATTGCCGTTCTGGATTCAATGGGCGTTGTCTGTGCCTTGGGCGATCTTCCACATTCTTGTAATCACGTTGCAGGCATTCATCTTTATGATGCTTACCATCGTTTACTTGAGCATGGCAAGCGAAAAACATTAATGGTATTGCCTAACTATCAAATGATGGTTGGGCTGAATTTTTTTAATTTAATTTGGTAATAACCTAACCTCTGAGGAATTTTTCATGGAACTCACTTTAGGTCTAGTTGCAATTGCATCTGCTATCTTGATCGCTTTCGGTGCTTTGGGTACTGCGATTGGTTTTGGTCTTTTGGGTGGTCGCTTTTTAGAAGCTGTTGCTCGTCAACCAGAATTGGCTCCACAACTTCAAACTCGTATGTTCTTAATCGCGGGTCTTCTTGATGCTGTGCCTATGATCGGTGTTGGTATTGGCTTGTTCTTCATCTTCGCTAATCCATTTGTAGGTTAATCATCTTAATTCCTAAATCCACTATTTGAGGAATTGCAATGAATATCAACCTCACATTGATTGGTCAAGCGATTGCGTTTGCATTCTTTGTTGCATTCTGCATGAAGTTTGTTTGGCCACCACTAATCAATGCGATTAGTGAGCGTCAGCGTAAAATCGCTGATGGCTTAAATGCAGCAGAAAAAGCGAAAGCTGACCTTGCCGATGCACAAGCGCAAGTTAAGCAAGAACTTGATGCAGCTAAAGCACAAGCGGCTCAATTGATCGAACAAGCGAACCGTCGTGCAGCGCAATTGATCGAAGAAGCTCGTACTCAAGCTGCGGCTGAAGGTGAGCGTATTCGTCAACAGGCTAAAGAAGCTGTTGATCAAGAAATCAATTCTGCTCGCGAAGAATTACGTCAACAAGTAGCTGCTTTGGCAGTAACTGGTGCAGAAAAAATCCTGAACCAGCAAGTTGATGCAGAAGCTCATAACGCCATGCTGTCTCAGCTGGCTGCTAAACTTTAAGCGAGGCGAATTATGGCTGAACTCTTGACGTTGGCACGTCCGTATGCCAAAGCAGCATTTGCTTATGCTTCTGAGCAAGGTGCAACAGACAATTGGTCGAATGCGTTACAAGTGCTCAGTGCTGCGGTGCAAGACGAAGCATTTTCCGCTTATTTAAATCGCCCTGAACTTACTCCTGCGGAGCAAGTGAAGCTTTTTGCTAAAGTTTTAGGTGAAGATCAATCTCAAGCAGTGTCTAACTTTTTGACACTTCTTGCAGATAACGATCGTTTAATGCTGTTACCTGAAATTGAAGCAGAATATGAACAGCTTAAATCACAGAATAACAACAATGTGGATGTCGTGATTGAATCGGCTTTCCCGTTAACTGCTGAACAAGAGCAACTGTTGAAATCTGCTTTGGAAAAGCGTTTTAACAGCACAGTAACTGTTTCAGTTGAAGTTAAACCTGAGCTTATTGCAGGTGTTGTAATTCGTGCAGGCGATCAAGTGATAGATGATTCTGCGCTTAACAAGCTTGAAAAAATGCGTACTCGTCTTCTTGCATAATGCAAATGATGAAGACTGAACTAATAAAAGATTGAGGAATAGCGCAATGCAACAACTGAATCCATCCGAGATCAGTGCGCTCATTAAACAGCGTATCGGAGATCTGGACACCAGCGCGACCGCTAAAAACGAAGGTACCATTGTTATGGTATCCGACGGTATCGTGCGCATTCACGGTCTTGCTGATGCAATGTACGGTGAAATGATCGAATTCGACGGCGGCTTATTTGGTATGGCACTGAACCTAGAACAGGATTCAGTGGGTGCCGTTGTTTTAGGTAACTACCTAAGCCTTCAAGAAGGTCAAAAAGCTCGTTGTACAGGTCGTGTATTAGAAGTTCCAGTTGGTCCTGAACTTCTTGGCCGTGTTGTCGATGCTTTGGGTAACCCAATTGATGGTAAAGGCCCAATTGATGCGAAATTAACTGATGCTGTTGAAAAAGTAGCACCAGGCGTAATTTGGCGTCAATCTGTAGATGAGCCTGTTCAAACTGGTTATAAATCAGTTGATACAATGATTCCTGTTGGCCGTGGCCAACGTGAGTTGATCATCGGTGACCGTCAAACTGGTAAAACAGCGATGGCGATCGATGCGATTATCGCTCAGAAAAACTCTGGCATTAAATGTGTATACGTTGCGATTGGTCAAAAACAATCGACAATTGCAAACGTTGTACGTAAGCTAGAAGAAACTGGCGCTATGGCGTATACAACTGTTGTCGCTGCTGCGGCTGCTGATCCTGCTGCTATGCAGTACTTAGCTCCGTACTCTGGCTGTACAATGGGTGAATACTTCCGTGACCGCGGTGAAGACGCTCTTATTATTTATGATGATTTGTCTAAGCAAGCTGTTGCTTACCGTCAAATTTCATTGCTTTTACGTCGTCCACCAGGTCGTGAAGCGTATCCAGGTGACGTATTCTATCTTCACTCACGTCTTCTTGAACGTGCTTCTCGTGTATCTGCTGACTACGTTGAGAAATTCACTAATGGCGCAGTAACTGGTCAAACTGGTTCTTTAACTGCATTGCCAATTATTGAAACTCAAGCAGGTGACGTATCTGCATTCGTACCAACGAACGTAATTTCGATTACTGACGGTCAGATCTTCTTAGAAACATCATTATTCAACGCAGGTATTCGTCCTGCTGTGAACGCGGGTATCTCTGTATCTCGTGTTGGTGGTTCTGCTCAAACTAAGATCATCAAAAAATTGTCTGGTGGTATCCGTACCGCTTTAGCACAATACCGTGAATTGGCTGCGTTTGCTCAGTTCGCTTCTGACCTTGACGAAGCAACTCGTAAGCAACTTGAACATGGTCAACGTGTAACTGAGTTAATGAAGCAAAAACAATATGCTCCTTACTCAATTGCTGACCAAGCTGTTTCTGTTTATGCATCTAACGAAGGCTACATGGCTGACGTAGAAGTTAAGAAAATCGTAGACTTTGATGCTGCGTTAATTTCTTACTTCCGCTCAGAATATGCTCCGTTGATGAAACAAATCGATGAAACTGGTGATTACAACAAAGACATCGAAGCAGCAATCAAAGCAGGTATTGAAAGCTTTAAAGCGACTCAAACTTACTAAGTTTAGTTTTAGTTAAGTTTGGTTCACGGATCAACCTTCGGAAGCTCGAAAGAGCTTTCGAATACTAGGTTAAGCGTATGGCAAATTTAAAAGAAATTCGCGCCAAAGTAGCTAGTATCAAGAGCACGCAAAAGATTACTCGCGCGATGCAAATGGTAGCTGCTTCTAAAATGCGTCGTGCGCAAGAGCGCATGGCTCAGGGCCGTCCGTATGCCGATAATATGCGCCGTGTAATTGCTCACTTGGTACAAGCAAACCCTGAATACAAACACCGTTATATGGTTGACCGCCCAGTTAAGCGTGTTGGCTATATTGTAGTGTCTTCAGATCGTGGTTTGGCAGGTGGCTTGAACATTAACTTGTTCAAGAAAGTTGTGCAGCATGTCAAAGCACAACAACAGCAGTCAATTGAAGTTGAATTTGCTTTAATTGGTCAAAAAGCGGTTTCGTTTTTTAAGAATTACGGCGGTAAAGTGCTCGGTGCAACTACCCAACTTGGCGATGCGCCGAGTTTGGAGCAGTTAACTGGCTCAGTCCAAGTTATGCTTGATGCATTTGATAAAGGCGAATTAGATCGTATCTATCTCGTATCAAATGGCTTCGTTAATGCAATGACTCAGCAGCCTAAAGTAGAACAACTTGTTCCTTTGGCACCGGCAGAAGAAGGCGATGATCTCAACCGTACTTATGGTTGGGACTATATCTACGAACCAGAAGCAGAAGAATTGTTAAATGGTTTGTTGGTTCGCTATATCGAGTCTATGGTTTATCAAGGTGTGATTGAAAACGTTGCATGTGAGCAGTCAGCTCGTATGGTCGCTATGAAAGCAGCGACAGACAACGCAGGACAATTGATTAAAGACCTACAACTCATTTACAACAAGCTGCGTCAAGCCGCGATTACTCAGGAAATTTCCGAGATCGTTGGCGGTGCCGCTGCCGTTTAACATTATTAAGTTTGAATTGAGGAGACAGCAATGAGTAGCGGTCGTATCATTCAGATCATCGGCGCGGTTATCGACGTCGAGTTTGAGCGCAATAGCGTTCCTAAGATCTATGACGCTCTCCAAGTTGACGGTACTGAAACTACATTAGAAGTTCAGCAACAGCTTGGCGATGGTGTTGTTCGTACCATCGCAATGGGTTCTACAGAAGGTCTTAAACGTGGCCTTAATGTAACTAGCACAAATGCACCGATTTCTGTTCCAGTAGGTCCAGCTACGCTTGGTCGTATCATGGACGTTTTGGGTCGCCCAATTGATGAAGCAGGTCCTGTAGCGACTGAAGAGCGTTTGCCGATTCACCGTCAAGCACCTTCTTATGCTGAACAAGCAGCTTCTACTGACCTTCTAGAAACTGGTATTAAAGTAATTGACTTACTTTGCCCGTTTGCAAAAGGTGGTAAAGTTGGTTTATTCGGTGGTGCCGGTGTTGGTAAAACTGTTAACATGATGGAGTTGATCAACAACATCGCTAAAGCTCACTCAGGTTTATCTGTGTTTGCTGGTGTTGGTGAACGTACTCGTGAAGGTAACGACTTCTATCACGAAATGAAAGATTCTAACGTTCTTGACAAAGTAGCAATGGTCTACGGTCAGATGAACGAGCCACCAGGTAACCGTTTACGCGTAGCGTTAACTGGTTTGACTATGGCTGAATACTTCCGTGATCAAAAAGACGAAAATGGTAAAGGTCGTGACGTATTATTATTCGTCGACAACATCTACCGTTATACACTTGCGGGTACTGAAGTATCAGCATTGTTAGGTCGTATGCCATCTGCAGTAGGTTACCAACCTACACTTGCAGAAGAAATGGGTGTTCTTCAAGAGCGTATTACATCTACTAAGTCTGGTTCGATCACATCGATCCAAGCAGTATATGTACCTGCCGATGACTTAACAGATCCATCTCCTGCAACTACATTTGCTCACTTAGATGCAACAGTAGTATTGAGCCGTGACATCGCATCTTCTGGTATCTATCCAGCGATCGATCCACTTGACTCAACTTCACGTCAGTTAGACCCATTAGTTGTTGGTCAAGAGCACTATGAAATTGCGCGTGCAGTACAAAACGTATTGCAACGTTATAAAGAGCTTAAAGACATCATCGCAATCTTGGGTATGGATGAGTTAGCTGAAGAAGACAAATTGGTTGTTTACCGTGCGCGTAAAATCCAACGTTTCTTCTCTCAACCATTCCACGTAGCTGAAGTGTTTACTGGTGCTCCTGGTAAATTAGTACCGCTTAAAGAAACTATTCGTGGCTTTAAAGGTCTATTAGCTGGTGAATACGATCACATCCCAGAACAAGCGTTCTATATGGTTGGTGGTATTGACGAAGTGATTGCTAAAGCTGAGAAACTCTAATTTAAGGAGATCATCTCATGGCGACTATGCAATGTGATGTCGTAAGTGTTAAAGAGTCTATTTACTCTGGCGCAGTAACGATGTTAATCGCGAAAGGTGCTGGTGGTGAGCTTGGTATTTTGCCAGGACATGCTCCACTTGTAACTTTGCTTCAACCGGGCCCGATTCGTGTTCAGTTGGAAAATGGTACAGAAGAAATCGTCTATGTATCTGGCGGTGTTTTAGAAGTTCAACCTCATGTTGTAACGGTTCTTGCAGATACTGCAATCCGTGCTGACAATTTGGATGAAGCTGCAATTTTGGAAGCACGTAAAAATGCTGAACAATTGCTTGCGAACCAAAAGAGTGATTTGGACTCAGCAGCTGCATTGGCATCTCTATCAGAGATTTCAGGTCAGCTTGAAACTATCCGTAAGATGAAAAACCGCGCACTATAATTGCCGGTTTGAGATTGGAAAAGCCACCGTAAGGTGGCTTTTTTATTTTCAGTTTTAATTATTAGAATAATATTTATATTTCAAATAATATGTTTTTAATGTAAATTTGCGCTTCAAAACCTAAATCATCATAAATAAGAGATACTTAAAATGAAATTTAAATATTGGTTGCCGCTCCTTATGTCTACTGCTTTTGTTGGGTGTGTATCAGTACCGCAGGCTAATCCACAGTTAGCCCAGCAAGCAAAGCAATTAACAACTCCAACAAACGGAAATGCGATAATTTATGTATACCGTTCTAATAATGTAGTTGGTAGCGCTTTGAAAAAAGATGTTTGGGTTGATGGAGAGTGTCTAGGGGAAACGGCACGTGGTATATTCTTTTATAAAGAAGTTTCTGGTAATCAAGAACATACAGTTTCAACTGAATCAGAATTTTCACCAAATCATTTAAAATTCAAAACTGAAGCTGGGAAAAAATATTTTGTGCAGCAATATATTAAACCCGGCGTTTTTGTTGGTGGTGCTAATTTAAAATTAGTAGATGATACACAAGGTCAGAAAGCAATCAATGAATATCATTTAGCTGAGGCAGGTAAATGTAGTAAAGCAACTATAGCACTTGTGAATTAACTCATAAAAAAAGCCACCGTAAGGTGGCTTTTTTTATGAGTTAATTTTTAAGATTCAGTTTTGGAATCTGATTTTTCATCTCCTGCCATAATCATGGCAGCAAGCTTCACCATATCCATTTGAATGGTATTAAGTTGCTTTTCAATTTGGTCAAAGTCAATTTGATCCAATTTCCCATTTAATAAAGGCATACTTAGAGCTTGTTGATTGGCATGTAATAAGCTTTGTCGAATATTCTCAATTTCCTGACTTTTGATATCTAAAGTCAAAAGTGCTTGATTTAAACCTTCTAGTTGCTGTTTTAAAGTAGTGACAGTAGTTTTTAGTTCATTCTGATTTTTATCTTGGATGGCTTGTTCAACATCAAGCTGAGTATCTTTAAGTTGTTCAACGTAGTCACCAGCTTTAAGCTGTAAATTAGCAGCATCGCGGACCATATAAAAAATGTTGCCGCTTTTAAATTCGGTTTTGTTGGGGGCAATATCTGACTCATTTTGTTCAATAGCCTGATCGGATGCCTGTTCAGTTATTTCGGTTTTTTCTTGTTCTGTCGCATGATCCTGTGCCTGATCACATCCAAGCAAAAGCATGCCTGAGGCAAAAATTACAAAAGGAAGAAATGCACCTTGTAAAACTTTTTTCATAACTAACAACAACATCAAATAAAGCAAATAGATACTATAGGCATAAAATATGAAGAAAAATTGTATTGTTGCAAACGAACAACATTTCGAGGAGAGGATAAAAAAGAGCGTATAAAACGCCCTTTCTCACATTTCAAAATATTATTTTGCTAACTCTGCTTCAACTGCTTTAACGATTTGTTCATCGTCTGCTGTTAGGTTCGGAGCAAAGCGAGCTACGACTTCACCATTTTTATTAATTAAAAACTTTTCGAAGTTCCATAAAACTTCTGGAGCAGGGTTGGTCGGAATACCTAAGCCTTCTAAACGCTCACGGAAGGGTCCTTCACCAGTGCGTTCCGGCTGAGCCGTTGTCAAAGCTTGGTAAAGTGGATGCTTATCTTCGCCGACTACAGAAACCTTAGAAAATAAAGGGAAATGAACATCATAATTTAATGAACAGAACTGTTGAATTTCTTCATCAGAACCTGGTTCTTGCTCTTTAAAGTTGTTTGCTGGGAAACCTAAAATTTCAAGACCTTGATCTTTTTTTGCTTGATACAGTTTTTCTAAGCCTTCGTATTGTGGAGTTAAACCGCATTTAGAAGCAGTATTTACGATAAGTAAAACTTTTCCTTTGTATTGTTCGAGGTCAACCGTTTCGCCTGAAATGGCTTTTACTGGGATGTGATATACAGATTGTGTCATGAGTCTTTCCTAAAGATTGTAATTGATATCAAGTAACGCATTTGTTTTAACTGCTATTAAGGAGCAGTGCAATAATATTCGTGTTCAAAAAAGGAAAAGTTTTTAAAGATAAACTGAATTCTAGTTATTTCTGATTTGGATAGGTGTTTGCCCAGTGTAACGTTTAAAAAACTCAATAAAACTTGAGCTATGTTGATAACCTAAATCGTATGCTAAACGCTTGATAGGCGTCCCTTGGCGAATCTGATGAATGGCATAAACAATTTTGGCCCGATTTCTCCATTCGGACAACGAAAGCTGAAGCTCTTGTTGACTCAAACGTAATAAGTGACGATCACTGACCGAAAAGTTTTGTAGCAACTGCTGTAAAGAGTGATCAAAAAGTAATGGATCTGAAAGTTTTTCTAAAATAGGCAATAAAACAGGATGCCGTGTTTGCGGCAAATAATGCGAATATGCAGGAGCTTGTTTAAGTTGATCGAATAGAACTTGTAAAAGATGTTCTAAGTATTCAGGGTGTTCGGTTTGTTTTTGCTGCTCTAGAATTTGTAAAACTAAGGTTCGAAAGAAAGGTTGGATACTAAAACATTTACAGATATCACCTAAAATAGAACAGAGGCGAGGGTGTAGTCGAATACAGATATAATGAATTTCATGGTCGATATGGGTTGACTGATGAACAGTTTGGGGTGGAATCCAAAGACCATAGCTAGGTGGAGAAAGATATAGCTGTTCTTCAATCTCTATTTCTAATATGCCATTTAAACTGAAATTAAAATCTCCCCAAAGAGATGCATGAGGACGAACAATATCTTCTTTTTGGTATAGAAATTCATGAACTTCTATACTGTTTAATAATGAAAATTGCTGATCCTCATTGTTCATCTATATGCTCTGACTCATATTTTAATTTTCACAAGTAGCTTTAGGGTTATTAAGACCTTTCGCTAAGGTAAATGTACTCAGTAATGCTAGGGCAACGAAGCTTAATACTCCATAAATTAAAGTATTTTCATTGAAATGATCAACCACATATCCCCCT
The DNA here is from genome assembly GCF_025514755.1 of Acinetobacter sp. WU_MDCI_Abxc222. Taxonomy (NCBI): domain Bacteria; kingdom Pseudomonadati; phylum Pseudomonadota; class Gammaproteobacteria; order Moraxellales; family Moraxellaceae; genus Acinetobacter; species Acinetobacter sp. WU_MDCI_Abxc222. Next base: position 167,476 of record NZ_JAHPVG010000008.1, read on the forward strand.
AATAATGAACCTGTCGCAATCATCACCTGAAACATACCTACAAAAAGCGGCATACCTTTTTCAACAGCATGTGGTGCGTGGACAAACATCCAGATATTTGCTGAGGTAGGGAAAGCGCCAAATGCAAATCCCCATAACGCGGTTAAGACAATAGCACCAAACTCATGAACGGCAAAAAGAGGAAATCCAAAAAATACGATTGCAAAGCATGTGCCCACAAAAGCTAATGTATAACGGACATTTAGGTTGCCACTATATCCGGCAAAAGCATTCCCGAAAATACCTGCAATTCCATAGAGCAATAATAATGAACTAATGGTTGTCCCGTTAAAACCGGCAACATTTTTAAAGAAAGGTGCTAAATAGCTATAGGCACAAAAATGAGCGAGTCCGATCAATAAAACAATCAACATGCCACTACGTGCTTTAGGAGTGCGTAATAGTGCTGGCAAATCTTTCATATGAATTGCCGAGTCTGGTACAAGTTTAGGTAAAAAGATTAATTGTAAGATTAAAACAACTAAGCCAATGCCTGCTGTAATTCCAAAAGCACTACGCCAGCCATAAAACTCGCTTAACCAAGTTCCAATCGGTACACCTAGAACTGTAGCAAAAGTCACACCTGCCATCACGACCGCAGTTGCTTTAGCAATAGGAAGGTGTGAGGGAGCTAATTTTCCACTTAGAGCAATGGCGGTCGCCCAGAAACCACCAATTGAAATACCTAAAATTAAGCGGCTTAACAATAAAATATGAAAGTTTTCAGCAAATGCGGTAATGGCATTGGCAATAACCATAATAGCTGTCAGCAAGATAAGTACATAACGCCGATCAAGTTGTTTTACAGATACAGGCAATAGAGGGGCTGCAATTGCTGCCATAATGCCGGGTACCGTAATAATCAGACCTGCTGTACCTACAGAAATATTTAAATCTGTTGCGACACTATTTAAAACACCAACGGGTAAAAATTCACTTGTAACTAAGGCAAATGCTGCGATAGAAACGGCCAAAATGGCAAACCAGCTTCCTTGAGTGGAGGTCGTGGGTCGCGCTTTAGAGATAGACGATTGGTCCATAGGAAATCCTTACTTGGCTAAATTTGGAGTAAAGAAAGACAATTTATTAATTAACTAACGATCATTATGAAAATAAAATAGTTGATAAAAAATCGAACGTCAATTAATTTAATAACGATTGTTATAAAAATAGATGTGATCTTTATGACAAATAGGCATGAAACGAATTTAGCTGCTGCAGAAGATGCGCTGAAAAAAAAGCGCGGACGTCCTAAATGCTTTGATGAACAAGAGGTTCTGCAAAAAGCAATGTTGCTCTTTTGGGAGCATGGCTATGAAGCAACGTCTATTAGTGATTTAACGCAAGCTTTGGAAATTACAGCACCAAGCCTATACAGTGCCTTTGGTGATAAGGCGGGGCTGTTTTACAAAAGTGTTGATTATTATTTAGCTCATGAAGGATGTCCGATTGACACTATATTTGTAGAAGCAAAAACTGCAAAAATTGCTGTTGAGTTATATCTTTATGACATTGTTAAAAGATTGGTTCAGCCCAATAAGCCAGCAGGTTGTATGGTGGTCGTTGCGGCTATGAATTGCTCTGATGCCACTCAAGATGTACAGCAAAATCTATTAGATAAGCGCATAAAGACAAAAGAAAAATTATTAAAACGTCTTCAGCAAGGGGTAGAGCAAGGGGATTTATCTTCTCATGCACCTTTACAGGAAATGACTGATTTTTATACCACTGTCATTCAAGGCCTTACCATTCAAGCAAGAGACGGTGCGAGTAGCGAGCAATTACATAAAGTGGTAGGTCATGCCGTGAAAGCTTGGACATTATTCTAAAAAGGATAATGTCCTAAGTTCGATATCAATGTCGGAAATACGATATTTCAATTTATTAAGACATTCTTCAAAATAAAATCTCTTTTGTAGATGGTGTATTGCTATGAGTCAGGTCATGAAATATCACAAATGGGCGTTTATTTTTCCCATTTTGGCAGTATTGATTTGGTCTTTAAATATTGTAGTCACCCGCTATGTCTCGGATTATATCTCTCCGGTAAGTATTAGTTTTTATCGGTGGTTAATCGCTTTTATTATTTTGACTCCATTTATGTTTATGTCTGTGTGGAGACAAAGACGACTAGTCATACCCTATTTACCTAAGCTTGCTGTGTTAAGTGCATTTGGGATGGTGCTTTATCAAGGCTTAGCTTATACGGCTGCCCATTATACCAGTGCAACCAATATGGGAATTGTGAATGCATTTATTCCCATCTTTACGATCTTTGTTTCGCTTGCCATTTTAAAAGATGTGCCTAATCGCTTTGCAGTTTTTGGCAGTATTCTATCTTTTGCAGGTTTGTTATATGTCATGTCCCAAGGAAATATTAATAAGCTTTTAAGTGGTGGCGGACACCTTGGTGATGCTTTGATGATTATTGCCGTATTCTTCTATGCATTTTATGGAGTATTCCTTAAAAAATGGCAGTTGCCACTACCAATTATGACAAGCTTATATGTTCAGATTGGATTTTCTGTCATATTTCATATTCCTTTAATTCTCTGGTTTGGACTTGATGCTTTAAATGTACAAAATGCACCAAGTGCTATTTATGCAGGTGTATTTGCTTCACTTATTGCGCCTTTAGTTTGGATGTTAGCTGTTCAACAACTCGGTCCTAATAGAACAAGTATTTTTATGAACTTGGTGCCTGTCTTTACAGCAGTTATTGCAAGCGTCTGGTTATCTGAGCAGTGGACCATTTATCACACGCTAGGTGGGATTGTTATTTTGATTGGTATTATTATGGCTCAGAAGAAGGTGAGTCCTAAAAAGAGCGAATTGATGCAAGAACAAAACTAAAGTTGCTAAAAAAACTATGGCATATTTTGAAAAAAACTCATAAAAATATGCCAATTTTTTCTTAGTTAAAGGTTTTCTATATGATTTATAAATAGTTTATAGAAATAGGTTGTAATATAAATATTAAAAAAGCCGAGTAAAAATATTAATATAATTTTAATTTATAGGCAAAAAACCGCAAATTCCCTACACTTTTCATGCTTTTTTTAGAGAAATAATATATTTCTCTCATTGAATCTCTTACCACATAATAGCGGCCACTACGAAAGGCGCTCTTTTCTTTGTAAATTACCTTTCGTTCCACAGATATCCAAACCCTCTGGATGTGGTATATACCCATCCTTTTTTATGCTCAGTTATCCCTATATAACTGAGCTTTTTTTTGTTTGAAATTAGGCGCGAATAATCTCTCTGGTAAGAGCGTTAATGATTCGGCTTGGTTGTTGACTCTGGCCTAAGTCACCATTCAGATAGTTTAATTGTGAACCAAAGTATTGGCAGGCATCCTGTAGTGAGTGCGCAGGTTCTTGCCCACTTGGGTTCGCACTAGTCGAGACAATAAAGCCATGAAAAGCATTGCATAATGCCACACATAAAGGATGTGTAGTGACTCGAACAGCGACAAGTGGATGCTCACCTTTAATCCATGAAGGAATATGTTCACCAGCAGGTAATAGCCAAGTTGTTGCTCTTTCTGAAGGTTGATGATTAGTCCAACAATCAATAATTTCTTGTTGAGTTGTTTGAGGTAGAGAAGTTAGTAGGTGCTCAACTTGGTTAATATGACCTGCTAATAAAATTACACCCTTTTCAATAGGCCTTTGCTTTAGTTCAAGAATCTTTTGAAAAGCTTGCTCATTAAAAGGGTTGCAACCTAGCCCCCAAACTGCCTCAGTTGGATATGCCAAAACTTGACCTTGTTGTAAACATTGGGCTGCTTCGGTAACTGAGGTGGTAATCATGGTAATACTCTTCCTTTCAATCAGACAGAATTGCTATTGTGCGCTCCAATACTAAGAACGACAACGTAAATACAATCCTGATTGTTGCATACATAAACCAAGTAGTTCTAGTTCCATCAGTGAAGAGGTGAGTTCTGCAACAGGCTGAGAGTGATGTAAAACAAGCTGATCAATATTTTGTCCGACCCAGTCTAAAGATTGATAAAGGTTAATTAAATGCTCAGGAATTTCTGGAGTACTAGAAACTACAGCCTCCTCGGTGGAGTTCTGTTGCTGACTTTGCCACTGAGTGGGTAAAGCAAGGTCTTCAATAATTTGTTCAGGATGATCGACTAAAATTGCTCCCTCACGAATAAGTTGATGGCAACCTTGATGAAACTCACTGTAAATATGACCAGGAATGGCAAATACAGTTTTACCTTGTTCGGCAGCTTTGTTCGCAGTGATGAGAGAACCACTTTTTAATGTAGCTTCTACCACTAACACGCCTAAACTCAAACCGCTGACAATTCGGTTTCTACGTGGGAAATGTTGTTGTAATGGAGGTGTCCCAGGCAAAAACTCAGTAATGATGGCGCCGTTTTGAGCCAAAATATGTTCTGCAAGTTTTTTATTTTGAGCAGGGTAGGTACTGTCTAAACCTGTTCCTGTCACAGCAATCGTACGTTGATGTGCTGATGCTCCTTGGTGAGCAGCTTCATCAATGCCATATGCTAAGCCACTACTCACATAAAAACCTTTTTCACTTAAGTAATAGGCAAAATCATAAGCAACTTGGCGACCATGCGGGCTTGGTTTTCGACTGCCGACAATCGCAATTTGCGGTTGCAATAAAGCTTGAGCTTGGCCTTTTCCAAAAATTATAGGTGGATGGTCTGTATAAGGTAATAACTGAGTGGGATAGCCTGAGTCATCTTTCGTTAAAATAAAGTCAGTATGTTGATGGATCTGTTGAATTAGTTTTTCAAACTGAGCTAGACCTTGAGCGGTTTGAAACTCAGCTACGCGTTTTAAATGATTAGCATGTAACCCGAGATTGCGCCATTGAGATAATCCAGCAGGTTGGAGCGCCTTTTCACAGCTACCAAAATAATCGACAATCTTTTTAAAGCTGACTAAAGAGTGTTGCACCAAATACCACACTTTAAGCGTGTGGTAATGGTGTGAAGAAAGTTGGGTAAGCATTGTAAAAGGTACATCCAGCATTAATCATTATAGCGGGGTGGCTGAATGCTTGAACCAACTTTAACTGGTAAATCGCTTTCTAATACGTAGGCATAACTCAACTGATCAAAAGTTCTAAAGACCATCAGACTACCAATTTGTTGTCCTGGTAACTGTATTGGTTCTTTGGTTTTAGGATCTCGAATGGTTTCACCTTGTTGCGTAATATCAAAAACTTGTCCTACTTGAATACCTTGTGCCATACCTCGATCTAAAGTCACTACACTATTTTTGGCAGCAGTACCAATTGATCCCATTACACGAATAATTTTGCCGCCATCGGTCACCTGAGTGGCATCTACTGGATAAAATAAAGTAGGCAATGTTGCTTCTTCTTCTGGCATTACCCGATCACCACGACGTACTTCAGAATTGTAGCTATCAGTTAACTCAAGCGTGGTAATGTCTTTTTCAGAAGAGATCGCGATCCCTGAGGCAACTTGTTGTAACTCAATACCTAGACTGTGTTTTTTGCCTTTATTATCTGTGAAATAATAAGGTTCACCTTCACGATAAACTGCATAACGTTGACCATCAATTAAACCTTGTCCGCGCGCATAAATAGTCTGGCCTTTTGCCGCCAGTACACGTTGATCGGCAGTACCGACTACATAAGGAGTGTGTTGAATTGCATCGATAGGTAGAATAGTGCTGTGTTCTAACCACTGTTTGATATGTTCAAGAGGAATAACAGGTACGTTATTGTTAAGTGACTCCACACGAACTTGAGGTTGTAAATTTGTCATTTGACCTGTGTAACGGCGAATAATGCCGACACAGCCATCTCCCTCATCTTTACCGATCAATGGGCGGCCATCTAAACTACACAGCAGTAATCGATCACCAGGATAAATCCAGTGTGGATTTTTGACATGCTGATTGTTTGCCCAAATTTCAGGCCAGCGCCAAGGTTTACTCAGAAAGTGACCGGAAATATCCCATAGCGTATCTCCTCGTTTTACTACGTAGACATGTGGTGCATTACTTTTAAGAGAGGGTGGATTATGGTTCGGACTAGCAGCATAAGTCTCTGCTACCGTACTGAATGCAACCCCTGTAAAAAGTGCCAAAGCAAGTAAATGCTTTTTTATCCCCAAAGCATGAAATTGAACCATGCCGTCAAAAACCTTTTTCATTATGATAATTCCTAAAAATTATGCGTGCAGATGCGTTATAATAGGCGGCTAACACACAATTTTTCGATGAAGTATTTCCTTCATTTGGTTTTTCAATCAATGGCATAAGTGAGGACGTCAGTATGGCCTTATTACCTATTTTAAGTTTTCCTGATCCCCGTCTTCGTACCATTGCTAAGCCTGTTGAAGAAGTTACTGATGAAATTCGTCAACTTGCAGCAGATATGCTTGAAACCATGTATGCGGCACCGGGTATTGGTTTAGCAGCTTCTCAGGTCGATCGTCATATTCAGCTTATCGTCATAGATTTGTCTGAATCTAAAGATGACCCTATGGTTTTCATTAACCCCAAAATAACTCCACTGACAGAAGATAAGCAGCAGTACGAAGAAGGCTGCCTATCGGTGCCACAAATATACGACAAAGTTGAGCGCCCGTCACGTGTGAAAATTGAGGCAATTAACCTTGAAGGTCAAGCATTTGAGTTAGAAGCTGATGGACTTCTCGCTGTTTGTATCCAACATGAAATGGATCACTTAAATGGCAAATTATTTGTGGATTATTTGTCGCCACTTAAACGTCAGCGTGCTCGAGAAAAAGTCGAAAAAGTTGTTCGTCAACGTGAGCGTGAAAAAGTTGCAGTAAAACGTTAAAAATTTCTATTCTTGAAACATTAATGTAGTGTGGATGTGATTTTTGGTTTTTCGTAGTGGCTTACTGCTTGCATGTGCAGCAGTGTTTTTACAGGTCGCGGTATTTCTACAGCCGCTATTACCGAAGCAATATCAAATTGCTCCGGTCTGTGAAACTATTACCCTTGCTTTGCTTAAACCTAAAGCACAGACGGAAGCCATGTCACATGCCATGCATTCACATCATGAACATCCTATTGAACAGGCACAAGCCCGGGGGCAACATGATCATCATGATGCAAATCACCAGTGTCAATATTGTACCGTCTATGCCAATCTGGTTTTGCCACCTGACCTTGGCGTAAAAGAAGTTTTAGTCCGCATACAAGTCCGCTTAGTCGCTTATCAACAAGCATTTAGACATGTCTACTTTGCACTACAGCGACTTTTTCTACTCCCGCAAGGGCGTGCACCGCCTCTATATGCATAAATAAAAAGCAATTTTTTGTTGGGGTCTTAACTGACTTCGATATCACTTTATTTATGTTTTAGAGCGTATAAAAATGCCACATTCTAAATTTTTACTACAACCTTTATGGGTTGCGATGCTTGCTGTCTCTCATTCGGGTCTAGTTTTTGCTGATTCAGAAAAAAATGATGCCGATACCAAAGTGCTTCACTCATTAGCACCTATTGTTGTTACAACACAACAAGGCAACGATGCAAATGGTCTGATTGTACATGCAGACCCGAAACAGCCCATTCAGCCAGTGCCTGCTACAGATGGTGCAGACTACCTACAAAGTATTATGGGGTTTAACTCCATACAAAGCGGTGGAACCAATGGTGATGTGACATTCCGAGGTATGTTTGGTTCACGCATCAAAATTCTAACGGATGGAACTGAGAACTTAGGTGCTTGTCCAAACCGTATGGATGCTCCAACTTCTTATATTTCACCAGAAAGTTATGATCGTATTTCTGTGATTAAAGGCCCGCAAACGGTTCAATATGCCAATACAGGTTCTGCTGCAACAGTCCTTTTTGAACGTCAGCCTGAGAAACTCACCTCTGAAAAACCTTATCGTGGACAAGCAAGTGTTTTACTAGGTTCATATGGACGTATTGACCATAATGTTGAAGCAGCAGCGGGCGATGAAAGGAAATATATCCGTTTAAATGCTAATCGTTCAGAGTCGAATAGTTATCAAGATGGTGATGGAAATACTGTGCCGTCAGCATGGAAAAAGTGGAATGCTGATGTAGCGCTGGGCTTTACTCCAGATGAAAACACGTGGGTCGAACTCACTGGTGGAAAATCTGATGGTGAATCGCTTTATGCTGGACGTTCAATGGATGGTTCTCAGTTTGCGCGTGAAAGCTTAGGTCTGAGGTTTGAAAAGAAAAATATCACTGATGTCATTAAGAAAATTGAAGCGCAGGTGAACTACAGCTATAACGACCATATTATGGATAACTTTAGCTTGCGCACACCGCCATTAGTTGAAATGAATCATGGTGGTATGACCATGCTGATGCCGAACGCGATGGAAATGCAGGTAACGCGCCGTACATTAAACTCACGTTTGGCAATGACTTCTGAATGGAATAAATGGAGTTTGATCACAGGCATTGATTCTCAATTTAATAAACATGGCGGTAGCATGTCATCGCCAACAATGCCTTCTATGAATATTCCATATCGTCAAGATATGCGTTTTCAATCTTATGGTGCTTTTGGCGAACTCGGCTATCAATGGAACGATTTCAACAAAATGGTTGCAGGTGCACGTTTAGATCGAGTCACGGTTGAAGATGAGCGTGCTGATTCTCAAGCAAAAGGCTTTAATACTAAACTTGAAAAGACTTTACCGAGTGCATTTGTTCGTTGGGAAAATCAACATCCTGAGCATGACCTAAAAAGCTATATTGGTTTAGGTTATGTAGAGCGTATGCCTGATTATTGGGAACTTTTCTCGCCTAAACATGGTAATGCGGGCTCAACCAATACTTTTAATGGTGTGAATCCTGAGAAAACATTACAGTTAGATCTGGGCTTTCAGCAACAACATGGCGCTTTAAACACATGGGCTTCTGCTTATGCAGGTTTGGTTGATGACTACATTTTAATGAGTTATCACCATCACCCAAGCACTGGAATGGGTGGGCATGATATGAGCCATGATATTACTGCGGGTGCCAAGAATGTCGATGCAACCATTGCAGGTGCGGAAGCGGGTATTGGATACCAATTCACTGACCGTATTCAGGCAGATTTGAGTGCGATGTATGCATGGGGTAAAAACACCACAGATGACAAACCACTACCTCAAATTTCACCTTTAGAAGGTCGCCTAAATATTCGCTATGTGGCTGACAAATATAATTTTGGTCTGTTGTGGCGAGCTGTGGCTGAGCAAAACCGCGTGAGTCTACATCAGGGTAATATCGTGGGATATGACTTAAAACCAAGTAAAGGCTTTTCGACTCTTTCTCTAAACGGAAGTTACAACCTTCGTAAAGATATCGATGTCTCTGTTGGTATCGATAACGTATTAGATAAGACCTATACCGAACACTTAAACAAAGCGGGTAGTGCAGGCTTTGGATTTGCGAGCGAAGAGCAGTTTAACAATATCGGAAGAAATTACTGGGTTCGTATGAGCATGAAGTTTTAATAAGCCGTAGTGAATGAACTGAAAATATTAATTTAAAGAGAGAAATGAAATGACTAATAAATTATCACCTGAACAATCTTGGTGGGGATGGAAGTTACTTATTGTGGCTTCTATCTTGAGTTTATTGTTTATGATTATTTTTTACTTGGCAATCAACAATGAACCTGACTACATGCCAAGTCAGAAAAAGAAGCAGATGATAGAGTCACATGAGCAAATGAATCACGCTGAAATGCACAGTTCATCAGCTCAATAAGTTCCTTAATATTTGAAAATGGAAGTCTAATTAACAGGCTTCCATTTTTATTTTTAGGTTTTAAAAATTATTGACGCATACTCGCTAAGGTTTTTGCCTTACCTTGATTCTGATAAAGCGTTAACCCAATTTTTATATGTTAGGGATAGGGCAAAGGTCTTCGAAAAGTACAGCATAAATCCTTTGTAATTATTAATAGTACGCTTTTTACGATGATGCGATATGTAAGTCAGGACAATTTTCTTATCTCAGAACAACAACTTAAATGCGGATTATCGAACATGATACTGGCCTATTTAAGCCAAAAATAAAAAATAAAATAATTATCAATATAAAACAATAGCTTAATTAGTATAGTGGTTTAAAAGTAAACGCTCGAGTCATTAATTTTTAATTTTCGCTTGCAAAGGGAATGTAATGGTCTATAATGCACATCCATCGGCGGTGATGCAGATAGAAACTTGTTGAAAAACAGTTA
>NZ_JAHPVG010000009.1:0-148522 GCF_025514755.1 Acinetobacter sp. WU_MDCI_Abxc222
CAGAAGTGAAACCTCTTAGCGCTGATGGTAGTGTGGGGTTACCCATGTGAGAGTAAGTCATCGCCAGCTCATTATTCCAAACACCCCCATTCCAATGAATGGGGGTGTTTTTTTATGCGCGGGAAAAATTAAAATATTCGACTAACTTTAGAATGAGTTATGATATAAATCATATTATTTAAAATGATAATAAGAGTATTAATAATGAAATTTGCAGGATTTAAAATATTTTCTATTATATTGGTTATAACACTTAGTTGTAGCTCTATATATGCTAAAGAAATTGTGAAAAGTCTGTATAGTACAAAAGCCTTTTTAAATATTTGTGTGAGTTCGAGAGGAAATCCAGAATTAGTAAATAATCAAGCAAAAAATATGGGGTTTATCCAAATGCCTGATGAATATGCTGTACATTTTCTAAAAGATTATAATGGTCATGCTTGGATGATAAATTCTTCTGAAGGAAAATTTGTTATTACACAACTTGATAATGGTGTATGTTCATTATTTATAAATAAAGGAAATTCAGAAGAACTTAGAAAGTTGGCTGCCTCCGGAATCTACAGGCCTAACTTATAAAAAGGAAATATATAAAGATAAGAATTTAACCACAACAAATTATATTATTTCTAAAAATGAGAAGCCTTTAGAGACATGGATATATACTAGTTCATCTGAAAAGAATTCTTCATTAGTTGCTGTTATTTCCCATCAAATGAATTAATTAAAGTAAACCAATCTGAAGCATAGAAGAGCCAACTTTATTAAAAGTGCTCTTCTATAAGCTATTATTTTAACTGTCTACGGGCATGTTTTAGAGCAGTTCGAAGACCTTCTTCTAAAGTCGGGTGATAAAAGGGTTTCTCTAGAATATCATTTAGCGTTAATTCTTCAGCGATTATCCAGCTTAATAAATGGGCCATATGTTCAGTTGCTTCTGTAAATAGCTCAGCACCTAGAAGCTTTTGGCTTTCCCGTTCAATATAAACTTCAATAGCACCTTTATTTTTTCCAAGAACTATAGCTCTTCCTTGTCGTTCATAAGAGGCTTCACCTGTAATAAAATCTATACCTTCATCTTTTAGTTGCTTATAACTTTGACCTACGATCGCCATTTCAGGATGACTAAAGACAATTCCTAATGGAGTAAGTGTTTTAACTGAATTAACCTGTGGATAATTTAAACAGTTATAAACAACTTTTTTACCTTCATGGGCTGCCTCATGCTGTAGTGGTGTTGAGGTGTAAGCATCACCAACAATGAAAATTGGATATGTATCTAGCTGCTTAGTTTTAGCATTTATAGGTAATAATTTAATATCTTTGAAAGAATTATCAATATTTTCTAGTTTTAAAGTATTGAGTAAACTTGTACGCCCTGTTGCAGCTAAAACATATTCAACTTTGAGGTTTTTTTCTTTTTCTTCAAGTTTATAGTTTAATAAAACACTTTCCTCACTGACTTTAACCTCACTTGGCAATGTTTCGAATAGTATTGTTAACTCTTTTCCTAGCTCTTCTTGAGCAAGCTGTTGAAGTCTAGAACTAGTCAATATCCCAATTCGTTTACTACGAGCAAAGATTGTAGTTTTTACCCCTAACCGATGCATAGCTTGGGCAATCTCAAGAGCAATTACACCGCTACCAATTACAGCAATCGATTTAGGGAGTGTTTCTAATTCAAATATTTGATCTGTGGTTATAAGCCGATGCCCTAGTTCTTGCTTCCAAGTTTGATCATAACTAGGAGTAGAACCAACCGCCAAAATAAAACTTTTTGATTGATATTGCTTACCATTAACTTCTACAGTTTGGGCATCAATAAAATGTGCTTTGCCAGAAACTTTATGCTCAGTTGGCCATTGCTCTACATCTTTTAAAGTTGCTTGCGTAAATCGGTCACGTAAGGTCTGCACATGTTGCATCACTTGATCTGTATTAATCTTTGCAGATACGTCTAAAGCAACTTCTTGAGCATTTTGAATATCGAACATGCGGTTGGCTGTTGAAAGGAGGACTTTACTTGGCATACAGCCTACGCGGGCACAAGTGGTATCCCATGGTCCATCATTTATAATTAAAATATTGTTGGTATGTTTAACGGCTTCTTTGTATGCGCTAATACCAGCAGTACCTGCGCCAATGATAATAATATCGAACATTGTCATTAAGCTATTTTAATAGATATTTAGAATATATAGAAAAACCCTCTTAAACAGAGGGTTTATCCTAATTATTTAGCTTTAAAATGTAAATTTTTGCATAAAAGGTGTTTTTAGGTTTGTTGAAACAGTCCCATTTTGATTAATAGACTGACCTTCAATGCTTACCCCATTAATAACATGCTTAAAGTCTAATGTAGTTCCATTCAAGCTTTGTTTGAAAGTAAAAATATTTTGTCCTTCTAAATAAATACTGCCATTAAATTTCTGTGCATTCGTTGTTGGTGATTCATTTTCAACTCGACTTCCTTCAAGGCTAGTAATATTTGGTAGGCTCAATATTTGGTGATTATTAGCCATTACTTTATATGTTGCATTGTTTGTATTGCCAGGAGTAGAGTTCACAACAAATGAAATTGGCTCTGCAAAAGGGACATTAGGATTGTCATTAATGAGTACGTTGAAACCAGAACCACCTTGAACTACATAGAGATCACCATCAATTGATGTATTATCTTTATAGACACTCATTGCACCCGTGGTTACTTCTTTTTCAGTTGGTTGGCCAGTCTCTGGATCTTGAACTAGAGCGGTTGTCGTAATTTTATAATCACTTGTGGCAGCATTAATTAATACGAATCTTTTTTGCTTGGTTTGTTCAAGTCCCCATGACTGTTGGAAAGGATAAGCAAACGCACCTGTAATAGTTACATCTTGAAAGTTTTTATCATTATTTTCATTTTCAAAAATATAAATTCTGGTATTTGATTGATAGTCCTGTAAGTTCGGAGATATATTGTCGTTTGCCAGTTTAATGTTCTTCAAGTCGTCTGCTGTAATATCAAAATCCCAATCATTATATCCAGTGAGTAAAGTTTTTATTTCTTCCCCTTTAAATACATAGCAGGCGCGGTAGTCTGTAGTACTCTTGATAAAACATTTATCACGATAGTGGTCGGAGTACTTAGTAAGATCTACTTTTCGAATATCTAAGGTTAACTTAAGTGGTCCTTGAGCGAAGGTATCTAGTGCATGATCAATATAACCTTTTGATTGCTTTTCATCATTAAGATCATAGGCACCAAATAGATATTTACCTTCTTGTTTTACATTATTTAAAACTGAGGTCGCTAACTCCTGATCTGTTGATGGTGTGGTTGGTGTTGTTGTAGAGCCAGAATTTGAATTTTGGTTATAGTAGCCATCACTGCCACCTCCTCCACAAGCTGTCAAAAAAGCAGCCAAAGTAATCCCACATACCCCATGAGTAAGCTTCATGATTATCCCCATTAAAATGATAAGTTATTTAAAATAATTTTTTAGGTTTATAAAATAACATATATTTCATGAGGTTGCTCATGATATTTATAGGTAGGGTAACTGATTAAATGCGTGTACCCATCGTTACTCCGACAGTAGGTTTTACTTGCATTGAGGAGCATGCGCTAACGATTAAACAGCTTAAAAGAACGAAAATAAATTTATTCATAGAAAATTAATAAATGAATTAAAAGATATAAATACTCTAAATTAATATTGTTTTTAGTTCTGTTGAGTTCATGCAGAGATATGCAAAATAATTTATCAAAAACCCTACTTGAAATAAGAAATAGGGTTTTCAAGAGAATTAATTTTTTAAACTTAGTCGTCTAACAAATCCATTTGTTTTGCTAATTGATATAGGTTGTTTGAACGGTTTCCTGTGCGGCAGAACATCAGCACAGGTTTTGGCAATTCATTATAATGATTAGCAAAAGTACGTACATCTAACTCAGTAATTTGTCCAGCTACAACAGGTTGATAGACATAGTCTAAGCCTACTTGACGTGCTGCTTCTTCAATCTGAGCGCTTGTAGGTTGTTCTGCGCCGCCTTCCATATCTGGTCGGTTATTAATAATAGATTTAAATCCTTTTTCTACAACTTGGCCAACGTGTTCTGGACCAATTTGACCTGCGAAACCAACATTATCTGACATTTCGTCACTCCAAAATTTAACAAAACCTCTTATGCTGTATCATAGCATTAAGCTTAACCTGAGATACAAGACACTAAAACGTTGTTCTTACATAGATAAAACTTATGTCATAGAACAGCTCTAGATTTTTAAAAGGCGATCAGGATGTTTTTTGTAAATTCATTACTTCGACCATAATGCCACGGAGCACATATGCACGCTTATACGGTTGAGCCTTTATATGTTCCATGTGATCAGGAAATGATTGCAGCTGACTTTTATATTCCAAAAACAAATAATAAATCTGCGGTAATTATCATGGCGCATGGTTTTGCCGGATTGCGTCAATTTAAACTTATTCAGTATGCCCAGCGATTTGCTCAAGCAGGTTACGCTGTTATTTTATTTGATTACAGATATTGGGGCGGCAGTACTGGCAAGCCTAGAGAAATGGTCTCCATCAATTCACAATTAGAAGATTGGAAGACAGTGATTCAATATGCTTCGACTTGTAAACTTGTAGATAACCGAAGGATTGTGCTTTGGGGAACTTCTTTAAGTGGGGGATATGCGCTAAGCTTAGCTTCTGAGTTAAAGAATATTCAAGCAGTTTTAGTACAAATTCCCTATGTAGATGGCGCTGAAACTGCCAAGCTCTATCCTTTGCAGCGCTATCCCCAAGCATTAAAGCTGTCGAGTCAGGATTATATGGGATCAAAGATGGGGCTTAATCCAAAGAGATTACCTGTTGTTGATCAACATAACCTATGCTTTATGCCTACAGCAGATAGTTATTATGGCTATTTATCGATTGTGAATTCTGACTATTATTGGAGCGGGGAAGTCCCAGCTCGTGTCTTTTTTAATCTGATGCGATACCGTCCAATCCAAGTTGTGCGCCAGATTAATATTCCTGTTTTATTTATTGCTGCTCAAAAAGATTCACTTATTCCTATTGAGTCAAGCCGTGAAGCTGCGACAAATATTGCACCTTTTGTGAGTTATCATGAATGGGATATGAAACATTTTGATATCTATCACGGTTCATGGTTTGAAAAAGCAGTGACAACCCAATTAGAATTTTTACATCAGCATATAGGAGTGATGTAAATGATTATTGTATGTGCATCGTGTGGTGCTAAAAACCGAGTCCCAGAAGAAAAACTTCCGGAGCAACCAAGCTGTGGGCAATGTCATCAGCCATTACTACTGCTTGCACCAATTGAGCTAAATGAGCAGAATTTTAGTAACTACATCACGAATAGTGATTTACCTATTCTTATAGACTTATGGGCAGAATGGTGCGGACCTTGTAAAATGATGGCTCCACATTTTGCGCAGGTCGCAAAACAAAATCCAGGCGTTATCTTTGCCAAGATTAATACCGAAGAATCTCCTCGCTTGAGCCAAGCTTTTCATGTGAGAAGTATTCCGACACTTGTCTTAATGAATAAAACGACAGAGGTCGCGCGTATTAGCGGTGCATTACGTGCGCCTGAATTGCAACAGTGGCTCGATCAACAACTTCAAACGAATTTCGGGAGCTAAGGTGTCAGAAGCTTATACCAAACCAGAAGGAATTTTATCCTTACAAACGATTGCCATGCCAGCAGATACAAACTGGAGTGGTGATGTATTTGGTGGATGGATTGTGTCACAAATGGACTTGGCTGGAGCAATTCACGCAGAACGTTTCAGTCGTGGTCGCTGTGCTACGATTTCTATTAATCAAATGACCTTTTTGGTTCCGGTAAAAGTTGGCTTTGTCATTAGTTGCTATACCAAAATCTTAAAAGTTGGAAATACTTCTATTCAGATGCAAATTGAAGTTTGGGATAGTCATGATGACTCTCGTGAACCAATACGCATTACTGAAGGAGTCTTTACCTTTGTAGCAGTAGATGTAAAAGGTAATAAGCGTCAAATACCTGAAGAAGCGAAACAAAAGTTTTTAGAAACTCAATAAGAATTAGAAAGCCTGAATATCCGTATTCAGGCTTTAATTTTATTCAAAAGAAAAACTATTTTTTAGAAATTAAAACATAGTATTTGTATTTTTGCTTTGCTCAGGAATATTTTGTATCACATCCCAATGCTCTACGATTTTTCCATTTTCGACACGGAATATATCAACAATCGCTCTTCCTCTGTCTTTTTCGTTTTCAGTGGAATGAACATGTAAAACGACAAGATTACCTTCAGCAATTGCACGTTTAATCTCATTTTTAGCTTGCGGATTCTTTTGGAATTTTTCAGTGAAGAAATTAACAAAAGGCGCTTTCCCATCTGGAACATTAGGATTGTGCTGAATGTATTGTTGACCAATATAGCGGTCTGCATATTCTTTGACTTTATGTTTTAAAAAGACACCTTCATAAAAGTCGGTCACTATTCTTTTGTTTTGAGTACTTACTTTATCAATAGCTTCTGATTTAGCCGAAGTTACTTTACTGGTTTTAATGTGAGGTTCAGTCGCGTGAGAACTTATTGTTGTAAATATTAAACTGGTAAATAAAGAGGAAAGAATCAGTATTTTTTTCATTTTGACCTCAAGATACAAAAATAATTTTTATATCTTGAGGTCAATAACCATCTAAAAATACTTTAGATTAGTTATTATTTCTTACGTTTAGGTAACCATGCCCACAGCATTTGACATTGAATTGGCTCATTGCCTGCGTCATCAATCACAGTAACAGGAATCACAAGTTCACCTTTCTCATTATCTGCAATAAACTTTTGTTGTTCAGCAGACAATGTCGCTGTAGCAGTCAAACCGCCTTCAACCACTTTTAAATAATCTACATGTAATGATTTGATTAATAAAATTCGATTATCAGGAATATGTAAACCGGTTAGAAAACCCGTTGCAGTTTCTGCTAAAAGCGCCATAGCCGCAGCGTGGACGCCTTTAATATGATTCTGCATATTTTTTTGGTTATCTAAACGGACAGTAACGTGGTTTGAGTCTACTTCCAGATAGCGGATATTTGCTGTACCCACCATTGGCACGATACGACCAAACGCCTTGCTCCAAAGCGTGCTCCGAATACCTTTAGGGAATTTTGAAGTTGCTTTTACCAGTTTTGATAGACGGTTGGATTGAGACATGGGATTACCTTAGCTTTAAATGGCCGACAAGATATTAATCTTTAAAGTTATTAAACTGTAATGGCACACCGAATTGTTGTTCACGTAAAAAAGTCATAACTTGTTGTAAGGTGTCACGCTTTTTATCAGTTACACGAATTTTGTCGCCTTGAATAGAAGATTGCACTTTAACGCCACTTTCTTTAATGGCTTTATTAATTTTTTTTGCAGTATCAGAGTCAAGACCGTCTTTAAGTTTAATGACTTGTACAAAATTTTTGCCTGAAGCAGAGGCTTTTTGTGGATCAAGTGCTTGAACATCAATTTTTCGTTTATAAAAATGATTTTCTAACATGTTATAAACTTGTTCACACTGGAAATCACTTTCGGTACTGATTTTGATTTCTTTATTTTTTTCATTTAATTCGATAGAAACATCGTGACCACGAAAGTCAAAACGTGTGGCAATCTCTTTTTGTGTGTTTTGTACAGCATGATTAACTTCAAATAACTCTAATTCAGAGACAATATCGAAAGAAGGCATAGTTTAGACCTTTACAAAGGGAAAGAATATTTGAGATGCTAAGAGGGTTTTCTTCATTTGCCAAGTGTTGTTTACATCAAAGGAGTGCACAATGATCCGTAAACAAGAAATTACAACATTTGAGTTCCCAGAAAATGCTGTTATCTGGGATGTCCGTGATACTAATGCTTATGCAGAAGGGCATGTTAAAGGTGCGGTGAATCGCCCAATTAATGATTTGAATGCTGATATTTTGAACCAGGTCTCTGCGGGTCAGCCGATTTATATTTTATGTGGTGGTGGTAGCAAAGCTCCTCGTGCAGCTGAGAAACTAGAAGGATTGGATGCCTCGCGTGAATATGTCGTGCTGATGGGCGGGACACGTGCAGCTCGTGATGCCGGCTTGCCTCTAGAGCAGGGCGCATAAAAAAAAGCACCTTCGGGTGCTTTTTTATTGAAGTGAATTATTACGGTTTAAAATAAGGCTTTTTAGGTTTCACTTTCTTTTGAAACCGTTGAGGATTCAATTTTTGTAATAGGCGGTCCGGTACCGGGCAAGCTTCTCCTAATATTTGAGCAACTAAGATTTCACTGCACAGGGGTGCAAATAAGAAGCCTTTAGAGCCAAGCCCAGCAAAAGTAGCAATTCGGCTATTCTCCTGCATTTTTCCAACCAGAGGAAAATAATCCAAGCTTTGAGCCCGTATAGATGCACGACCTTGCCATGTCGAAGGTAATGGTAACTTTTCAGCATATTCAGGGAATACACTGTGGATTAATTCAAAGTTATGCACATGGTCTTCGGGAAGTACATCTTGATCTTCACGGTTTGGGTAGAAAGACGCACCTAAAATCATTTGTGAAGCATCAAGTTGCATGCAATAGCCGCCATAGCTATACGCTTCATTTAAAGGTAGGGGAGAAAATGTATTATCAACCCAGCTGACTTGTCCACGTATTGGTTTTAACAGTGGATAGCTGTCAAATAAAGCAGCACTTTCTCGAGCGCAGCACACAACGACATGGTCTGCTTCTGCAATAATTTCATTGTTGGTTTGCAACTGAACTTTATTTTCAGAAGAAACAAGTGCTGTGACATGAGCAATTTTGAGATTGATACATGGATGCTGCAAAATTTCATCACGTAATTGATGTGGTGAGACAGAGCCAGCCGCAGTTAGTAATATGTTTGAGTAATCAGTTTCAAGTGAGTTCGCTGAGTTGGTAACAACTTGAGCTGGATACTGATTTACCAAATCAAGAAGTTCATCTGCATTTTTTAATGCAATTTGCTGGATTTGAAGCGGGCGGAATGCTTTGAAATTTTTATAAAAATTTAAAGCATGTTGCCAACTTAAGGTCATGAGATGTTCATGACTTTGTTCAATTGGGCATAGTTTCGGATTAAGTAATGCCAAAGGGTTTCCAGACGCGCCCGATAACGGATTGGTTTGCTCGTATAAGGTCACTTGGTGGCCACGTGCTGCAAATGCCCACGCCGTGCTTAAACCTGCTACACCAGCCCCTATAATCGCAATATGCTGTTGCTCTGTAGCCAATGCGTGGGTTTGTCCTAATTCTGTGGAACCCTGATCAGATTCAGGCAGCTTCCAGACTGCTTTGAGCATTTCTCGTTTATGGCCAAAACCACGTGGACGAGAAATATCGATACCATGTGCTTTTAGTCCACGTTTTAAAATGCCAGCAACACTAAAAGAGGCAAATGTAGTGCCATAACCTGAAAGACGGACAATATTGTTTAAAACATTTTGTTCCCACATGTCTGGGTTACAAGACGGTGCAAAGCCATCTAAAAACCAGGCATTCACAGCTTTAGTTTTAACCATGCTTGGAAAAATTTCTTGCGCATCTCCAAGCCAGAGATCGATGCTAAAACGTTCTTTAGGGAAAGTTAAACGATGACATCCGGCAATAGGCAGGGGATATTGTTCAATTAGCTGCTCTGCAAGCGGTTTAAGTTCATCCCAGACATTTAAAGCGCGAATAAGATCAGCTTTACTTAATGGAAATTTTTCCACGCTAATTGCATGTAAATGGCTTTGATTATTAGGACGGACTTCCTGCCAAAGTTGCCAGAGTGCAAGAATATTTAAACCCGTACCAAAACCGGTTTCTCCTACACTGAAATATTCAAAATCTTTTAAATTGGTTAATCGTTCTGATAAGTCGTTACCATTTAGAAAAACATGTCGTGTTTCAAGTAGGCCATTATCTTTAGAGAAGTAGACATCACCAAATTGTTTAGAAATGGGAATCTCGATACCATCGACGAATTCCCAGTCCAGCTCTGCTGTTTGGATAGGGTTTGATACGTTCATTGAGTTTAATAGATCGCTTGGTATTACCACTGGCGTCGACGTTTTGTATGAATATAACTAGCAATAAAGAAACCTAGCAATACGCCACCTGCTAAGGTAACAGCGCCATATAAAAACATTTGTGCACTTCGTTCACTTTGTAAGACTTGAACCTGAACAGAGAGATTATCATTTTTTAGCTGTAACTCTTGGTTCTGAGCCAATGCTTCAAGGTTGGCATGTTCTAGCTGTTTTAAGCGAGATGCTTGATCTTGAACTAAGGCTTTGATTTTTGCGTCTTGCTGTTGCTTGTTCTTTGCGAGCTGTTCTGCTGTAAGTGGTTGTGCTGCAGTTGGTGCTGTTTTGACTCCAGTTGCCGATGTTGGAGCTGGTTTAGCGGCTTGAGTTGAAGGCGCACTTGGAGAAGGAGTTGCTGGTGTCGCAGCAGGTTCAACTGCTCCAGCAGTTGAACATATCAAACACAAGCCAAGAAAGCTTTTGATTGCAAGCTGCATGCGATTACCCTTTTGGAAATGCTTTATTAAACGGTTTTACATCAACGTGAGCATAAATGCCTTCCTTAAGAAATGGCTCTTCTTTTAACCATTCATCTAATGCTTCGCGACTGTCGAATTCAACAATCATGGTGCTACCATAGAAGCCTGCTTGCGGATCATTAGGATCTTTTGGCATAGCACCCGCTGTAACAAGGCGGCCTTCATCATCGAGTTTTTGTAAGCGTTCGATATGCTGAGGGCGTACTGCCAAGCGTTTTTCTAAAGTTCCTTCGTTATCGGTACAGCTTAGAACAAAAAAAGGCATGTAATCGTATCTCTATAATTAATCAGGAAGCATTTTAAGCGTCTGGTGACTTAAAATGTTTACGTAAAATAATGAACTGAATAATGATAAATGAAAACATCACGATCATGTCACCAAATGCAGTAAATTCGCCCCAATATTTTCCACCGTGAAATAAAAATGCGAAGAAAACATGTAGACAAGACATCACGACAAACATCGCTGCCCAAGCGAAATTGAGATTTTTCCAACCTTTTTCACTCAAATCTAAAATCGGGTCAAATAAGCGTTGAATGAGTGGTTTACGATCTTTACCAAACCAAGGCGAAATCAAGAATGCGCCTGCGAAAACTAAATTTAAAATCGCAGCTTTGAGACGAATATAGAAATCGTCACTTAACATGAGGGTGATGCCACCAAAAATGACAGTCATAAACAATACAAACCACTGTTGTTTGTCTAAGCGGAATTTTTGGAAAACGAATAGGGCACCATATACCACAAGCATTGAAATAATTAAGCCAGTCGTCGCTACAAGAATATTATTATTATCGGCACCACCAGCAGACCCGATCAGTTTCAGTAAAGGATGCTGGGTGTCAGTTGGATCAACTGTTTTATATAAATAGAAGAAAATAATTAATGGAACAAAGTCCAGAAGTGCTTTCATGTTAGAGTATCTGATCAGGTTTGGCGAATGGCATAGTATAAAAGATGCAAGGCATAGATTTACATACACATAGCAATATTTCTGATGGAACTTTGTCTCCAGAATTGCTGGTGCAAGCTGCTATAGATGTGAACTTGCATACGTTGGCTTTGACTGATCACGATACAATGGATGGGTTGCAACGTGCAAAAAATGCTGCACAAGGTCATGATTTAAATATTATTTCTGGTACGGAGATTTCTAGTCAGTGGTCGCGCCCAAGCACTAAGAAGAGTTATGGTGTACATATTGTTGCTTTAAATATGCAAGATGAAGCACCAATTTTAGAAGCATTAGAACAACAAAAAAGAATTAGAGCGCAAAGAGCTAAAGTGATTTGTGAGCTATTAGAAAAATGTATTGGTTTTCAGATTTATGATGATGTTCTTGCCAAAGTAGAAAATCAGGCGGATAGGGTAACAAGAACTCATATTGCTAAAACATTGGTCGAGAAAAATGTTGTAGCTCGTCCTCAACAGGCATTTGATCGTTTCTTAAAAGAAGGAAAGCGTGCTTTTGTAAAGTTCGAAGGTTTAGGCTTAAAAGAAACCATTGATGTGATTCATCAAAGTAAAGGATTCGCAGTATTAGCACATCCGACGCGTTATGATTTATCTGCAACCAATGTTCGCTATTTAATTGAATTATTCGCGACATCAGGTGGAGACGCAATTGAGTTACCTCCACCGATGGAACCTCTATCTACTCGTCAGATGATTGATCGAATGATTGAACAATATCAGTTGGCAGTTTCTATTGGCAGTGATTTTCATGGTGAAAATATGCCATGGATTAAACTCGGAAATACGCCTAAACCTACAGATAAGCAGCATGGGATTTGGGAGCGCTTTGTTTAAACTCTACAGTAGGTTGTTATCCTGAGCTTGAATTGGTGGTGGAGTAGGTTTACCGAGCGTCCCTAAAAGTTCAATCTCGATACTACGTACCATAGCATCTAAGGGTAAGTCATTACTTTGCGTACCGAATGGCTCTTCAATTTCAGAGCTTAGTGCATCTAGACCTAAAAATGTGTATGCCAAAATTCCAACTAGTAAAGGCGTTGCTAATCCAAGTAATGACCCAAGACTAAAAGGCAACATAAAACAGAAAAAATAGACTGTGCGGTTGAGTAAAACTGAATAGGCAAATGGAATGGGCGTATTGGCAATCCGGTCACAGCCAGTTTGTACAACACTTAAATCTGAAACATTTTTATTCATTTGTGCATAGATGATGTCAGAAATTTCACCTTCTTTAAGTGCCTGCAACAATTCCCAGTGAATGAGACTGAGTGTGTACTGAGGAGCATTATTTTGTTGGTAGAGTTGAGTGAGTGCTTGCTGACTCATACCACTGGTTTGTATTAACTCAGTTGGGTTCGCCGTCTGACGACGTAAACGGTCACGCAATACATTAGCAAAAACAATCACATGTTGAATAACACGCTCACGGCGAGCTTGAGTTAAAATACGACAATCGCGGTCAAAATGGCGTGAAGTTGCAATGAGAACGCCCCATAATTTTCGGGCCTCCCACCAACGGTCATAACATGCACTATTTTTAAATCCTAGGAAAATAGAAAGTACGACACCAATGAGCGTGAAGCCAACCAAAGGAATCTCTGGAAAGCGATAAAGATTGATGTATTCGACTCCACCAATGATTGCCGAGATCAGCATCACAACGCCTAGGGATGGCAAAATTTTGGGTAAAATTGTGCCTCGCCAAGAGAATAATACTTTGAAAATACTAGGCTGTTCCCGAACAATCATTTTATTTTAAACGTCGCTATTTTTGTTTTGATCTTCTAGGCTTAGTAGTACTTTGTCAATATCATTGAACTGATATTGTTGCTGGGTTGAGCAGTTGTTGTTCAGCAAAGGAAAAGCTCCCTTCAGGTGAGATAATAAAGTGGTCAAGCAGACGAATTTCGACAAGCTGACAAGCCCGTTCAAGTTGCTGAGTTAAGGCAATATCTTCGGAAGACGGTTGTGCTGAACCAAATGGATGATTATGTGCAATAACGAGCTGGCAAGCATGTTGCTGTAAGGCGTAGCGTAAGGTTTGATTGACCGAAACTGCGCAATGCTGAACTGAACCAAAGAATAGCTTTTTAAAATGAAGCTTTCTTAGTTCTGGATCTAGACACAAAACAGCAAAGACTTCTTGTTTCTCACCCTTTAGTTCATAGCGCAGATAATCCAACACTAAATCTGATGAATGGAGGCTGAGATTATTTGTCTGGAAGTGATGATTGAGATAACGCCGTCCAAGTTCTTTGACTGCCAGCAATTGTGAATATTTCGTTGCCCCAATGCCATTAAATTGAGTTAACTCACTAAATGAGGCATCAAACACTGCATTAAGGTTACCGAAGTGCTGAATGAGTAAACGAGATAACTCGACTGCTGAATATTGCCTTGAACCTGAGCGAAGAAAAATCGCGAGTAGCTCAGCATCTGATAGACTTTGTGGACCTTGTTGTAATAACCGTTCTCTTGGCCGTTCTTGTTCAGGCCAATTTTTAATAGAAGTATTCATATTCCCCAGCATTATTCGCTTAAAATTTTATTTTGTTTGCCCAATCAATCTTGGGTCTGCGCGTATTTAATGCTATTGTGAGCGCCACTGCAACAGAAAGGTATCCTGTTCGTGAGCTTTGATCTAAGCGTTATTCCTCATAAAAACATTGTTTTAGCTGTTACTGGCGGAATTGCTGCCTATAAAAGTGCCATCTTAGTCCGCCGCCTCAAAGATTATGGCTTTGACGTGCGAGTGGTGATGACACATGGTGCGCAGGCATTTATTACACCATTAACTTTTCAGGCTCTTTCTGGTAATCCTGTTCATACTGAACTTCTAGACCCAGCGGCTGAAGCAGGTATGGGACATATTGAATTAGCACGTTGGGCTGATTTATTACTGGTCGCACCTGCAAGTTGTGACACATTGGCTAAATTTGCGAATGGTTTGGCAGATGATTTACTCAGCACGGTGTTTTTGGCAACAAAATCTCCTGTCTGGGTAGCTCCGGCGATGAACCAGCAAATGTGGGCGGCTAAAGCAACTCAACGTAATTTGCAAACCTTAGTCGAAGATGGCGTACATGTGATCATGCCAGATGCGGGTGAGCAGGCTTGTGGTGATGTCGGCTTAGGCCGTATGCCTGAGCCAGAAGAAATTGCTCGCCAAGTCGCTGGCTATTTCCATCAAGCTCAACGTGCTATCGCTGAGAAATTTGGACTGTTGGCAGGTAAACGAGTGGTTATTACTGCTGGACCAACACGTGAAGCGATTGATCCTGTGCGTTATATCTCAAACCATAGTACTGGAAAAATGGGTTTTGCTTTAGCCGCTGCTTGTTATGCTGCTGGCGCGCAAGTGACTCTGATTGCTGGACCTGTAAGTTTAGATACGCCAAATGGTGTTCAACGTGTAAATGTTGCCTCAGCACGACAAATGCTTGACGTCAGTATGAGTTCACTAGAAACAGGCTGCGATATTTTTATTGCGACTGCGGCAGTCGCAGACTATCGCGTAGCAGAAGTTGCTGAGCATAAGATTAAGAAAGCAGGGGATGAGTTGAACGTTTCCCTTGTAAAAAATCCAGATATCGTGGCGACAATCGCAGGTCAGGAAAAACGTCCATTTATGGTGGGCTTTGCCGCCGAAACGCAGAATGTTGAAGAATATGCGGCAGGAAAACTTGTTGCTAAAAAACTAGACATGATTGCATGTAATGATGTTTCTCGTGCTGATATTGGGTTTGCTTCTGATGAGAATGCGATGACAGTTTTCTTTGCTGAAAGCTATCACATGAAAAAGCGTGAGTTAGAGAAAGCATCTAAGCAAGAAATTTCTCAACAATTGGTTGAAGCAATTTCGGATGCCCTGCGCCGTAAATAATATGTTCTAAATAAAAAAACCGCGAATGAATCGCGGTTTTTTTATTTGTCTTAATTTAGCCAACTTAAGGAATTTCATCCTCAAATTCAGGCTTAACCTGAACGATGAAGTCTTGGCGGTTAAGACCACGCCATAATGCAAATGCGGTACCGATATAAATCGAAGAATAAGTACCAACAAATACACCAACAAACATTGCAACAGAGAACCAGTGTAAGCCATCGCCACCTAAGAACATCATCGCTAGAACAACCAGCAATAACGTCATTGATGTATGAATGGTACGACGTAAAGTCTCAGTTAACGCAATATCAACGATTTCACGAGGAGTCGCACCGCGAATTTTACGGAAATTTTCACGGATACGGTCTGACACTACAATATTATCGTTAAGCGAGAAACCAATAACAGCAAGTACCGCAGCTAACACTGTAAGGTCAAATGGCCATTGGAATAATGCAAAAGCACCAATAATAATGATGATGTCGTGGAATAAAGACATTACGGCACCCATCGCGAGTTTAAACTCAAAGCGGATGGTCACGTAGATCAACATTAAGATAAGTGCAAGTGCAACTGCACCAGCAGAACGAACATAGAGTTCGTTACCAACTTGACCACCAACAGAGTCCACTTTATGAACTTCGGCAGCATTATTTGGTAACTGCACTGCTTTAGTAATCGCATTATTAAGGTCTTCAACCTTAACTTCTTGTACTGGCATGCGCACAAGTAAGTCTTTATTACTACCTAAAGTTTGTACTACAGCATCTTTAAAACCAGCTTTATCGAGTGCCTGAATAACTTCAGATTGATTGGCTGGTTGAGCATAGTTAAGCTCAGCTGAAACACCACCGGTAAAGTCTAAACCGAGGTTAAGACCTTTAGTCGCAATAAAGAAAATACTCGCCAAAGTAATAAGGATCGAGAAGATCGCCGCAGGTTTAGCAATCTTCATAAATGGGATGATTTTTGCATCATCCGGACGACCATATTGTTTTGAATCTTGTTGAGTCACTTTAGTCATCATCGATCTCCTTAAATGCTCAACTTTTTCAAATTACGACGTTTGCCATAAATGATTTGTACGATTGCACGAGTTACTGTAATTGCAGTAAACATCGAACAAATAATACCGATCATTAATGTCACGGCGAAACCTTTGATTGGGCCTGTACCAATTGCAAACAAAATGAATGCAACAAGGAACGTGGTTAAGTTCGAGTCAAAAATGGTGTTATAGGCTCGATCATAACCGGCCACAATGGCCTGTTTTGGTGAAGCCCCCCAGAGCATTTCTTCTCGGATACGCTCACATATCAGTACATTCGCATCGACCGCCATACCAATGGTAATAACGATACCAGCAATACCCGGTAAGGTGAGAGAAGCTCCAATCCATGACATCACGGTTAAAATCATTGCCAAGTTAAACACAAGAGCAAAGTTCGCGATTAAACCGAATACACGGAAGAAAACCACCATCCAGATTGCAACGAGCAAGAAGCCGATTTGAGTAGACAATACACCTTTATCAATATTTTCTTGACCAAGGCTTGGACCTACTACACGCTCTTCAACAAAGTACATTGGCGCAGCTAAAGCACCAGCACGAAGCATTAATGCAAGTTCAGATGCTTCTTGAGGAGAACTTAAACCGGTAATACGGAAAGTCGAACCTAAAACAGCTTGAACTGTTGCAGCGTTAATAACTACAGACTCAGTGTATGGCGTACGAACTTCTGTTTGTGCACCAGTTTTTGGATCTGTGACATAGTTAATTTTTTGCTTGTTCTCGATGAACAATACCGCCATGCGTTTACCAACAGCATTACGGGTTGCATCGGACATCAGCTTACCGCCAGCACTGTCGAGCGTAATATTTACTTCGGCACCGCCAGAGTCCTGACTAAAGCCAGAGCTTGCATTTTGAACACGCTCACCAGTCAATATTCGGTTACGTTGCAACAAGAGTTGACGGCCGCTATCTAGAGACTCATAAGCAAAAACTTCTGTGCCCGGAGGTAAAGGTTGACCATTATATTTACCGGTATATGGATCGATATATTGATCATTTAAGTCAGAAACTAAACGGAATTCGAGGTTCGCAGTACGTCCTAAAACACGTTTAGCTTCAGCTGTATCTTGTACACCCGGTAATTCAACAACAATACGGTTGCTACCCTGACTTTGTACCAATGCTTCTGCAACACCAAGTTCGTTAATACGATTACGTAATGTTGTTAAGTTCTGATTTACCGCATATGACTGAATTTCTTGGCGACGTACATCGGTATAAGTAAGCTTTAAAGTAGAACCTGTAGAGCTTGCTAATGCCTGTTGGGTATATTCATTCCCATTACGACGTAAAAAATCCATTGCTGCATCACGGTCAGCATTGTCAGCAAATTGAACAGTGATCACATTATTCGTTAATGCAAGACTATTAAATTTGATCTTGTTTTCACGGAACTGACGACGCAAATCGGTGGCAGAGGTTTCCATACGTTGGGCAACGGCTTTGTCCATATCTACTTCAAGCAAGAAGTGGACACCACCACGTAAGTCCAAACCAAGTTTCATTGGTTTTGCCCCAATCTTTTGCAGCCATTCCGGTGTGGTTGGTGCAAGGTTTAGGGCGACAACATATTCATCACCTAAGTCACGACGTAATACTTCTTTTGCCTTTAACTGCGCTTCAGATGAACTGACACGCAATAGGGCAGCATTATTTGTAAAAGTATTGTCATGGCTCGCAATATTTGCTGTTTTTAAAATTTGCTCTGCTTTTTTCACCACACTTTGATCAATTTGGGTACCAGCTTTGGCACCGGAAATTTGAACAGCGGGCTCATCCGGATATAGACTCGGCAGTGCGTATAATGTACTGATTACCAGAACAACCAGAATCAGTAAATATTTCCATGCAGGGTAACGCATTCGCTTTCTTCTTAAATGAAAAAGCCGTGCTAAAGCACGACTGTTTTATGATTAAAGGTTATTTAGAGTGCCTTCAGGTAATACTGAAATTACGCTGGCACGCTGAATTTTTACTTCTACACCACGGCTAAGTTCAACAACTGCATAGTCACCTTCAATTTTGGTTACTTTGCCCATTAAACCGCCAGCGAAAACAACTTCACTACCAACACCTAAGCTCTCGATTAAAGAACGGTGTTCTTTAGCGCGTTTTGCTTGAGGGCGCCAAATTAAGAAATAAAAGATTGCAACGAATACAACAATCATCAAGATGTTTGGCAAAATACCATTAGTTGGGCCAGCTGCTGGTGCTGCATGAGCAGCAGAAATTAAAAAGCTCATTTTGATTTCCTAAAGTTAAAAATATGAGTCAGATAACTGACATAATCCTAATTCGTTTTGCAATTTACCTTGTCTTGAGGTTGAGCGCAAATCTGGCTTATTCATCAACCGGACATGGCGGAACTTCTAAACCACGACGGGCATAAAAGTCCTGAACAAATTCATCAAATGTGCCATTGTCTAATGCATCACGCATACCTTCAGTTAAACGTTGGTAATAACGTAAGTTATGAATAGTACCGAGCATAGATGCTAACATTTCTCCACATTTTTCAAGGTGGAATAGATAAGCACGGGTAAAGTTCTTACAAGTGTAACAATCGCAATGTGGATCGAGCGGGCTCTGATCATGGCGATATTTACTATTACGAATACGTACCAGACCATCAGTGACAAAATAATGACCGTTTCGAGCATTACGAGTCGGCATTACACAGTCAAACATATCGACACCGCGGCGCACTGCTTCAACGATATCTTCTGGTTTACCAACGCCCATTAAATAACGTGGTTTGTCATGTGGCATTTTATTTGGTAGATAATCTAAAACTTTGATCATCTCTTCTTTAGGTTCACCTACCGATAAACCGCCAATTGCGTAACCGTCAAATCCGATTTCAAGTAAGCCATTTAAAGACTCATCGCGTAAGTCTTCATACATACCGCCTTGAATAATGCCAAATAGCGCATTGTGATTTTTGAGCTCATCATGATGATGGGTTTTACAACGTTTTGCCCAGCGTAAAGAAAGCTGCAATGATTTTTGAGCTTCTTCATGTGTCGCAGGGTAAGGTGTACATTCATCAAAAATCATCACGATGTCAGAGTTCAATACCTGCTGAATTTCCATAGAAATTTCAGGTGATAAAAATACTTTTGAACCATCAATCGGGGAGCGGAAAGTAACACCTTCCTCTTTGATTTTGCGCATTGCGCCAAGACTAAAAACTTGGAAACCGCCAGAGTCAGTCAAAATTGGCTTATTCCATTTAATAAAGTCATGCAAACCACCGTGTTCTTTAATCACTTCAAGACCTGGGCGCAAATATAGATGGAACGTATTTCCTAAAATAATTTGTGCCTGAATGTCTTCGATGTCACGAGGTAACATGCCTTTGACTGTGCCGTAAGTCCCCACTGGCATAAAAACAGGTGTTTCAACAACACCATGTTCTAAAGTTAAACGACCACGACGGGCGCGCCCCGACTGACCTAATTTTTCAAACTTCATCTAAAAATCCTGAACACGAGCAGAGGCGAAGAAACAGTTCGCTGCTAAAAAGAGGGCTATTTTCCTTGATTCTGCGACGTAGTTCTACTACTAAATGTAGCTGGTTATAAAATAGATAAATTTCCGATAACTTGGAGACTATTTTCTTCCTATTAAAAATTAGGTTTATAGTCAAAATTCTCATTAACAAGATTATCCTTAAAAGGGCGAATCGCTTTCTTGGATAAAGTTAAGGTGTTAATGAGATTATTAGGAAATACTTCAATCTGGTTGTTGAACAGCTCGACATTACGGTTAAAAATGCTAATTGCTGCACCAACATTTTCATTTTGTTCCTGAATATCATCCATCATTTTGCTATAGAGTGAATCAGCTTTAAGTTCTGGATAATTTTCAACCACAACGTTTAAGCTTCGAATAAGTTCTTGGCTCATTTTCTCGATCTGTTGTAGCTGAGAAATATCAGTGTTATTCACATTTAAATTAAGAATTTGTTGACGTAATTGAGTAACCTTTTCTAATGTCGATTTTTCAAATTGAGTATATTGATTGAGCGTTGATTCGAGAGATTCCAAGGTCTTTACTTTTTGACGCTCGAAATTGGCAACTTCAGCCCAAGCTCTTTTAGTCGCATTAAAGTAACGTACGATGGTGTTACGGATGTGAACGCCCCAGACAATCAGTACAACGAAAATCCCCAAGAAAATAAATAAACCTGTCATTTTCACTCCTCTTATTTTTATTCTCTCATTGAGCCTTTTAACTTCTTATTTTTTGATAAGTTGCCAGTTCAGCGCTACGAGAGATTTATTTAATTAAATTAAGCATTAATTGCTGAAATTTTTCATATTGCGGCATAGTCATGGTACGCAAGTGTCCACGTAATGTTGAAACATCATGAATTTCAATTTGCTTACTGGTGATCTGAAAAAGATTTTGTTCACCGAGATAACACAAAATCTGTTCTTCATGATGATAAATTAAATCACCTTTAAAGTGCTGAAAAAAATCATTTAATTTTAAAGTTAAACTCGGACTGACTTCTTTGGCTAACTGGTGTTGATTAACCCCGAAAATATTAAGTTCTTGGTTAATTAAAATATCGCTACTTTGCCATTTACTACTGTAGGGAGTAAAAAAACGAGAACGTTGGTTACTTATAGCAATACCTAATGCAGGCATTTGAAATATAAAAGCGCCCCATAGATCTCTATGGATCTCTTTAACTATTTTTTTATCACTATCTTGATTTTGAAGAATGGGTAAATTATTTACATAGTGATATTTGAACAGCAGAACTTGATGTTCCGTAATTCCATCATCCCACGTAGTGGAAGCAAACTGAGTAATTTCATTAGATTCATTACCCCGATTAAACAGTGGAAAGTGTTGCTTTAATTTGCTTAAGACTAAAATTGGTTGAGATTGAATAGGAAGATAGGCCGGTAACTGTTGAAACCGTAATCCATAACGTAAAGTGGTGATACGTTCTTCTAAATAGTGAATGACTTCGCTTATAGGTTTTTGCGGTTCATAGAGCAAATAGGCCAGAAAACCAATTAAAAATGCCCATAAGAGGCTCAAAATATATTGAATATGAGGATGAAAAAAGTATCCAAATAATAAAGTCGTAATACTGCAAATACTTAACAAATACGGCAATACATTAACAAAACGAAGGTTAGGATCTTCACGCCATGGATGTAAAGCATCTAAAAGCTCTTGGGCTGAATTAGATTTTTGTCCAGCATCCCAAAGTCGAGCGATATTGCGAAAAACCTGTGTATTTTTTTTACGCCTTATATGCAGAGCTTCTTGTAAGGTATCAATTGGCATGGAAGTAATGAGGTCATTATCATAAAGTGCTATTTTTAGATTATCTTTTAAATTGAATGAGATAAATACTAAATATTCCTAAATTTGGAATTTTTCTTTAAAAAAAATGATGCCTGAGTTTTATCGATAAAGTTTTGCAACTCACAGAGCTACATTCATTATTTTTTATTGTAAAAATTTGAGCTGAGTTAAACCTTGAATTAATTTATAAGGTTTAACCCAGCCTTGCTTTTTAAACTTCTAGCTTATCAATCAGCATTGCATCACCATAGCTAAAGAAACGATAGCGGCTTTTAACTGCATGTTCATAAGCAGCCAAAATGCTGTCTCGATTTGAAAGTGCTGATACCAACATGAGCAGGGTAGACTCTGGTAAATGGAAGTTAGTAATTAAACGGTCTACGATGCAGAACTCATAACCTGGATAGATAAAGATTTGTGTGTCGCCCGTCCAAGCTGCAATTTTACCGCCATGAGCTTGAGCTGCACTTTCTAAAGCACGTGTCGCGGTTGTACCAATGGCAATCACTTTATTGCCGCGTGCCTTAGTCGCCAAAATTAAATCAATGGTTTCTTGAGGAACATCACACCATTCACTGTGCATGACATGATTGGTAATGTCATCAGTACGAACAGGCATAAATGTGCCAGCACCGACGTGTAAAGTCACAAAAGATTTTTGAACATTTTTTTGCTCTAACTTTGCTAGTAATTCTTCGTCAAAGTGCAAGCTCGCAGTAGGAGCGGCCACACTGGCAATTTTTTCAGGATTATGGAAAACAGTTTGATAGCGTTCAGTGTCAATTTCTTCTGCTTCACGATTAAAGTAAGGCGGAATAGGTAACTGACCATATTGCTCAAGTACAGGCAAGATGTGCTGTGAAAACTCAACCACAAATAAGTTTTCGTGACGGCCACGTACAATTACAGGAATATTATCTGCACCGACGAAAAGCTCAGCACCTGCTTTAGGTGAGTTACTAGATTTGATATGACAATACGCCGTGGTGTGGTTTAGCATACGCTCAACTAAAATCTCAATCGCACCGCCTGTAGAGCGTTTTCCTTTAAGTCGAGCTTTCATGACTTTGGTGTCATTAAGCACCAACAAATCACCTTCTTCGAACAGATCGATAATGTCTGTGAACATGTGATCGTGATATTGACCCTTTGAATCTAAGTGCAACAACCGCGAAGCACTACGTGATTCGAGAGGGTAACGGGCAATGAGTTCATCAGGTAATTCAAAGGAAAAGTCAGACAGTTGCATATTTGAGAAAAAACACCACAAAAATTGGGCCTAGTATAAACTTTTTCGCTTTTTTATGGCTGTGCTTCTGACCTAAATCATGAAAAATGTTTAAATGATCTAAAAGTGAACGATAATATTCACTTAGGGTTTGACAAGTTTTACAAACGCGCTAATATACGCAACACAAACATACTTCCTCTCCCGAGGTGGTGAAATTGGTAGACGCGGCGGACTCAAAATCCGCTGTCAGAGATGACGTGTCGGTTCGAGTCCGACCCTCGGGACCATATTCGGAATCGTAAGATTCTACGAAAACCCCTAAACTAACGGTTTAGGGGTTTTTTGTTGGTCTAATTTTTATTGTGGAAAGTTTGGAAAAGCTTAGATACTATTACGCATCAAGACTTTATAATAATTTTTGTGGTGAGTTAGGGTGGTTAAAGTTTCAAAGATAATAAGTAGTCCAGAAGATATTCAACGAAGTAAAGATTTAGCAGAAGTCCGTGATAGGATAAAAAATAATATTGAACAACTAATAAAACATCGAGTCTTAAACAGTACTATTCTTATAAGTGATGATCAGGACTTTGTTAAGAATAATTTAGAAACTGTCTTAGTTCTAATTGGTGATTTCAATTTAGATCAGAATATTGGAAAATTCCTAAATTTATTTGTCACCCAAACTCAATACTTAATTGATAATTTTGATGATTTATTAAAATTAAAAAATATGGAGATAGCTGATAAATCCAGAACGGCTATTAAGCAATTAAACTTTTTAAATGATCCTTTTGGATCTACAGGGGAATTAGAGTTCGAAAATAAACAATCAGAAGAAGTATTAATCAATAGAATTAAGCATGGTATTACGTCTTTACTTGATGTAGCAAAACAATTTTATAAACTCTATGAAGCAGTTAATAGAACAATACCTCCTTTCTTAGAAGATGTAATGGCTCGTGTGAATGATGAGCTGGTAAGTTTCAGAAGATTAAGAAATATTGCTGATAATGCTCGGACGGAGAATATTTATAATAAGGCTGTTACTAAATATCGTGAATTAGAAAAAAGTTATAGATCATATTTTTATTGGGGATTGGCAATTATTCTAATATTATCTATTTGTTTGTTCTCATTAAAAAAAATTTTAGTTCCTGCACTTTTCTCAACTATTGAGTTTTGGGCAGTTAAGATATCTATATTATTAGTAGGTATTACTCTAATAAGTTACTTTTTAAAACAATCGGCTCACTATCAAAGATTAGCTGATCAAAATTATCAAACACAAGTTGAACTACAAGCTTATCCAAGTTTTATGGAAAGCATTCCTACAGAAGAAGCTGCTAGTGTACGTAAAGAACTTGCACTTAAATACTTTGGTCGTGAGGTTGATGGGACAGCACATAAAGATATGAGTAATTTAATTTCTGACCAAATGAAAAGTACAACTGAAATGGTTAAAGCTACTACTGAAACAATTAAGAATTTAAAGAAGTAATGGCTGGAAATTTTGTATAGTTTTTTTAATTTGTGGGTAGAGTATGGTTTTTACAGATAATGATTTGAAAAAATTAAATATATTTAATGATATTGCATCGTTGATAAATGAAATTTCTTTAAAGATACAAGATGAAAATTATAAATGGGAATCAGTTTATAGTAAAACAGAGGTTTTTGTTTCCTCGAAAAATTTCTTTTTTAATTTACAAGAATTTATACATGATTTGGATAGTCTTATTTATGGTGATGAGGGGATGCTTGAAGATTTCTTCTTCCCGTTAGATGCTTTAAAAGAAAAATTAATTTTGTTTGCAGACTTTAAAAATAAAAACTCTATTTTTGAATATTTTATATACATTTTTAATGATTTTTTTGAAAAATTTATTCTAAATAATGGTAGTGAGGGCTTTAAAAAATTTATCCAAAAAACACAAGGTAGGCCTAGTTTTTATCATTTTTTAAGAGATATTCTTCCTTATAGAGGGAGTGAATTTAACACAGGTTTTTTCGATATCAACTCTAGTAATGCTAATAGTTTTTATTTAAATAAAATAAGAAGATTAGAAGATGATATAATAAATTTAAAAAAAGATGTTGGAGTTAGTGATGGAAAAATAAAAGAGCAAATAATTACTCACTTGCAATTAAATGATATTTACTTAAAAGATAAAACTAATACTTTGGTTAATAACTTTAATTTAATGATTAATGAATATAAAATACAATATGAAAGTAATGAAAAAAAGAATATTGAAGAATTGTCTAGGTCAGTTCAGGAGTCACAAAGAGAATTGTCTAATCTTTTTGGTGATATAGAAAATTATAAAAGTTTAATTTCGAATAAAACTCAAAGTGAAATATCCAAGTTTTATTTTGAAAAATCTATTTGGGAGAGAAATACCTATTTAGCTATGACATTGCTGAGTCTTCTTATTATTATTTTTGCAATAGGTTTAGCATGGATCGGACTTAGCGGTTATTATTCAAATTATGTAAATCCCCAAGGTTTTGCTGAAACTACTAAAAATTTAAATATTGAGAAAATAAAATTAGTTCAATCGAATGCATTATATTATTTAATATTGCGTTTAGTAATTTCTATTTTATTGTTTTTATCTCTAATATATACAAGCCGTATAGCTTATAGATCATATATTCATTGGCGACATAGTGAAAATATGCATCTAAAACTCGCATCTTTGCGTCCATTTATTAACCATCTTAATGAAGAGGAGAGAAGTAAAATTCATAAAGATCTAATACCTGATTATTTTGGGAAAGATGCTGGTGTGATTGATAATAGTACAAGTGAAAAATTTAATGATCTTCCTGCCAATATAAGCGCAATTGCAATTAAAGCAATTGAGCAAATATCAGCTGGGGGAAATAATGTGAATAAGACTGAGAATAGTTCCAAAAAAGATAGTACTTAATCTAACTATTGAGGAATGTAGCAACTTAATAGTAAATAGCCACGCATTTAGGCGTGGTTTATCTATTCATTGTAGTGAAAATTAAAAGAGGAGAATGGTGTGCAGATATATGGTATCTATGCACATTACAACTAAGCCTGATAAATCCATTGAGCCAAATTCAAAAATGATCTTTATTAAAGTCTAATCAGAGCCTAAGCCTTCATGCAAATAAATTTTTTGACCATCTTTTACGAGTATTCTGAACTCGCATTTCTAACATCTTACAAGTCTTTACCTTCAAACATTTGTTGTATTTTTCTCAAGCATACCCACTTTATGTATCTGAAAACCTTTAATTGAAACTTCACATTTCTATTTTGAAAAGAACGTTGCTCTTTTAATGTACTGTGTTAAAGTTTGTAGTAGATCATAATGATTATAAGTACATTTCTTGAGAGCGGTTCCGACCAAAAACGACATAATCTGTGAGGCGGGCAATGACATTCCAACGTTTAGAACTAAATCAGGTTGAGCAGTTAAGTGCTTGTAGGATATCTCTGTTGCTTGGATTAAACGCCGAGCAGAACTACATCGAGCAATTTTTCCGGTTTAGTCTTCGTCTTTTGAGTTGTAAAAAAGCCTTATTGACTTTTAATCAGGAACCCTACTTTTGGCACCGTTGCCCTGAAGGCATGACGGCAATCTCGTTTAAACCATCAAAGCATTTAAAACAGTGCTTCGCCAAACAACAGACCATTAATCACTTACATCCTTCATATCAAAATTTAATCAACTATTTAAAAGAATTAAATATTGAGTGCAGCAGGGCATTGGCTGTGCATCTTTTACACCCTGATAAAACCTCAATGGGTTTTGCTGTCTTTTTCGATGATGATGCGTCAACGTTTGAAGATGATGATATTCAATTATTGCTCGATTATTGTTCTAGTTTTATGCAACAAGTCGAGTTGAAGTTTAACTACGAAGAGTTAAATGAATTATACGAGCAACAAGTGGCACTTAATTCGAGTAAAACAAAATTTTTCTCGATTATTTCGCATGACTTACGTGCGCCTTTTCATGGATTGCTCGGATTTTCTGAGGTACTCGCTAAAGAGCGTGAAACTTTAGATGAATCTAGTATTCAAAATATTGCAGACTATTTATATGACACCTCACAGTCGACCTATAACTTGCTTGAAAGCTTACTAACATGGGCAATGGCTGAGGGCGGGCGTTTTGTTTATCACCCAATTAATTTTAAGCTTAGACAAGTCAGCAATATCGTTTGCGATGTACTGCACACATTAGCTTTAAAGAAAAATATTGAACTGGTGAATGGTGTTCCGGATGATTTAAACATCTACGCCGATATCAATATGATGACCTCTGTAATTCAAAACTTGGTGTCAAATGCGCTGAAATTTACCGATGTTGATGGATCAGGCAAAGTCTTTATTGAAGCTCAACAAGCGGATACAAATGTAGAAATTACTGTTCGAGACACAGGTCTAGGCATGACCGAACAACAAATGGCAAATTTATTCCATCCACGTATTACTGCTAGCTTTAAAGGCACTGCAGGGGAAAAAGGTGCTGGTTTGGGTTTGAGTCTTTGCAAGCGTTTTGTCGAGATTAATCAGGGGCAAATTACTGTTGATTCTAAAGAAGGGGTAGGAACGACATTTAAAGTTCTATTACCTTCAGCTCAAGAAAGTCATGAAGTACATACCGAACATCATTCTTCATCAGAAGCAAAATTAGTCTAATCCCTTTTCCTTCCACTACTCGAACTGCTATAACTAAAAACAGAGTACGAGGAAAAGAGCTTTTTATATGAATGCGGAGCAGTTACAAAAAACATTGCGTGCCAGTCAGTACGCAGAACAAGTTTTAGGTTTGCATCAAGCTGTTTTAGAACAAGATTATCAAATAGATCAATTTACTGCACCGCTCTCGACCGAACAGATTTACCAGTTTGTACAGACCACGCTAGATGGGATTGGTGATGAAACGCTTTGGATGCGCGGAATGCGCATTTTACGTAGCCGTTTAATGTTCCGCTGGATTTGGCAGGATGCCAATCAATTGACCGATGTTGTCACACTCACTCGTGAACTTTCTGATTTTGCCGATGCCAGCATTTGTGCAGCAAAAGATTTTGCGCGTGTAGCACTTGTGGCGAAACATGGTGAACCTGTGAGTTACTCTGGCAAAGTTCAAGATTTGATTGTTGTTGCCATGGGTAAGCTTGGTGCTCAAGAGCTTAACTTATCGAGTGATATCGACTTAATTTTTGCCTTTGATGAGCAAGGTGAAACCAATGGTCGCAAATGTATTGATGTACAGCAGTTCTGTATTTTGTGGGGACAAAAACTCATTTATTTGCTTGAACACATTACTGCCGATGGTTTTGTATTTCGAGTTGATATGCGCTTACGTCCTTGGGGGGATGGCTCGGCATTAGCGATTAGTCATGCAGCTTTAGAAAAATATTTAAGTCAACATGGCCGTGAGTGGGAGCGCTATGCTTGGATTAAAGCGCGCGTTGTCACTGGGGGAAAAGAAGGACAAGACTTATTGGAAATGACACGTCCTTTTGTATTTCGTCGTTATGTCGATTACACCGCTTTTGCTGCCATGCGTGATATGAAAGCGATGATTGAGCGCGAAGTCTTACGTCGTCATATTGAGGATGATATTAAACTCGGAGCGGGTGGTATTCGTGAAATTGAGTTTATTGTTCAGGTCTTTCAGCTTATTTATGGCGGGTCTAAACGTGAGTTACAAGACCGTCAATGTTTAGTTAGTCTTGAGCACATTGGGGAAGCTGGCTTATTAGAAAAACAAGCTGTATTAGAACTTGAAGATGCTTACCTATTTTTACGCCGTGTTGAACATGCAATTCAAGCTCTCAACGATCAGCAAACCCAATTATTACCAGAAGAATTGGACTTAAGACAACGCATTATTGATACCTTAGGTTTTGCTAGCTGGAATGAGTTTCTTGATGTTCTTAATGAGAAACGTCAAAAGGTAAAAGTTCAATTTAAGCAGCTCATTGAAGATACCAGCTCTAATGCAGCAACTGAAAATTTCGGACAGTTAGAGCAGCAGTTAGATGAAGTGTTGGATGACAATGCGAGAAATCTGATTCATGAGTTTTGGCATGGTCATGCACTTAAGAAACTCCCTTCAAATGCTGTGCAGCGTTTAAAAACCTTCTGGCCTCATTTAATTGAAGCCATCTTGCAATCAGAACAACCACAAACTGCACTGTTGCGCTTAATGCCACTGATTGAATCAGTCATGCGTCGAACCGTGTATTTGGTGATGTTGATTGAAAGTAAGGGGGCACTGCAACGCTTAGTGAAAATGGCGACGGTGAGTCCGTGGATTTGTGAAGAGCTAACGCAATATCCAGTACTGCTGGATGAGTTCTTATCGATGGATTTTGAGTTACCAAAACGTAAGGACTTAGAAGACTCATTACGTCAGCAATTGCTTCGTATTGAGATTGATCAGGTCGAAGATCAGATGCGAGCACTTCGCCTGTTTAAAAAGAGCAATGTACTCACTGTTGCGGCAAGTGATGTCTTAGCTGAAAGCCCATTAATGAAAGTATCTGATGCATTAACTGATATTGCTGAAGTGAGTGTTAATGCAACCCTACATTTAGCTTATCAGACAGTGGCGAAGCGTCATGGGTACCCAAAGGACGTTGATGGGAAACGCTGTTCACTCGACTATAAAGCTTTTGCTGTCATTGGGTATGGCAAAGTGGGGGGGATTGAACTGGGCTATGGTTCTGACTTAGACCTTGTCTTTATTCACTATCTAGATGAACAAGCAGATACTGATGGAACGAAGTCAATTAGTGGCTTTGAGTTTGCTATGCGTGTCGCTCAAAAGTTTATGTCACTCATGACTACTCAAACCCTTGATGGCCGTGTCTATGAAATTGATACACGCTTAAGACCTTCAGGTGAGGCAGGTTTACTGGTAACGAGTCTGAAAGCCTATGAGCACTATCAGTTGAAAAGTGCATGGCTTTGGGAGCATCAGGCATTAGTTCGAGCACGCTCTATTGCTGGCGATGAAGCGCTCTGCCAGAAATTTGAAATATTTCGCCGCGAGATATTGACTCAATCTAGAGATGAGGCTTATGTTCGTGAAGAAGTGTTGAAAATGCGTCAGAAAATGAAAGACCACCTAGGTTCGTCTTCTGAACAAAAAAAACATGGTATTTTTCATTTAAAACAGGACGCAGGTGGTATCGTCGATATCGAATTTATGGCACAGTATGCTGTACTTGCATGGAGCGGGACGAAACCCGATCTCGCCCATTATTCTGATAATGTAAGAATATTAGAAGATGCTGCTAAAGCAGACTGCTTATCCAGTGAAGATGCCACAGCATTAATTCGAGCCTATCTTAGTGAACGTGCCGAAAGCCACCGTTTAGCCCTTGCAAATCAATCCATGCAAGTCAGCGCAGCGGACTGGCGTAGTACCCGTGCGGTCGTTTGCAATTTATGGCAAAGATTAATAGACCCAACCGCTTCGGTTGAGTTGGATAGTGAATGATTTTATAACAATTTGGAGTGTTCCATGAATTTGGCTGATCGTGATGGTTTTATTTGGCAAGATGGAAAATTAATTGATTGGCGTGATGCAAAGATTCACGTTTTAACCCATACTTTACACTACAGTATGGGCGTATTTGAGGGTGTTCGTGCTTATGAAACCCCTAAAGGTACAGCGATTTTCCGTCTTCAAGACCACACAAAACGTTTGTTAAATTCAGCAAAAATTTATCAAATGAAAGTGCCGTATGATCAAGCAACGCTTGAACAAGCACAAATCGATGTTGTTCGTGAAAATAAATTAGCCTCTTGCTATTTACGTCCACTGATCTGGATCGGTTCAGAGAAACTAGGTATTGCAGCAACAAATAACACCATTCATGCCGCTGTTGCTGCATGGGCGTGGGGTGCATACCTTGGTGATGAAGCGATGGCTAAAGGTATTCGCGTTAAAACTTCATCATTTACTCACCATCATCCAAACGTGACCATGTGTAAAGCAAAAGCATCTGGTAACTACACGTTGTCAATTCTTGCTCACCAAGAAGTTGCACATTCTGGTTACGATGAAGCAATGTTAATGGATCCACAAGGTTATGTATGCCAAGGTTCAGGTGAAAACGTATTCTTAATTAAAGATGGCGTTTTACACACTCCAGATATTGCTGGTGGTGCGCTTGATGGTATTACACGTCAAACTGTAATGACAATCGCTAGAGATCTTGGTTACCAAGTTGTTGAGCGCCGTATTACACGTGACGAATTCTATATTGCAGACGAAGCATTCTTCACAGGTACTGCTGCTGAAGTAACACCAATTCGTGAATACGATGACCGTCAAATCGGTTCGGGTACTCGTGGCCCAATTACCACTGAAATCCAAAAAACTTACTTTGATGCGGTTCAAGGTAGAAATCCGAAATATGAACACTGGTTAACTTACGTAAAATAAGTTAATCCGTTAACATAAAAAGGCGAACATAAGTTTCGCCTTTTTATTTTTTGGCTTAGGGAGCTTCTATGCATATTGTCTATGTGTCTGATGGAAAGGCAGGACACCGCTCACAAGCATTAGGCTTGTTTCAGGCAATGCAAAGACAACAGCCAGAAACAACTTTTGAAGAGGTCTTAATTGCTGATTTACCTATTATTTCTTTAATTAAGACACTCTTCTCTTCAAAAAAATCCTTATTTAAACAAGTGCCCGATTTTATATTTGGAGTGGGAAGCCACACACATTTTCGTGTCTGGTTGCTCGGCAAAATTTTTAGAAAAGCAAAAACCATTATTTTGATGAAGCCTAACTTACCTGTAGCTTGCTTTGATTATGCTGTTATTCCGGAGCATGACGGTATTCACGCCGATAACCATGTGATTGTCACGCGTGGTGCATTAAACCCCATCCGTAATGAAAATCGCCATCAAACCGCGAGAGTTTTAATCGCTTTAGGTGGTTCATCTAAACGACATCAATGGAACCAAAATAAAGTATTAACCAGTGTTCAAAAAATTGTTGAGAATAATCCAGACGCTGAAATTATTCTGACCACTTCACGTCGAACCCCAGCAGAGTTTGTCGATATTTTAAGACAACAAAATTTTGCCCAGCATTTACACATATTTCCAGTTGATCAAACACCCCCAGGCTGGATTTTCGAAGAAATGCAAAAAGCAGAAGCTGTGTGGGTAACAGAAGACAGTGTATCTATGATTTTTGAGGCGCTTACCGCGGGTTGTCGAGTCGGGGTGATGGCAATGGAGCGTTTGAAAGAAGACCGGATTACGCACTCAGTTGATCAAATGTTAGAATCAAAATTAATTTCACAGCAGACCTCAGTTGTACAGTTACCACAACCTTATGCTTTTAAAGAAGCGGACCGTGTGGCAACATATCTTTTAGCAAAAAATTAAATTTTTTATTTTGAGTAAATAAATGAAAATATTGCATATTGCAAATTTTGGCTTTAATAAACAAGGCGCCCATTTTTACTGCACAGACCGTAAAATTTCTGCCGGATTAATTGAAAATGGCCATTTCGTTTATGATTTTAGTTTTCGTGACATGGCTCGAATGGGAACCATTTTTAAAACAAAAAAACTGGGTGCCAATTGGGCTAATAAAGAAGTCCTAAAAGTTGTTAATAATATTGAGCCTGATCTAGTGCTCATTGGACATAGTGACTTAATGAGTCCAGATGTTCTAAGACAAATTAAAGAATCTTATCCAAATACTAAAATTGCATTTTGGTATGTTGACCCGCTTTATCTTGAAAATAAACTCGACTTTGTCAAAGCATTCTCGCCATATTTAGATGCTATTTTCTGTACAACAGGCGGGGAATATCTACAAAAGTTAAAGCAACCTCATTTAAGTGTGGCTTATTTGCCAAATGTCGGGCACCGCAATGTAGAAACACTACAGCAATTTTCAAACTCTAAGTCTGACAAGACCTTTATTTTTTGTGGTGTAGTCTATAAAGAACCTGAGCGTGAGAAGTTCTTAAAGGATTTGGCAGATGCTTTGCAACAAGGTCATGTGAACTATCAATATTATGGTTGTTTTGAACAACCGGGTGTTTATGGTAAAGCCTATTATAAAGTTCTGTCTGAAACAAAAATGGGACTTAATTACTCACGCCGTAATGATGTAACCTTGTATAGTTCTGACCGTATTGTACAGCTGACTGGTAATGGTTTACTCACTTTTAGCCCAAGAATTCCGGGCTTTGAGAAGCTCTATACTGAGCAGGAAGTAGTTTACTTTGATGATCAGTTTGACTTGGCCAAGAAGATCCAATTCTTTGATCAAAATCCAGAGCATGCTGAAAAAATAGCGAAAGAGGGCTGGGAGAAAACACGTAAATCTTTCAATGCTAAGCGCATCACGCAGTTTATGGTTGAAGTGACATTTAAGCAGCCACTTTCAGAAGATTATGAATGGTCACACGAGGTTTATGCATGATGTGGTTTTTGTACGTTGCGGTGGGCCTATTAGTACTTGCTGCACTGTTATATGTGCTAGGTAATTATACATTCTGGCTTCCGTTCCGTTCGAACAAACTACCTCGTATTGTCATGTTGCATCAGGTTACCCCTAAAGATGCAGCCTCTGGCATGAACATGCCTCCTGAAAAGTTTGAACAACTCTTACAACTGTTAACTCGTAAAGGGGCTATCTTTTGCTTTGTTTCTGAGCTTGAGCAATATCGTAATCAAAAGAATGTGGTTGCTTTAAGTTTTGATGATGGATTTATGGATAATTATCTTTATGCCTATCCATTACTCAAAAAATATAATGCGAAAGCAACTATTTATTTGGCAACGCAAATTGAAGGCATCGAAAAGCTGACTCATGAGCAAATCCATGAAATGGCCAACTCTGGTTTAATTGAATTTGGTGCGCATACGCAACATCATGTGAACTTACTTAAGCTTGACGATCAAACGGCTTACGATGAAATGCTTCAGTCTAAACGCGACGTTGAAGTATTAGTTGGAAAATGCCCAAGCTTTGCCTACCCATTTGGTCGATTTAACGAAAAACACCAAAAAATGGCTCAGGAGATTGGCTTTAAAAACGCTGTATCGACTCGTAAAAAAATCGAAGCGTATGAAGCTGTTAATCAATTTAAT
Organism: Acinetobacter sp. WU_MDCI_Abxc222; assembly: GCF_025514755.1. Taxonomy (NCBI): domain Bacteria; kingdom Pseudomonadati; phylum Pseudomonadota; class Gammaproteobacteria; order Moraxellales; family Moraxellaceae; genus Acinetobacter; species Acinetobacter sp. WU_MDCI_Abxc222. The sequence continues at coordinate 34,240 of NZ_JAHPVG010000009.1, forward strand.
ATTCCACGTGTCAGCACGCATGGTGCCATGAATGCTTTACAGATGCGTATCGCCCTTGCTAAAGGACGTTATAAGTTATGAATAAAATTCCATGTAGTGTCTATATTGTCACTTTAAACTGTGGTGCTTGGTTAGAGCGAACTTTGCAAAGTGTCAGTGAGTTTGATGAAGTTATTATTTTAGACTCGGGCAGTACTGATAATACTTATGAAATTGCCCAGCACTTTGAAAATACGCAAATTGCTCATCAAGACTGGCAAGGTTACGCTGGGCAAAAAAGTTTAGCTTTAGCAAAATGCCGAAATGATTGGGTTCTCAACCTAGATGGTGATGAAGTTTTATCTAGCGAGTTAAAACAAGAAATTGTTGAGACCATTCAACAGAACAAGCTTGATGCATTAATCACACCGATTAATGATGTGTTTTTAGGTGTCCCCAACAGTAAACATACTAAAAAACATGCAAAGGTGCGTTTTTTCCGCAAGTCCAAAGGGCATTATGACCTTGCCAATAAGGTCCATGAAAATGTGATTGTAGACGGTGAATCTCAGCGTGCTGAACACGATATTTATCATTATGGTGAGTCGAGTATTTTCGTTAAGGTCGAAAAAAATAACCAATATTCCAACCTAAAAGCATTAGAGAAATACCAAAAAGGAAAGTCTCCGAGCATTGCAAAATTGGTTTTAGTGATGCCTGTGACTTTTATGAAGTCTTATTTTATTCGCCGTAGTTTCTTAAATGGTTGGCGTGGTTTCGTAAATAGTATGATTAACGCATTTTATGCATTTCTAAAAGAAGCTAAGCTTTTTGAACAGACCATGAATAAAGATAAAAAATAAGTAGGCGAGCTATGAAAATTGTTCAGGTATTGGCAACGAGTGGTGGAGTTGGTGGATTAGAGCAGCACACTTTTAACCTTGTTAATGAGCTTGCTTTAAACCATGAAGTACATGTGATTGCACATCCTTGCTATGTAGACAAGTTTAGCCAACAAGTACATTTTCATGCTGTCGATTTTGCACGTAGCCGTTGGAATATTTTTTTACTTTGGCAAATTAAAAATCTTATTCAACAAATCCAACCCGCTATTGTTCATGCACAAGCAGGAAAAGCGGCTGAGCTGATTGCCCGCATTAAGCCATTTTTATCTGGCCCGAAATTTGTAACGACGGTACACGGCACTAAAAAGAATAAATCCGCTTATTTAGCTGGTGATGCAGTTATTGCAGTGAGCCAAGCGCTCACGCAAGGTATTCCGGAGTCTAAAGCATACGTGGTTTATAACGGTGTATATCCTCAACCACTACTTACAGCTGAAAATAAAGAAAAGTTACTTCAATCGATTCAAAAAGATTTTGCTGAGCTAGACACAAGCAAAAAAGTTGTTATGTGTATTGGACGTCTAGAGCCAGTAAAAAATATCAGTTTACTGATTGAGTCGATGCAACAGATTGATGCCAATTTATGGATTGTTGGCGATGGCTCACTTCGAGCAAGTTTAGAAAAGCAAGTCAGCGAATTGAACATGCAAAATCGTGTCGCTTTTCTTGGGTTTAGAACTGATGCTCGAGATCTGGTACAACTGGCTGATATCGTGGTTTTATCATCAGATCGTGAAGGTTTTCCACTCGTCATGGTCGAAGCTTTACAGGCCGATAAAGCAATGGCTTCAACTAAAGTGAACGGTGTGATCGAGTGGTTGCCGGAGCAATATCTGGCAGAAATTGGAGATGCACAAGGTTTAGCAAAAGCGATTAAATATGCGCTTCGACCTGAGGCTCAAAACGACTTTAGCCCTTTGTATGCAAAAGCCAAGGCTGAACTGACTGTACCAGCCATGGCTGAGCAGACGCTTAATATTTATAAAGGCCTGCTGAAAACTTAATTATTCTTCGGTGTAAGGCGGATGGCATCAAGTACCACGAAGTTATCTTCGATATTAATAGTATGACAACCGTCATCTGCTTGATTCCAGTCTGGTAAAACGACTTCTAATAATTTTTCTTCATAAGCTGTCGGGCTAAGCTGAGTAATCGCTTTTAATTCGATATTACCGCCATACCGCTTTAAAGAATCTTGGCTTGGTCGAACCAGTTGCCCTTTATAAATAAAAGGTTTGCCTGCCATACGGAACTGCTGACTGCCTCGGCACACTGGATTCATTGGGTGCTCTTGCCAGTTAGGATTCAAAATATCTTCGGTAAAGAATAGATCTAAACGATCACCAAATTTCTTACAATCACGACGCGTTGAAGTGAAAAGATACCATAAGCCCTCATGGTAAAAAGGGGTGCTATCGACTGCTTCAATATTTTCAATAAGGTTAGAATGCTTTTCCCATTTTAGCGGAAACTCAGTACATTTCCAAAGTTCGATGGTTTTATTGGCTGATGTTTCTGGGACCATATACCAAGTGTTATCTATTTTAAATACGCAAGGGTATGAGAGGTGGTAATCGAGTTTTAAAATGGTTTCAGGCGGGGTGTAAGTGCCATCCTTAAAGATTTCTAAAACCGAAAGAAAGCCTACCGGATGTTGGTCATCGACTTCTTCAAAAAAAATGAAATGACGCCCATTTTCATAAGCATAAAAGCTATCTGCAAAGGTAAACTTTCTAGGGGAGTGAATTTCAAAGAGTGAATCTAATTGCTTAAGTGTAGTAAAAGGTTGCTCTAACCAGCCAAAACGCATATACCAATGGGAGTCAAAAGTTTTCGCTTTTTTTGCTTGTTGGTATTTGTACCATTTTTTTTGAATCAGGCGATTTAGCATTAAATTTTACACTCGATATAACTATAATTAGATAGACTATCCCTGTCTCATTTTAACATTTGAATGAAATGAAAAAATATTTAATCAGTATTGAATCTGCTAATAGTGAACGTTTAAAAAAGTTGTACTCTCAAGCAACATTTTACAAATATCGCGATGAATTTAAGCAATTTGGGGTTGTAGGAAAAAATTTAAGTGTTAGTGAGTATTTTCAACAGGGTGTAGCAGGTAAGAAGAAACCGATGACACCAGGTGAGCTTGGTTGTGCAATGTCACATATAGCTGCATTAAAAGATTTTTTAAGCTCTGATGAAGAATATGCCATTATTTTTGAAGATGATGTGATTGAACGTTTTGAAATTGATTTCCAAGATTTAGAAAAACACATTCATTCTTTGAATTTAGGTCCTTGCTTTTTCTTAAGCTTGGGCGGTATTCAAATGAAAATATGCAATCGTGTTCGTGGAAAATTTTTACCCGAAGAATTGTATAACCAAAAAGTTTTAAAAGTTGATTACGACTATCTTGAAAAACTTGCCTATGCATATGCCTATGTTGTAGATCGTAAAATGGCTCAAATGTTAGTTGATTATCATCAACCGATAAAAATTTATGATCATTGGCAGGACCTTGTTGGACGAGGGGATTTTAGTTTCTATGTCAGCTTTTTATTCGATCACCCAATTATTGAAAATAATGATGCATTAAGTTACTTAGAAAAGGAAAGGAGTCTAGTGACGCCTCTTTCTCAAGATGATAGTGATTTATTACGTTACTTAAGAGTTAAACTAAAGAAATATATACTTAATAAATATATAATTTAGTCATTTTTATAGATTTTATTGACAATTTTATGATTAAGCAAAAAAATATTATTATCGGGTCAGCTACAGGATATGATGCTGACCTCATCTCTTCTTTTGTATATTCTTTGGAAAAAGCAAACTTTGATGGCATATTGGCTTTAATTATATATAAAGAGCAAATGACAGAATTTGTTAATGCATTTTCAGATATCAAAAATTTTAAAATTGAATTTAAAGTTTCAACTATTGGTAAATTTAAATCAAAGTCAAAATATTCAGGTGTTTATAAATTCAAGTTTGTAAAAAATATTCTTAAGAAAATTATTGGCTTAACTGTAAATGAAGAAAACGCTGATTCAAAAATAAAAGCACTTAAAATTACAGGTTATCCGCATGTGAGCCGTTTCTTTGAATATAAGCAAATTGTAGAAAACCATTCTGATGCATCACATGTATTGCTTAGCGATGTTCGAGATGTTTTTTTCCAAAGTAACCCTTTCAAAAATCTTGGCAAAGGACTATTGGTTGGGATGGAAAATCCAAATTTCACCATAGGTACTGAGCAATATAACCAAAAATGGATCTTGGATGCATACGGTGAGGACTTTTATAATCTTGCAAAAGATGAGCAAGTTTCTTGTTCAGGTGTCACTATTGGTGATCATGAATCAATTAGAGTCTATATCAATAAGATGATCGAAGAATTCTGCAAACAGCCATATCAAAAAATGTCTGAAAGAATTTATGATCAAGCTATGCATAATAAATTATTAATTACTAATAATTTAGCTGATGTAACACGCTGTCAGCCATTTGAATCCATTATTGTAACCCTAGGGTTATACCCAATAGATCAAATTGCAGTTAATGATCAGGGATTTATTATCAATCGCAATCAAGAAATCATTCCTATTGTCCATCAACATGACAGACATCCGGAACTGATTCAGTTATGTGATAATTATATTGGGAAATAAATTTAAGATTTTCTAAATTTTATGTGGGATGCGGATATTAATTTTTATCCGCATTTCCTTTTAAAACCATATAAATCAATGCAACAAATATAAGCAATGCACCAACCAAGCTACTTACACAGAAAAATAAAATTCGTTGATTTGTAGTCATGTTAAATAATTCATTTGCAAGAATATAGCGCATGAAAAACCATTGTGCGAGAGAGAATACAATCACGACTAAAGCATGTCGACGAACGTCAGGACGCATTGCCATAATGAATTACCAAGGGAGAAAAGAACGGGTATTATGCCATTTGCCCACTACCATCTCAATAGAGTCTTAATTAAGCAAATTCTGTAGAAAAATTAAAATTATGGATAAATTATGAAGTTTTATTAACATTAATAAACTTGGTATCCGATTTTTATCGAATTTTATCTAGTAAATTGCTGAATTTATTTGGATATATGTTTGATGCAGCCTATAGATTTTGTAATGATTTGGGTGGACTCAACCGATACGAAATGGCAGCAACAATATCTATATTATAAATCCAAAGAAACTAAAACAAAGATTGATAAACTCGCTGATCAATGTCGCTATCGCGATTGGAATAATCTACATTTTTGGTTTAGATCTGTTGAAAAATTTTGTCCTTGGGTTAGAAAAATTCATCTTGTGACCTGTGGTCATTTCCCAGAATTTTTAGTCAAGAATCACCCCAAGTTAAATCTAGTTACCCATGATCGAATTATAGAATCAGACTGTTTGCCGACCTTTAACTCACATGCCATCGAAATCAATATTCATAAAATAGAAGGCTTAGCAGAACACTTTGTCTATTTTAATGATGACACCTTTATTAATAGCCCTTTAGAGCCAGAGTTCTTTTTTAAAAATGGTTTACCTTGTGATGGTATCCAGCTACAGCCTTTAATGGTCGTGGGAGAAGAGAACTTTTTAGGTGCAGTTGCATTGACTGATGTTGCAATCATTAATAAGTATTTTGATAAGCGGAAATTATTTCATAACAATCCCTATGCACTTTTTAATCATCGCTACTCTATGAGTAATAATTGGGGGAATTTTTTAAGTTTATATAACCGAAAATTTTCGAGCTTTTATAGTACTCATTTACCTCAACCATTTTTGAAATCAGTGTTTGAAGAAGTTTGGCAAACTGAAGAGACTTATTTGAAAGAAGTATCAAGTCATCGCTTTAGACAGCCTTTAGACGTTAACCAATATTTGTTTAGGTTATGGCAGTTATGTTCAGCCCGTTTCTATCCTGTAAATATATTTGAGCGCGGCCAAAATTTTAATTTAAGACTGCAAAATCTTCCAGAAATTAATCAGATTATTAAAAGTGAACGGCTTCCACAAATTTGTCTAAATGACGATGAACAAGTAGTCGATTTTGAAAAACTAAAAAAAGAAGTTATTCAAATTTTTGAACAAAAATTTAATACGCTTTCAAGCTTTGAAAAAGAAATATCTCATTAAATTTTTCCCATTAAAAAACCCTGCATAAGCAGGGTTTTTTAATTTGAAGATCTAAAAAATTATTTAGATTCTTCAGCTTTAGGTTTTTCACGTAAGCGGATGCCTAAGTCACGAAGCTGGTTTGCTTCAACAGGGGCAGGTGCTTGAGTAAGTGGACATTCAGCAGTCTTAGTTTTCGGGAATGCGATAACGTCACGAATTGAAGTCGCGCCAGTCATAAGCATAACTAAACGGTCAAGACCAAATGCCAAACCACCGTGAGGAGGAGCGCCATAACGAAGTGCGTTAAGCAAGAAGCTAAATTTCTCTTCTGCTTCTTCATCAGAAATACCAAGCGCTTCAAAAATCGCTTTTTGCATTTCTAATGTGTAAATACGAAGTGAACCACCACCAACTTCAGTACCATTCAATACCATGTCGTAAGCAACAGAAAGTGCTTCACCTGGATTGCTCTTCACGTCTTCTACGCTAGATTTAGGTAACGTGAATGGGTGGTGAACAGAAGTCCATTTACCATCGTCAGTTTCTTCAAACATTGGGAAGTCAACAACCCAAAGTGGAGCCCACTCACAAGTTGAAAGGTTCAAGTCGTGACCAATCTTGACACGAAGCGCACCCATTGCATCGTTTACAACTTTAGCTTTATCAGCACCGAAGAATACGATATCGCCATCTTGTGCGCCAACACGTTCCAACAGTTCAAGTACAATCGGTTCAATGAATTTCACGATTGGAGATTGAAGACCTTCAATTCCTTTAGCGAGTTCATTAACTTTAATGTACGCTAAACCTTTAGCACCATAGATGCCAACGAATTTGGTGTATTCATCAATTGCACTACGTGGCAATGAAGCTGCACCAGGAACACGTAAAGCAACAATACGACCTTTAGGATCTTTTGCAGGACCAGCGAATACTTTGAACTCTACTTCTTGCATTAAGTCTGCAACGTCAACGAGTTTCAACGGAATACGCAAATCTGGTTTGTCAGATGCATAGTCACGCATTGCTTCGCTATATGGCATACGGCGGAATTTTTCAAATTTTACGCCAAGCAAGTCGTTAAATAGTTTAACAGTCATGCCTTCCATCAAATCCATGATTTCATCGTCATTTAAGAACGATGTTTCAATGTCGATTTGAGTAAATTCTGGCTGACGGTCAGCACGCAAGTCTTCATCACGGAAACATTTCGCGATTTGGTAGTAACGATCAATACCACCAACCATCAATAATTGTTTAAACAATTGTGGTGATTGTGGAAGTGCGTAGAAGCTACCATTTTGTACACGACTTGGTACTAAATAGTCACGCGCGCCTTCAGGAGTTGCACGAGTTAAAATCGGAGTTTCAACGTCTAAGAAACCGTGATCGTCTAAATAATTACGGATCAAGTTAGTTACTTTAGAACGGAAACGTAAGCGATCTAACATTTCTGGACGACGGATGTCCAAGAAACGATATTTTAAACGGTGTTCTTCTGACACGTTAATCGTGTCATCATTTAATGGGAATGGCGGAGTTTCAGAAGCAGCAAGAACTTCGATTTCTTTGCCTAAAACTTCGATTTGTCCACTCACCATATTTTGGTTTTCAGTACCTTCATAACGGCGACGAACACGACCTGTAATTTTTAATACATATTCAGAACGTGCTTTATCTGCAGTTGCAAATGCTTCTGGAGTATCTGGGTCAATAACCACTTGAACGAGACCATCACGATCACGCATATCAAGGAAAATAACACCGCCATGGTCACGGCGACGATGTACCCAACCGCATAGTGTAACGGTCTGGTCGATTTGGGCTTCAGTTAAAGAGCCACAGTAATGAGTTCGCATCATGATGAAGATTATCCAAACTATATTGGCTGAAAGGACGGATGCGTAAACCGCGCACCGTCAAAAAAGTAAGTTTTCGATTATGCCTTGTTGGATGGTTTGTCACAAGAACTAGATCAAAAAACCGCAGAAATTAAGCTGAAAATGAGCAATTTGGCAGCAACTTTAAGTATTCACCCCATTCTTTTTTGCCGATCTAAAACCAAGAATAGTAAGCATCCTAAGCTAAAGCTACTTAACCAACCTTGCATAAATTCATTAATAGAGCGACCCGTGAAATAATAGGTATCGGCATGCCAAACTTCATGAGGAATGTAGCGGGCATAATCCCAAAAAGAAAATAGACCTAACAATGTAGATAAAATCAACAGACACCATGAGAAAATTTTAATTTTATAGTTTACTTTCCAGTGTTGTTTATAGCGCTGATAATAGTGAACACACATCCAAACAATAAAAGGTAAGGCAAGAGCAGAGGAACCTAACTGCAAAAGACGATGTAAGGGGTATGGATGTCCTAAAAGGGGAATATTTGTTGCTAATACATCTTTAAATACAAAGGTGCGAAAGTCCGAGTGTGTTAAACCATCCCAAATTAAATGTGTTGCAATTCCTAAAGTAAGTGCGAGTAATGTCCCAATCAAAAATAAAAAAATATGTTTTAAAGAGTTGAGGCCAAGATCATGCTGAATGCCGAAAAAACGGTAAATTACAGGCCGATATAGAAAGTACCAAATAGCACAAAAAACGAGACCTAAAGTAAGGTTGGGATAAATCAGGCCTTTCCATTGATGTGTCAGCATACCTGATTGCATTGTAAATAAGCGGTAAAGATCGGGTGTCATGCTGCCAATTGCTAACGCAGCAATTGGCAAAGTGTTTCGGCTAAGCTTTGAAAGAGGAGGCGCTATAACGGCATGAGAGATTGTAAAAGGCATTGGAAATCGGAATTTACTCGCATCATTTAATTGGCCAGTCTAACGAATCATCTGATTAGAAATGTTTTTTATTGCAAAACAACTGAAATGTTATAATATAACAAAACAAAGGCGTAGCGATCAGAGAATCACCTCATGTTGTTCCATAAAAATATTTTGACCATATCCATTTTAGCTGTCATATCCGTACCTTCATTTGCAGCAGAAAGTGAAAATGTTGAAAAGCTAGAAACCATTCGAATTAAGGCTCATCCGCTTGAGCAAACTTCACAAGATTTTGCTGTGGCAGATACTGTTGTTGATCAAAAGCATCTGTCGCAAGGCGCTGCTACCATTGGGGATGCACTCAGTAGTGAAGTAGGAATTTACGCGAATCAGTTTGGGGCTGGTTCGAGTCGTCCGGTCATCCGTGGACAAGATGGGCCACGCGTTAAAGTACTTCAAAATTCATCAGAAAATATTGATGTATCGACGTTGTCTCCTGACCATGCGGTAACAGTAGATCCTGTGCTTGCGAAACAAGTAGAAGTAATTCGCGGCCCTTCAACTTTACTGTTTGGTGCGGGGACTGTCGGTGGTTTAGTTAACGTCATTGATAACAAGATCCCTACGCAAATGCCCGAAAATGGTTATGAAGGACAAGTTGGCTTACGTTACAACACTGGAAGTGATGAAAAACTAGCGAGTGCTGGCGTAACTGTTGGCTTGGGCAGCCAAGTTGCTTTACGTGTTGAGGGGTTAACTCGTGATGCGAATAATTATATTGCTCCAAATTATATTCATGAAGGTGAAAAAGAGCGCCGTGTAGACAATACCTTTGCGCAGGGTGACTCAGTTAATGTTGGTCTGTCTTGGATTTATGACCGTGGTTATACGGGTATTTCTTATAGCAACCGTCGGGATCAATATGGCTTACCGGGGCATAGCCATGAATATGAAACTTGCCATATTCATGGTTTAAGCTTGCATTGTGGAGACCATGAAGAAGGTGAAGAAGCTCACGATCATGAGCATGAAGAACATGAACACGAACATGGCGGTCCATGGATTGATTTAAAGTCTGAGCGTTATGATTTTAAAACCGAGTTAAATGATCCATTTGCAGGCTTCCAAAAGTTACGTGCGCAGGCGAGCTATACTGACTATCAGCATGATGAAATTGAAGAGGGCGCAATTGCGACCCGATTCCAAAACAAAGGCTATGATGGACGCATTGAGTTAGTACATAACCCGATTGCAAGTTGGGAAGGAGTGATTGGTGCACAGTTAGGTCAACAGAAATTAGATTTAACTGGTGAAGAAGCATTTATGGCCCCGACCACTACCAAAAAGTGGAGCGTATTTGCTTTAGAACATAAACAATGGAAAGACGTACATTTTGAGCTTTCTGCCCGCGCAGATCAGCAAGAAATTGATGTAGACGATAACTCTAAACAAGATTTTGATGGCTCGGCACTTTCTTACGCAGGTGCTGCAAATTGGGAGTTTGCACCAAACTATAAACTTTCTTTTGTCGCTTCACATCAGGAACGTTTACCTTTAGCTCAAGAGTTATATGCAAATGGTGGACATTTTGCGACGAATACTTATGAGTTAGGAAATGATCAACTCAGTAAGGAAAAATCGAATAATGTTGAGTTAGGTTTGCATTTTGATAATGACAAACTTGATTATCATCTTCATGTTTACCATAACTGGTTTGATGACTACATCTATGCGCAAACCCTTGACCGTTATAAAGACTTCCGTTTAGTTCAATACACTCAAGATAAAGCTCGTTTCTATGGTGCAGAGGGTGAAATTGGTTATCAAATTACCCCAATGTACAAGATCAGTGCTTTCGGTGACTATGTACGCGGTAAAATTGATGCAGAGGGTAACGCTCCACGTATTCCAGCGGGACGTTTAGGTACTAAAGTTGATGCAGACTTTGGCGATGGTTTTAGTGGTTCTGCCGAGTACTATCATGTCTTTAACCAAGATAAGATCGCAGCTTACGAGACCGAAACTGAAGGCTATAACATGCTTAATCTTGGTGTAGCATATTCTGGACAATATGGTGCAAAAACAGATTATCGTGTTTATATGAAAGCAAATAACTTGTTAGATGACACGGTTTATCAACATGCTTCATTCTTATCAAATATTCCACAAGTTGGACGTAATTTTACTGTGGGTGTTGATTTTACTTTCTAAGGCTTTAACACGAAACTAAACTTGAAAAATCAAGCCAAAAGACCTAATTTGAAACCATCAAGTTAGGTCTTTTTTATGCGTATTTTTCAACGAATTCATCAAAAGTTAAATTGGTCAGGGCGTCGTTATATGGCGGTATTACTTTGCGTTGTTGCTATTGCATATGTTGCATCGGCGATTTACCACACAGTAAAACCATTACCACAAGGGATTAACTTTAGTGGCAAGCTTAGACATGCCGATGTTAAATTTTTAGCAGACAAAACTTATCTTGATGCAAAAGGGCAACAGCAGGTTGACCAGCACATCTTTGATGAAATCTTGAAAATGATTGATGAGGCAAAAACCACGATTGTGGTGGATATGTTCTTGTTTAATTCAGAAGTGGGTGATTCAAAGTTGAAGCAAAGACCATTAATGCAAGAGTTAACAGATGCATTAGTAAGTAAGAAAAGACAAAATCGCCAAATTCAGATCGTTATGATTACCGACCCGATTAACTCGGTATACGGTGGTATCAGCCCTGAACACTACCGTCAGTTACGTCAGGCAGGTGTTGATGTGATTGAAACGAATTTAGCCCCTTTGCGTGCTTCTAACCCATTCTGGTCAGGCTTCTGGTACATCTGCTGTCAAAATATTGGCAATAACCCTGAAAAGGGCTGGTTACCAAATCCATTCGGTGATGAAAAAATTACACTGCGCAGCTATCTAAACTTATTTAATTTTAAGGCGAATCATCGGAAAACCGTTGTTGTTGACACCGATGCCGGTTGGAAATCATTGGTAACCTCAGCAAATCCACACGATGGCAGTTCTAGACACTCTAATGTCGCGTTGGTTGTAACAGGGGCAACAGCTGCTGATGTTCTTCAAACTGAAGCTGCAGTTGCACAAATGTCAGGCAGTAGCTCTCCATCGCTCATTTTAGGTGACTTTGAAAAAGACGTTAGCAAGCCTCAAGTGCAGGTGTTAACTGAAGGCGCAATTTATCAATCTGTATTGAAATTGATTAATTCAGCGAAGCCGAAAGAGCATCTTGATTTAAGTATGTTCTATTTATCTGAACGCAAGATTATTCAAGCGCTAAAAAATGCTCAAGAACGAGGTGTTATTGTTCGTGTTTTACTCGATCCAAATAAAGATGCGTTTGGTCGACAAAAGAATGGTATTCCAAACCGTCAGGTGGCTTCAGAGTTACATGCTGCTGGTATTCCAATCCGTTGGTGTGATACCCATGGCGAGCAGAACCATAGCAAAATGATCTTAAAATATAATACCCAACACGCTGAGTTGATCGTAGGATCTGCCAACTTTACGGCCCGTAATTTAAAAAATTATAACCTTGAAACAGATATGTTGGTCATTGGCAAAGTTCAAGATCAAGTTTTTAAAGATGCACAAGATTACTTCAATACCTCTTGGTCAAACCTAAAAGATAGACAGATGAGCGTGGATTACGCGAAGTATGCAGATGAATCTAAAGTGAAGTATTGGATTTATCGTTTTATGGAATGGTCAGGGTTGTCGACTTTTTAATCACTATCTTTGGAGTTTTCCAAAAAATAGCAAGATGATTGGCGACATGGATGTCGCCGTTTCACTGTGTTGCAGGGAAGCAACATCAGTGAAACAAAGGTTTTTGTCACTTTTGACCTCTCAAAAGTGAGGCATTAGCCTATACAAAAGACATAAGAACATCACTGTAAGCAAAGGCTGTGCTATAAGTCCGATTTAAGGTGCTGGCGGAATCAATTGATCCAACGCTTTATCATCAAGTTTTTCTATTTCACTCAAATCAGTCTTAATTTTCCACTGCGACTCATCATCTACAGGATTTGGTAAACGTGCTTCAAGCCAGTCACAGACCACATCTGGAGAAAACTCCGGATGATTACACTGAATAATCCATGATAAAAAATCTTTGGCTTCACCATTCATATAAGGTGGTGGTGAAACAGGAAAGAATAATGTGGGCAGACGTTCATTCGTCGATAGGTAATTTAAAACATGACCTAGTTCTTGAACTGTTTGCCATGCAAGTGCATGCTCTACGTCAATACTGAACTTAAACCACCAAGCATGTTCGCCATCTGCTCCATGAGCCATGATACGGGCTTCTTGTACACTTGGAACTTTGCAAAAGAATTGATGAAGACGCTCAAAACTGATTTCAGACACAGCAATTGACCTAGTTTGAAAAATGCTAATGGTAGCACAGATACAGATTCTTCATATTTTCTTTATAGTCATTACAAAGTTTAGCAATCAAAGCTGTTTTATTCATGGTTTCTCCTCGACTGTCTTCTAATCTAGCTCCATATCAAGATTAAAAGGAAATAGGCCATGAAAAAGCCAATCGTTCTTGTACTTTCAACATTGATGTTAGGTATATCAGCTACCGCGATGGCTGATTCAGGTCATCGTTGGGACAATAAACATGGTAAAAACTATGATCGATATGAGCATCGTGATGACCGTCGTCATGATTATCGTAATGATCATCGAGCGCCAGTTTGGTCAAATGCTGATCGTGGTAAGCATTATGGTAACTATGTTGTTTTTAAACGTGGTGAACGTATTCCTACTCAATATCGCCATAGCCGCTATTATGTTTCGGACTGGAGAGCGCACCGTTTATATGCACCACCACGTGGATACCATTGGGTTAAAACCCCTAATCAATACTTATTAGTAGACTCAAGACATAACATTTATCGAGTTCGTTAAAAGTAAAATAACAAAGGCCTCTATTTTGAGGCCTTTTTCTATGCTAACTCGTCATCTTGCGGTTGAGGGGTTTTCAAATTATTTGAGGTTTTTGCATGTTTCTCTTTCATCACTGATGGGTAGTGCCATGACGCAAATCGTACGACTAAAATAGATAGGGCTAAAATCAAAATTGAGCCAGTAATAATGACTTGATCGATATCCGCTTTATGATCATGTTGAATATCTGAAATGAGTAGTCGGGTTAAGGCTGTAATTGCAACATAAATAAGAAAGCGCACAGGCATATGATTGGTTTTAAAGTAAATTCCAACCATTGCTCCCAATTCCAAGTAGATAAATAATAATAAAATATCATCAATTGAAGCGTACTTTTTGACAGTCAGAATTTCAAAAACGGTATTGGCTGCCGACCATGCCACCATACACCCGATAATAAACAAGGCTAAATAATGGAAGGCTTCTACGGCGTAATGTCCGAAACGGTCAAGTATCCGTTCGTATTTTTTAGAATCAGGCATAATGAGATCTTTTGTTTACTTCATAATGTTTAGAAATTAAACAAATTTTGTGCCAATGGAAATAGTAAATATAAAATAAAAAACGCCTGATTATTCAGGCGTTTTTATGAAGAGCTTAATTAAGCTTGATTTGTAAAGTAATCTTCACTAAAGCCCATAATTAAGTCAGAACCAGCTTTGATTTTAGCAATACGCGCATCAATATCAGGCAAAATACGTTCAACAAAATACTGAGCTAAAGCAAGTTTATTTTGGTAGAAATCACCAGACTTATCTTTTGCTGCTGCTGCAATTTTTGCAAACATGTATGAGAAGCTGAGTAAACCAACTGCATGTAAATAATCAACCGCAGCTGAGTTCGGGAACTCTACATTCTCAGCAGCTTGCTCAATAATAAACTGAGTGATTGCTTCAATTTCAGTTGCAGCATCTAAAGTTGCATCTTTAATGAAGTTCAAATCTGCATCTAATGTATTTGCAAAGTCACGAATTTCAGAGATGTATTCAGCGATGAAAGCACCACCATTCTTAATCACTTTACGACCGATTAAGTCTTGTGATTGAACACCATTCGTTCCCTCATAGATTTGAGCAATACGAAGATCACGAATACATTGTTCCATACCCCATTCACGGATATAACCGTGACCACCGAACACCATTTGAGCATCTAAAGTCGCTTGGAATGCTGTATCTGTGAGGTAAGCTTTTGCAATTGGAGTTAAAAGCGCAACGCGGTCATTGGCTTTTTTCACTGCTGCTGCATCAGTTGAGAATTTAGTAATATCGAGTTGTTGACCTACATAAACTGCAAATGCACGAGATGCTTCATTGTTTGCACGTACGTTTAACAACATACGACGTACATCGCCGTGTACTAAAATGCTGTCAGCAGGTTTATTTGGTGATTGAACACCAGCTGCACTACGACCTTGTAAACGATCAGTCGCGTATTGAGCAGCATTTTGATATGCAAATTCAGATGCGCCTAAACCTTGAATACCCATTGATAAACGTTCGTAGTTCATCATAACGAACATTGCTGCAAGACCTTCGTTTTCTTTACCAACGAGGTAACCTTTAGCTCCATCAAAGTTCATTACACAAGTTGCAGATGCTTTGATACCCATTTTATGTTCAATTGAACCTGGGCCAACATGGTTACGGTCGCCTAAAGAACCATCTTCATTTACAAGGTATTTCGGTACGATAAATAACGAGATACCACGTGAACCAGCAGGGGCATCTGGAGTTTTAGCAAGTACTAAGTGAATGATGTTTTCTGCTAGATCGTTGTCACCACCAGTGATGAAGATTTTAGTACCAGTAATGTTATAAGTACCGTCTTCATTACGTTCAGCTTTAGTTTTGATAATACCTAAGTCAGTACCTGCATGTGGCTCAGTTAAGCACATAGTGCCTGACCATTCACCTGAATAAATCTTAGGTAAATAAGTCTCTTTTTGCTCTTGAGATGCGTAGCTGTTCAAAGCCATACCTGCGCCGACTGAAAGAAGCGGGTAAAGCATAAATGATGGGTTTGTCGCAAATAACATTTCATCAGAAAGAACGGTGAGCATTTTTGGCATGCCTTGACCGCCCCATTCTTCATCGGCACCTAAGCCAATCCAACCACCTTCTGCATATTGACGAAATGCATCTTTAAAACCAGCTGGTGTGAATACTTCGCCGTTTTCATAGCGAGCGCCTTCTTCGTCACCAGTACGGTTTAATGGATGAGTCACATTCTGAGCAAATTTAGCCATTTCTTCTAAAATTGCTTCAGCTGTTGCAGCATCTACATGAGCGAGTTTCTCATTAGACTGCCAAAATTGTTCTGCTTTAAATACATCATTTAAGATGAATTTCATATCAGCTAAAGGAGCATTGTAAATTGGCATAATCGTTCACCTTTTTTGTGCACATTGGCCTGTGCTAGATATCCTGTAAAACGAAATGGATATGGAATTTAAAGTGTAAATTTATCATTGATTTTATAAAAAAAGGACCGTCAAAACTGAGCAGTCCTTTTTTGTTTTTTAACATTGCATATCGCAACTAACTATGGTTAGAAAGCGAAATGTTCAGCGTCTAATGACATTAATGGATCTAGACCACCAGCGATCACATCTACATGAGAACGTACACGTGGCAAGATTTTCTTGAAGTAGAAACGAGCAGTAGTTACTTTCGCATTGTAGAAGTCAACATCGGTTGTACCTTCTGCCAATTTCTCTTGTGCTACAAGCGCCATACGAGCCCATAGGTAAGCTAAAGTGATATAACCTGCGAAGTATAGGTAATCTACAGCAGCAGCACCGACTTCATCTGGGTTTTGCATCGCACGCATACCGATTTGCATAGTAAGATCGCCCCATTCTTTGTTAAGTGCCGCAAGCGGTTCAACAAAT
Organism: Acinetobacter sp. WU_MDCI_Abxc222; assembly: GCF_025514755.1. Taxonomy (NCBI): domain Bacteria; kingdom Pseudomonadati; phylum Pseudomonadota; class Gammaproteobacteria; order Moraxellales; family Moraxellaceae; genus Acinetobacter; species Acinetobacter sp. WU_MDCI_Abxc222. The sequence goes on from NZ_JAHPVG010000009.1 coordinate 50,921, forward strand.
TCTTTCATAGCAGCGTTGTCTTTGTTTGCTTCTACGAATTTATGGATGATCTTAGTGAAGTCACGTAGCATTGCACCTTGAGTTTGCAATACTTTACGACCTAACAAATCAAGTGCTTGAATTTCAGTTGTACCTTCATATAAGCAAGCAATACGTGTATCACGTACGATTTGCTCCATGCCATGCTCAGAAATAAAACCATGACCACCGAAGACTTGTACACCGTGCTTAGCAGATTCAGAACCTGTTTCAGTTAAGAATGCTTTTGCAATTGGAGTCAATAAAGACAAGATGTTGTCAGCAAACTTACGCTCTTCTTCAGTTTCGCCTTTTTCAACGATATCTGCGTATTGAGCAAGTAAGTAAACAAGTGCACGGCCGCCTTCAGCAAACGCTTTTTGAGTTAAAAGCATGTTACGAACAGCAGGGTGAACGATAATTGGATCTGCTTCTTTTTCTGGAGCTTTAGGACCAGAAAGTGAACGCATAGCTAAACGTTCTTTCGCGTAAGTCAACGCACCTTGGAAAGATGATTCAGACGCTGCTAAACCTTGAACAGCAGTACCAATACGTGCTGTGTTCATGAAGGTGAACATACAGTTCAAACCACGGTTTTCAGGTCCAATCAAGTAACCTTTAGCTTGGTCAAAGTTAATGACACAAGTCGCGTTACCGTGAATACCCATTTTGTGTTCGATAGAACCACAACGTACCGCATTACGTTCACCAATAGTTCCATCTGCATTTACATTGAATTTAGGAACGATGAATAATGAGATACCTTTAGTACCTTTTGGTGCACCAGGTAGGCGAGCAAGAACGATATGGATGATGTTCTCAGCCATGTCATGTTCACCAGCAGAGATAAAGATTTTCTCGCCAGAGATTGCATAGCTACCATCTGCATTTGGTTCTGCTTTAGTACGGATAATACCTAAATCTGAACCTGCATGAGACTCAGTTAAACACATCGTACCTGTCCAAACACCTGAAACAAGGTTTGGTAAATAAGTATTTTTTTGTTCATCAGAACCATGATGTTCTAATGTACGTACAGCTCCGTGAGACAAGCCAGGGTACATGCCCCATGCCCAGTTCGAGCTACCTACCATTTCAGAAATTGCAATACCTAAAGAGTTAGGTAAGGCCTGACCACCGTATTGTTCTTCAGCTGATAAAGACGGAAAGCCAAGTTCAATATATTTTTGATAAGCTTCTTTAAAACCTGTTGGAGTAGTGACTACGCCATCATTCCAAGTACAACCTTCGCGGTCGCCAACTTGGTTTAAAGGAGAAAGTTCATTTTCACAGAAGTCAGCAGCAGCTTCTAAATATTGATCAACCAATTCACGGCTTACGTTACCTTGGAAATCAGGTAATTTTGCATAGTGTTCTTCAGCATTTAATAATTCATGCAAAACAAATTGCATATCACGTAAGGGCGCTTTGTATTGTGGCATATCGGGTTCCTCAATACTGGTGAAACCAGAGTTATAATCTTAATCTATGAGAATGTGCCATGAGGCACCTTGGACTATTACATCGTGCAACAACTTGCATAACTGCACAAGCACCTCAGGACCTTTACTTTGTGACTGCAAAGTCAAGAAAAAAATGCTTAAACTAGCTAAGTGCTTTGAGTGTAAACACTTTTGGTTATGTTTATATGATACAAATAGTCAAAATCGTAAACAGTTATGTATAAACAAAAAGGCGCCTATAGGCGCCTTTTTCTTTCATAATTTTAGAATTATTTTGCTGGAGCTGGTACTGGAGCAGGAGCGTTAACTGGTGGTTGAGGGCGCTTTGGTTCAAAACGAAGGTTACAAGTACCTTCAAGTGTCTTATCTCCAACTTGAACATTTACTGTTTGTCCATTCGCTTTACCATCACATGCTTTTTGGATTTGTTCAAAGCGAGCTTGACGTTCTGCGCGGTGCTGTTTCCATGCAGCTTTTTGTTCTGGAGTGAACTCACGGTGCTTCATATGGTGGTGACCCTCACGAGGGCCATCTTGCATCATTCCACGCTCTGGTTTAGGTGGTTGAGTTGTCGATTGACACGCAGCCAAACTTCCCATTGTTACAATTGCCGCACTAAATAATGCAATTTTTGCCGTCATTTTCATATCTAAAGCCCTTTAATGTTGTGTTTACTGATGGGTTAAAGATTAGATAATAAAGATGTAGAAACAATGGAGAGTTTTTCTTTTCGTTGTTGGTTACAATGCAAAATATAGGGTAAAAATGAGAGAGTGCTTTTGAACGTTCTACGTGTTCCCATTGCATTACGGTTATTTTTGACAGTCTTGCTCACCACATTGCTTATTGCGACTGCAAGCTTGAGCGTTTTGCACTGGACAATGCAAAAGAACTTTGCCAAATACGTGGCTGACGTTGAAATGCAGAAGCTAGATCGTCTCATTACCAATCTAGGTGATGTCTATACCGTGTACCATGATTGGGGAAATGCGATTCAGGCACAGATTTTACAAATTGAAGGAACCGCAGCTCCTGACGACTATGATCGTCTCTCACAGTGGTGGCTTCGTCGCCAATATGATATTGCCATACAGCAGCATTCTTTTGATGAACATGCCCTTATTAATATTTCACCGCAAGTTGCACCGACCAATAAAAATACTATTTTTAGTGATGAAGAGTTAAGAACGCTTGAGCAAAATTTACCTTCTCAATATCAACCTTTTGAAGGATTAAGATTCCCCTTAAGCGCAAACCAATTTCGCCCAAGTGATGATAAAAATAAATCAAAGAAGGGGAGCTTAAAAGATATTGAAACCCAAAATGGGAAGAAGCGTTTTATTGCTTTGCCTGACCGTTTGGGTTTGAGTTCACGTTTATCTTTATATGATGCACGGCACCAGTTTGTGGTAGGTGAGCCGCCTTCTTCAGATCAGATGTCATTTCGGCCGATTATTTTAAACAATCAAGTTGTTGGATATTTAGGTTTAAAGCCAGTTTTAGATAAAGAAGATGCTTTGAGTATTAATTTCTTTAGTAATCAAAAGCGTTATTTACTCTTAATTTATGCTTTAACTTTACTATCAAGTCTAGTTGCAGCGCTGTTAATGGCGACTTATTTTAAAAAGCCAATTCAGCGTTTATTAAATGCAACGAATGAATTAACCAAAGGAAATTATCAACACCAAGTAGTCATTAAGCGAAATGATGAGTTAGGTGATTTATCAACTCAATTGAACCATTTGGCAGAGATTTTACATCAGCATGAAGAGTCACGACGTCAATGGGTGGCTGATACTTCTCATGAGTTAAAAACGCCTTTGGCTGTATTGCAAGCGCAAATTGAAGCGATGCAAGACGGGATTCGAAAAGCAACCCCTGAACATTTAGATGCAATGATGCGTCAGGTTTCAAGTCTGAAAAAATTGACCCAAGACCTTGCAGACTTAGCGCAGGCAGATGCTCAGCAGCTTAAGTGTTATTTGAGTTCTGTAAATCCATGGGAAGTGGTATTACAAGAAGTTGAAAACTTTAAACCCAAACTTGAGCAGGCTGGTCTTGAAATTCAAGTTGAAGGAACAAGTTCTCCGCTATTATTAGACCGTGATCGATTTAAACAGATTATTGTTAATTTAATTAGTAATAGTATTCGTTACACAGAAACAGGTGGCAAAATTCATATTCATACAAGTCAGACTCCTCAAGAGTGGACGTTATATGTCGATGATAGTCCTTATGGTTTAAGTGATGAGCAGTTATCCCGTTTAGGTGAACGTTTCTATCGCGTAGATGATTCGCGTACGCGTAGTACAGGTGGAACAGGGCTGGGCTTAGCTTTGTCTTGTAAGATTGCGCAGGCGCTTGGTGGTACACTCAGTTTTGAACATTCACCATTAGGTGGTTTACGTTGTGTACTTACTTTTAAAAAGCAGAGTTAAATATAAAAGGAAAAATATCTCATGAAACATGTGATGTTGGTTGAAGATGAAGTCGAATTAGCGCATTTGGTGCGTGATTATCTTGAAGCTGCCGGTTTTGAAGTAAGTATGTTTCATGATGGTCAAGATGCCTATGCGAGTTTCCAGCAACGTAAACCTAATTTAATGATTCTGGACTTAATGGTTCCACGAATGGATGGTTTAACGATTTGCCGTAAAGTTCGTGAACAGTCAGACTTACCGATTATTATGGTCACTGCCCGTACCGAAGAAATTGACCGAGTATTAGGTCTTAACATGGGTGCTGATGATTATGTATGTAAGCCATTTAGTCCGAAAGAGTTAGTTGCTCGTGTACAAGCTGTGCTACGTCGTTTAGAGCGTAAGGCAGAGCCTGAGCAAAATGATTCTTTCCGCATCGATAAAGCACAACAAAGAATTTGGTATCAACAAAAATCATTGAGCTTAACGCCAACCGAATTTCGTTTACTTGAGCTATTTTTAGAGCATGTGGGGCAAGTTTATTCACGTGCACAATTATTAGATCACATTAATCCAGATAGCTTTGATGTTGCCGATCGTGTGATTGACAGCCATATTAAAAACTTGCGCCGAAAAATTAGTGAAGCGGCTGAAACTGGTAACCGCCATGAGTGGATTCAAGCGGTTTATGGTGTAGGTTATCGCTTCGAATATCCTGAAGAGTAAGTCTTTATAAAAGTTATTCTGTGGATAACCACAATGTTATCCACAGAAAATGTGGATAGTTTTAAAGAGTTATGGATAAATTATAATCTTGGTGTGATTGGGTACTAATTGCCAAATTTCATCTATATCTACATTTCTAACAGCGATACATCCTAAGGTCCAATCCTTATGGGGCATATAAGTCGAGCTAAAAGGCATCGATAGTAAGGATTTTGGAACGGATCCATGAATCATGATATCTCCTCCCGTTGGTTGATTATGTTGCTTGGCATAAGCAATATCTTTCGCATCGGGATAGGAAATATGCAGCGATTTATAGTACGCACTTTTGGAGTTTCGCCAATCTATAGAATAAATTCCTTCAGGTGTTTTACCATCATTTTCAAAGTGTTTATGTCCTTTAGGATTAAAGCCGAGACGAATCGGATATTGGCGAATTATCTCTTCATTATTTTTAAGTAGAAGTAGGCGTTGGTTTTTAAACACTTCAATTGAAGTAACTGGCTTGGTCTTTATGAGTTCTAATATTTCTTCTTTTGAAAGCGCTTGATAGCTTGACGTAAAAGTCGGTAAATATTTTTCATAATTATAAAAAGCGATTCCCAGTGGAACGATAAGAAGTGTGCAAATAATGATGGGGCTAATTTTCATATATTATTTTTTATACTCAATGAACTCTCTTAAGTGTTGAGAATGACTTAAGAGAGTTTAGTTTTTTAATATTAAGATGAACAGCTTACTGCAACATCAGGCATATCGCTTGGTAACGGGCCTAAATCTTGTGGTTGCTCAAGCTCTGGTTGTCTTGTGTATGGATGATTAAGTAGCTTAAATAAACGATCTACTTCGCTAAAATCATCTCTTTCCGCTGCTTCAATAGCACGCTGCGCCATGTGATTACGTAAAATATAAACTGGATTTGCTTTTTGCATATTTGCATCCAGCTCATCAATATCTTGATGTTCACGAATGCTTTCATATTGGCTAAGAAACTCATCAAACTGTCGAATATCAAGACAATCATCTCGTAAAGCTTTGTATTCTTTATTTTGAAGACGAATAAAACTTTGAGTGTAATCGAGTTGTTCAGTTTGTAAGATTCTTAAAAACGCAAAACTACAATCAAGGCTGTCTTTGTGGAAATGGGGAAGTCCCATTTTTTGACATAAACCTTGTCCATAGTGTTCTAAAAAGATTGGTTCAAATTGTTCTAAGCAACGTGCTAACTCTTCTTTAAACTCATCTTTTTGTTCAGGTTCAGCAAGAGGAATTAAGTTGTTTAACCACGTCCATAAGTTCCAATGACCTATACTCGGTTGATTTTGATAAGTATAACGGCCTTGGTAGTCCGAGTGATTGTTGATCCAGTTGGGGCGGAAACGCTCCATAAAACCATATGGCCCAAAATCGAGTGTTGAACCTGTAATATTTAAGTTGTCGGTATTCATCACTCCATGAGCAAATCCAACCAATTGCCATTTCGCAATCATAATTGCAGTACGTTCAACTACCTTTTTGGCAAAGGATAAAATTGGATTTTCAGTTTCTAAGCATTCTGGATAATGCCATTCAATACATTTTTGAGTGAATTCTGACTGCAATTCAGGCGCATATTGATTAATCCATTCGAAGTGTCCTAAACGAATATGGCATTCAGATGTTCTGAGTAGCATTGCACCTAACTCTAATTTTTCACGCTGTACGCCTTGAGTCGAGGTTGTGAAACCGACTGCATGACTAGATGCGACGCCTAAAGCATTTAGAGCATGTCCTGCTAAATATTCACGGACCACAGAGCGTAATACGGCTCGTCCATCTCCCATTCTTGAATAAGGGGTAGGGCCTGCACCTTTGAGATGTAGGTCAATGGTTTGACCCTTTGTATTTAGTATTTGCGCAATCAGTAAGCCACGTCCATCGCCGAGTTGTCCTGCCCATTGTCCGAATTGATGGCCAGCATAGACCATCGCAAGAGACGGAAATTCAGGGAATGTACGCTGTCCACTACAGATCTCAACCCATGCATTTTTATCGTTTTCTGACCATTGCAGTTCATCAGCCAAAGCACTGTTAAAATGTCCTGCTTTTGCACCACGTAAGGGTGATGGCTGCTGAACATGAAATAATTTAGACGGAAGTGAAGGGTAGAGCGGATTAAACTGCATAGGCTTAGCAAAATAGAGAGAGCGAATTTCACTATAACACAGTTAAAAAGCAGGCATAAAAATAGCTCCCGAAAGAGCTATTTTAGATCAGAATTTATTTTAGTCTGACACCACGTTGGTATTCTTTTTAACACTACGCATAAGTGTTTCTAAGCATTCGCGGTGATGACTTAAACGGTGTTCAAGCAATTGGAAATCAACTTTAAGCTTATGATCCATTCTATGAATCTTTTCAGCCATTGCTGCTTTTTTCGCTTGTAACTCTTGTTCTTTAAGTTTTGCCCAATCATTTAAGGTGTGTGTAAATGCTTCGTACTCTTGTGCAATACGTTGCTTCATTTGAGTAATGTCTGCATTTACATCATGACCATAAATAGCGAGGTCTTGTTCAGCGTATTTAAATTTCATCGCCAGTTCTGCTTTTTTAATATTAAAGCTTGGAATACGACGTAAATTTTTAGCTAAACCAATTTTAGAACATGACCAGATCAACCATTTTGTTGGGTCATATTGCCACCATTTCACACCATTACGATAGTCGTATTGGAAGATATGGTGATAGTTGTGGTAACCCTCGCCCCAAGTGGCAATGGCTAACCAGAAATTATCACGTGCTGAGTTTTCATCTGTATAAGGACGTTTACCAAACATATGGCAAAGCGAGTTAATAAAGAATGTAACTTGATGGCTAATGATTAAACGTAAGAGACCACCTAGGAGGACTACACCCCATAGATCACCTGTTGCCCAACCGATTAAACCTAAAATACCAACATGAACTGCGACTACAAGTAGTGCGTAATATTTATGCTGGAACATGACCAATTTATCATTGAGTAGGTCTGGTGCATTTTTAAAGTCTGGCTCAGATGGTGAATGATCGCGGATCATCCAACCCATATGGGCATACCAAAAACCACGCTCAATTGAATACGGATCCTCATCAACATCATCAACATGTCGATGGTGAGTACGGTGACCAGATGCCCAAAACAAAATACTATTTTGCACGGCAAATGTTCCACCGATCATTAAAAGAATTTTAAGCGGTAACGACGCTTCATAAGCTCGGTGAGCCCAAAGGCGATGGTAACCAGCAGTAATCCCCATACTACTTAGAGCTAAAAGAAAAAATAAGCTTACCCATGCGCTTACACTAAAATCATAATAATACGCATAAATCGGGATTATGATTGCGGCAAGAATTGGTAAACCAATTAAGGTAATGCTAGCGGTCCAGTTAATTGGGGCTTTGAGTGGGGCGGAAGTCATATCCGGCAGCGCTCCTAGAATCCTTGTGAAACAAGGTACAAAGACAAAACGACATAGCAAAACCAATCATCAAGATATATTGCTATTCTATCCTTCATATTAGCACGTGCTTAGTGAGAATCACTAGCATTATTGTACAGATGTATTGAAAGAACCGTAACAGAATTAAACTATGTCAAAGAGTTTTTCAAGCAGGAGAAGTTGTTTAATGAACGTACAACGATTGAAAAAAAAGAACAGCATTGATATTTCAAGAAAATTATCATTGAAGTGTGTCTTGGTCACAATCAGTCTTGTATTAGCCGCATGTCAAAGTGCACCCGAACAAACTACGAAAAAAGTTCAAACAAAAAGAACAGTTCATCAGACTCAAACCCCTATTGTAAAAAAGCGAGTGAGTCCAGATGGCATTCAAGATATTGATTGGCAGATCACTCAGATCAGTGGTCATAAGGCAAAATTTTTTAACCAATGGCCAACCCTTTCACTGAACTCAGCAGTCAAAACAGTATCGGGCCATACGGGCTGTAATGCTGTTTTTGGTCGTTATACCTTTAATTTCAGTCAGCAAAAACTTGATATGCAAGTAAATGCAGGTCATTCAAGCTGTGATGGTGCTTTGGCTCAAGAAGCAGAGCTGGTAGATGCTTTGCAACGTATTCAACGCTTTCAACTCGTAGGTAATACGCTATATCTACTTGACCAGAGTGGTCAGCGCCTCATTCAGGCACAAAAGAAATAAAAGGTGGTTTTTACCACCTTTTTTATATTTATAAAGCTTGTAACATCGTGGTTGGAATATCTGTAATTAAGCCCTGAACCTCTAAATCACGCAGCCTTTTTGCTCTTTCTACATCATTTACTGTCCAGACACTGATGTTCAAACCAGCTTGATGTGATAATTCAATCATTTCATCTGTTGCAAGCTGGTCGTGCCAACCAATATGACCGCAACCATATTGATGCGCGAGTTCAATCGCTGTTGCGCCAACTGGAAGTTCAACTAACAATCCGCGTTTAAATTGAGAGTTTATATCGCGTAAAGCAGTTAGAATTTGAAGATCAAAACTTGTGATGGTTACGACTTTCTCAAAGCCCTGTAATTCCATCTCAAGCTTTTGAACGAGTTGTTCGGCTAACGCCATATCTCTTACAGCTTTAACCTCAACTTCAATATGATCGAAGTTATCAAGTAAATTTAAAACACCTTTAAGTGTAGGTGTTGGTTCAGAAGTTGGCCAATTGGGCCAGCTTTGACGATGATCGAATGACAATGCCTGAGCCAAAGTCGACTGCTCTACAACTTGATCGACTCCAGCTGTACGTAAAAAATTGTCATCATGAATAACAACTAACTCTTGGTCTTGAAGCTGACGAATATCAAATTCGACACCACGAATACCTAAGTCTTTTATGTGCTGAAACCCACCTAACGTGTTTTCAGGAGCTTCTCGGCGTGCACCACGGTGACCAATAATGCGCATAATTTTCTTCTATGAAATCTTTTGATTATGGTCTCTTTTAAAAAGAGTAGAGACCATATTTAATCTAATCTATTTTTAAATAATCTCATTAATATTTTTTTGCCAAAGTACTTCTTGTCCACCTTCAGCACGCTGTAAAGCACGCGATGCGACAAATAACCAGTCAGATAGACGGTTTAAAAGTTGAAGTGCTGTAGCTTGAATATTTTGATCACGAGTTTGCACCGACATGAGTGATCGCTCTGCACGACGACAAACAGCACGAGCTTGATGAGCATAACTACAAGATAAGGAGCCAGACGGCAGAATAAACTCCTTAAGCATCGGTAAGTCTTCATTCATACGGTCAATTTCTTTTTCAAGAAATTCAATACAAACGGGCTGGAGTAGGTTGTAATTTGGAATACAAACCTCTCCACCTAAATCAAAAAGCCAATGTTGAATCAGACTTAAGCTTTTATCCCAATCAGCCTTATTAGTTATTTGACTAGCTGTGATTTGAGCACGGAGTACCCCAATAATGGCGTTGAGTTCATCAACATCACCAAGTGCCGTAATTCGTAAATCATCCTTGGCAACACGAGAACCATCGCCTAAACCTGTGGTACCTGAGTCGCCTGTGCGTGTATAGATTTTGCTTAAACGGTGTCCCATGATGGATATCCTGAACATAAAAAAGGGGATAATGTCGGTCAGAACATTACCCCGAAACTGGAGTTAAGAAAATATTTTTATAATCAGAGTGAAAAATTAATAACGGAAAGTGACCCCAACAGAAGCTTGGCGGCCTGTATTAACATACCAATCATTTGAAGGATACGTATTTAATACTTCACGATATTGAACATCACCTACGTTTTGAATATTGGTAAATACTTTTACGTTAGGAATAATATTCCAATAAGCATTTAAGTCTACAGTTGCATAACCCGGTACTCGCATAGAATTTGCTGAGTCTGCATAAGATTTAGATCTTGCAATTAAAGAGGCACTGATTCCATAAATTGCATTTTCTAAACCTGTACTTACAGTGATTGTCTGGCGAGGACGGTAAGCAATTTCTGTATTATCTTTTTCATTTTCTGTTTTTACGTAAGCATATTCAGTAGACAAGAATAGATCATCCTGACGCCACTTAATTCCAGCTTCACCACCTGTAAAGTTTGCTTTAGCTATATTTGTATTAGTACCAGCATTGTAGGCGATAAGATCTTTAATTTTTGTATGATAAACAGAAAAATTAGTACTCACATTTGATGTAAGATCGTAGTTCATACCCATTTCATAAGAAGTACTTTCTTCTGGGGCTAAGTTCTCATTGCCTCCCCATTGAGAATATAGTTCATTTAAGGTCGGAGCTCTGAAAGCACTGCCGATATTTGCATATACACTAGCATTAGGTAAGAAATGATAGCGTATAGCACCTTGTCCAACAGTATGAGTACCAAAGCGTTGGTTGTCTTCTAAACGAACACCGACTTGGGTGTCAAAAAGATCATTTTTGAGTTGATGCTGTAAATAATACCCTGTGCTATTTACACTTTTATCTGAGTTAAGAATGGTATTACTTTTATAATTTGCATCGTTATAGGTAGCACCAACTAAAATATTTTGGTTTGGAGTGAATTTCCATTTCAGGTTTAAATCACTCTCATTATTTTCAGTATTGTAATATGAGCCATAAGCAGGAACATTTTGTTTATCCTCAACATTTGCATAGTGTGCATTAATGATTAAATCAGGCAAAATATTATAAGCAACTTTAGTGTTAATAACTCGATTTTCGAATTGACGTTGTGCTGTATTGGTTATGTAGTCATTACTAAAAACGTTAGTGCCTTTATTTTCACTAATTGAAGCAGAAGCATCTATTAAGTTTTCTTGGAAGAAACCTATTTTAGCGTGATAGCCTTTTTGATCATAACTGGCTTTTTCATTTTCTGGCTGGCTTTCAAAAATACGTGTCCCATCACTTTCTAAGCGTTGCCCACCTACTTGTGCATAGAACCCTTGGTCAGTCACAAGATTGGCATTAACAATAGCCTTATAGGTATTATTTTCACCATAAATACCCGTTAACTCAGCACCTGTTTTCTCTGGTTTTTTAGAAATTAACTGGACAACACCACCAATAGCATCACTACCATATTGAACTGATGCAGGGCCTTTTAGAATTTCAATTTGTTGAACATCTGTCGTATCTAAAAACGCCGGATATAATGGGCCAAGCTCATTTTGACTATTTAAGCGAGCACCATCTTTAAGAACTAATGTATGAACTGATTTAGTGCCACGAAGTGAAATTTCAGAAATCTGACCTAGACCACCGCTTTGTTTGATATAAACAGAAGGATCGCGTTGGATAATATCCGAAACGTTTAATAATGGATTATTCTCAATCGTTTTTTCATCAATCACTGAAATCCGCGCCGGAACTTCACTGGCTTTTTCAGCACTTTTTGAGGCAGTGATTACAATTGGATCTAGCTGAGTTGCATTCGTTGTATCTTCAGCAAAAATAACAGGTGAAAACCCCATCGCAATAGCGATAGCCCCTACCAGACGAGTAGGTTGAAAAGACTTAGACATAACATGCTCCATACATTCACCCCACGTGAATGATCGGGTAGATAGATGAAACAAGTAGGTCTCCGGACTTCAGCGCCATATTTAATTTATGGACATATTCACCTTCCCACATTACTGCAGTGGTGTAAGTCGAGAACGACTTAAAAAATATGCTTTACATTGTTACCGTTGCGGGGGCAGTGCCGGACTTTCACCAGCTTCCCTAAAGCATGAATTGCTTACACTTGCTTCCAATTTTACGCAGTATAAAGTGGCGATTTACTTCATACAATGTCATTTGGAGCAATTCCCAGAGAACTTTTACGCAAGGGACAAAAATTGCATTACAATGGCGCTTATTTTAAGAAATGGTTGTAGTTTAGGCAGATCATGAGCCCATCAAACCAAAAACGTACACGAGCAAAAATCTGTGGAATTACTCGCATTCAAGATGTTCAGGCAGTTGTTGCTGCTGGAGCTGATGCGATTGGTTTTGTTTTTTTCCCGCCAAGTCCAAGACATGTAACGGTTGAACAGGCCCAAGAATTAGCAAAAGTAATTCCACCTTATGTACAAATGGTAGGTTTGTTTGTAAATGCGAGTGCTACTGAAATTCAGGATGTACTTGATTGTGTTCCCCTAGATGTATTACAACTACATGGCGATGAAACTCCAGAACAATGTCAGGAAATTGCTCTCCATTGTAAACGTCGCTGGTATAAAGCGATTCAGGTTAAACCTGATCTGGATGTAGTTGCTGAAATTCAAAAATATCAGGCAGCTGGTGCCAGTGCTGTATTACTCGATGCATGGCATCCTGAGCTCAAAGGGGGCACAGGACATCAGTTTGACTGGTCTAAATTCCCAAAACTTGATATTCCATTAATCTTGGCAGGCGGTTTAACCCCTGACAATGTCATTGACGCTATTCATACTACCGGTGCTTTTGCAGTAGATGTGAGCGGAGGCGTAGAGTCCGCAAAAGGTATAAAAGACCAACAACTCATTGAACGATTTATGCAAGGAGTCCAACGTGGATCAGCAAAACAATGTGATTGACTATACACAGTACCCAGATGCTGCAGGGCATTTCGGTATCCATGGCGGACGTTTTGTGTCAGAAACTCTAATGGCGGCATTAGAAGATTTAGAAAATCTCTATTCCCGCATGAAAAATGATGAACAGTTTTTGGCAGAATTCGACCGTGACCTCGCCTACTATGTAGGTCGTCCTAGTCCACTTTATTATGCTGAGCGATGGTCAAAAGAGTTAGGTGGTGCGCAAATTTACCTTAAACGTGAAGACTTGAACCATACAGGCTCACACAAGGTAAATAACACGATTGGTCAGGCATTACTTGCAAAGCTTTCAGGCAAAAAACGTATTATTGCCGAAACTGGTGCAGGGCAGCATGGTGTAGCAACAGCAACAATTGCAGCACGTTTAGGTCTTGAATGTGTTGTTTATATGGGTGCTGAAGATGTTAAGCGTCAAGCGATGAACGTTTATCGTATGCGTTTGTTGGGTGCTACAGTTGTTCCTGTGCAAAGCGGCTCTAAAACGCTGAAAGATGCTATGAACGAAGCAATGCGTGACTGGGTAACGAATGTTGATACGACCTACTATGTAATTGGTACAGTTGCAGGCCCGCATCCATATCCTCAATTGGTTCGTGACTTCCAGTCGATTATTGGCCGTGAAGCACGTAAACAGATTTTGGAGCAAGCAGGTCGCTTACCAGATGCATTAGTTGCCTGTGTAGGTGGTGGTTCAAATGCAATGGGCTTGTTCTATCCATTCTTAAACGATGCCAATGTGAAAATGTATGGTGTTGAAGCAGCTGGTTTTGGTATTGAAACTGGTAAACACTCTGCGCCGTTAAATGCGGGTCATGTTGGTGTATTGCATGGTAACCGTACTTACTTGATGAGTGATGAACAGGGCCAGATTATTGAGACACATAGTATCTCAGCGGGCCTTGATTATCCGGGTGTTGGCCCTGAACATAGCTTCTTGAAAGATATGAAGCGTGTAGAGTACGTGCCAATTAACGATACAGAAGCTCTTCAAGGTTTCCGTGATTTAACCAAAATCGAAGGGATTATTCCTGCGCTTGAAAGCTCGCATGCGATGGCCTATGTGTCTAAGCTTGCACCGACAATGTCTAAAGATCAGATTATTATTGCGACTGTTTCAGGTCGTGGTGACAAAGATTTAATGACAGTTGCACGCATTGATGGCGTAGAAATGGTTGAAATGTAAGAGGAAAAAATGCCAAGTTTGTTTATGGTAATGTTAGGCGGGCGTCATGCACGCGCTAATACCGAAGTTCATGATGTTGTCATGGCTGTAGGAGATACTTTGGAAGAAGTTTATCCTCAACTTAAACAGGCTTGGTTTGGTGAGGCTCAAGGATTGCATATTGATGCTTGGGCCAAGCTCTCTGGCGTTAGCTCTCAAGGACAAAATTATCAAATTCACTTTACAGACGCTGCTCCACAACCAGATGATTTAAAATTATATTTAATTAATCTAGGTGGATATAATGCAAGTGAATTCGGTGAACTTCACCGTTATGAGTTTGTGGTTGCGCCCAATGCGGTAGTTGCCAAACAATTAGGTAAACAATTTATAGATCGGCAGTGGCAAAAAGCACATACAGATCGAGTTATTGATATTGATGACTGCTTAGCGATAGATTGTGTAGCAGGGCGCTATATTCATTTAATAAAAGGCGGTTTTGCTGAAACAATTTGGGAAAATACGTATTTGACCGTGGTATAGGTCATTTGAAATCTAATATTCATATGGAAGTGGGTAAATGGATTTAATTCAAGAAAATGGACAGCCTCGCTACGGGCGTTTTGAATCTGTACCGTCAACCATTCACGTACAACATTATATTTATAAAACCCCTTACGGTAAGGTCCTTAAAGGCTGGCGTAAGCAATTAAAATATAAAAAATTTAAATTCTGCGGCATTCAACATAAACACTATAGTATTGGTCTGGCTATTGCAGATATCGGCTGGGTCGGGCATGGCTTTTTCTATATTTATGACCATGAAACAGGGCAGGTTATTGAGTGGAATGCCATTCAGCCTTTGGGGCATAAAACCTACCTTGATGAACAGCCCTTATTTAATCAAAGTTATTTTTCTAAATCTCCTTATCAGTTTGATATCCAGCATGCCAATGGTGTGCGATATATCCGAGTGACCAAATATGGTGAGATTCAACTCAGCGCTCGTATTTTTTGTGCTGGAACCGATATATTAAGTTTGTGTACACCAACTGGCATCAATGGTTGGACTTATACCCAAAAGCAGACCACATTGGCTGTAGAGGGAATGTTTATTAATAAGCAAAACCAAGTCGTACAATTTGATGAAAAGACATTTGCATCCTTAGATGATACCTGCGGTTTTTTGCGACCTGAAACAGCTTGGTTCTGGCTTTCATGTAATTTTTGGGATGAGCAAGGGCGACGTATCGGTTTAAATTTAGCTTCTGGTGTGAATGAAAGCTTTGGTAATGAAAATTGCTTATGGATTAACGGAGTTTTATTTCCACTGACTGATGTTTTATTTGAAAAAGTAAATGATGAACTTTGGCAAATTAGCTCTCTAGATCAAAAACTTAATCTCCAAGTGCATATTGGTTGGTGCCGATACGAAAATATTAATTTAAGAATGATTGGTAGTCAGTTTAACCAGTGGCAAGCTAAAATTAGCGGAACAATTGAGCATGAGGCAACCGATATAATCAATTGCAATGAGCAATACGGTTTACTAGAACAACATTATGCAAAATGGTAACAAGCAGGTTATAAACCTGCTTGCCAAAATGCTTCACCAGCTGCAATAGGATCATTGGTCTTTTCAAGTGTTTCAATCCAAACAGGATATTGACGAATGACCGGATGCTGACTTGGATGGAAATCTTTTTTAAACCAATCTAAATATTGGCTTTTCATAGCGGTTAATGTGCCATTTTTGCCAAAGAACCATGGTAAGCCTTTAAGGCTCATTAATAGTCTTTCTCTGGAACTAAAGCCATCACATTTCAACATGATATTCGTGCGGTAAAGTGTAAAGCCAAACATCAGTACTGTCGTAAGAACTAATACAAAACGACGAGTCGACTCAGGAACTTCACCTACTTGTTTCATGACATCAAAAGCAACATCGCGGTGCTCCATCTCTTCAATGGCATGCCACGCGAATAGCGCTCGAACATAGGGGTGAGCATTTTCCAAAGTTTTTTTATTGCTATAAAAAGTTTCCGCCATTAACGCTGTTAAATGTTCAGCTGCTGCCGTCATTGCAATATTGTATTGCGGTGAACGTTTGGTGAGTTCAAAACGAAAAATTCTTTTTAGTGTAGCTGTGAACTGGTCAACAGGCATGCCTTGCTCTTTCATGAGCTGATTCATTTTGTCATGAGCAATACCGTGTTGAGCTTCTTGTTTAATAAAGTCCGCAACCCGTTTTTGTAGTTCGGGATCATCAATTTTGTCTCGGAACATGCGGACACATTCAATAAAATAACGCTCTCCATCTGGAAAGGTTAAGCTGAGCGCATCAAACATACGAGTCAAAAAAGGATCATTATTAAACCAAAAGCGAGGTGCTTCGTTTAAATGAAAATCCAGATCTTTACGAACTACTGGCTCAACCTGATAAGAAACATGTGCGTTCATATTTTTATTTCTCGCATCTAACATGTTCATTAGTATGTCGCCAATAGTCGGCTTTGTTTTGACAGTTATTGCCAATTTTTATACAGTTTGCGACAAGATGGCATTAAAAAAAGGATGAGCCATGCAGGATTTTACGATTTCAAATGGTTATTTTTATCTGTGGAATACTTATCTAAAAGAAAAAGGAATCGATTGGCAGGCATTAAACCTTACAGATGTTCAGGCCCGTCAAGTTCAAAATATTTTAGCTTCATCTATTGATGCTCAATCTTCTTTAAACTTTTTTCTTGAACTTTTAGAGCTGACAGAGTCTCGTCTACAAGTTTCTAATTTAGCCCTAGAAATGGCAACTTGTATTACACCTGCCAATTTTGGTGTACTGGGATACATGGCTTCTCGAAGTGGCAGCTTTGCAGAGGTTCTTGAATATGTCATGAAATTTCATCGTCTCGTGATTGACGGTGAGCAAGTCGTACCTATGCAAGTTGAGCAAGATGCTTCTAACATTCGTTTGTATTGGCCGTTAGTTGATGCCAGTAATATCATACTTTGTGAGCTGACTTTAGCTGCTATGGTGCAGCTTGCTAAACAAATTGCTCCTTTTCATGATTTTCTCTTGCAACATGTTGAGTTCGTGCACCGTTCACGTGGTCCATTAGTTCACTATCAGCGTTTCTTTCAATGTAAATTATCATTTGAGCAACCTTACTATGCATTAACTTTTGCAAGTGAGGGATTGAATGTTCGCCCTCGACATGCAGACCCTAGCTTAATGCAACTTTTAGTGAAACAAGCAGAAGAGGCATTGGCTCAGCGGAAAATACATACAGATTTAGCTCAGCAAATACATTGGATTGTTCATGAATATTTCAAACACAAGCAACAAGCCCCGAAAATAGAGGATATTGCCATCGAGTTGAATATTTCAGTACGAAGCTTGCAGCGTCAATTACAGTCATTAAATACTTCATTTAAATTAATTTTAGATACTGAACGCATGAAACGCTGTGAAATATTACTTCACCAGAATGAAAGCCTCACCACAATTGCTGAACAGTTGGGATATTCGGATCAGTCGGCACTTGCACGGGCTCATAAAAATTTGACAGGACAAACTTTACTTACGCGCAAAAGGGAGTTACAACTCGCCAATAAAAATATTGAGAAATAAGCTTTATGTGGTTAATTTTTGGTCAGTCGACGATCTAATAATGGCTCGAAAATAGGAAGCTTTGATCATTGAGAAAAGTTTCAAAATATTGATAAATGTACACCATGGGTTGTATGAATCATACAATCGAATATCGCCATAACGTTAGACCTGTTCAATGGACAAAAAATAGCGTTAAAATGCGATGTTCTTGTATTTCTACAAACAACTCCTCAATTTTAAATAATTCAAGGAAAGCACAACCCTATGTCACGTCTTGCCACCCGTTTTGAAAAGCTTAAGTCCCAACAACGTAAAGCGCTTGTATCTTATGTTATGGCGGGTGATCCACAGCCACAAGTAACGGTTCCGTTACTGCATAAAATGGTTGCGGCAGGAGTAGATGTCATTGAGCTTGGCTTACCATTTTCAGATCCAATGGCTGATGGTCCGGTAATTGCGCTTGCAGCTGAACGTGCGCTTGCAGCAGGGACTAACACGTTGGATGCACTCAACATGGTAAAAGAGTTCCGTGAGCAGGATCAGGAAACACCTGTTGTTTTAATGGGTTATCTGAATCCGGTTGAAGTGATTGGTTACGAGAAGTTTGTTTCTCATGCGAAACAATGTGGTGTAGATGGCTTATTACTTGTGGATTTACCACCAGAAGAGTCAAAAGAGTTTGGTGCTGTGTTGAAACAACATGATATGGACCAAATTTTCTTACTTGCGCCAACCTCTACAGATCAACGCATTCAACATGTGACAAATCAGGCAAGTGGTTTTATTTACTACGTTTCACTTAAGGGTGTAACTGGAGCAGCAACACTTGATACGGCAGAAGCTGCTGCGCGTATTCAAAAAATCAAAAATGCCACTAATATTCCAGTGGGTGTTGGTTTTGGTATTAGTGATGCCGCCTCAGCAAAAGCAATGGGTAACGTTGCTGATGCCGTGATTGTAGGTAGTGCTTTCGTTAAAAATTTTGCAACGTTGGCAGCGGATGACGCTGTTGAACAGACGGTGAGTAAAGTCAAGGAGCTTCGAGCAGCGCTCGATGAGTTAGTATGAATCAAGAAGTGAAACCAGGGAAAGTTCTTAGCCCTTCGACACCATGGACAAAACGTCCGGTTCCAGGTATTGAAGTCGCAGATGAGCAACAAATTCTCAAAGCAACATTTACTGAGCCAACGATTGAATGTCCTGAATGTCATGCACTAGTGACACGTACAGCAATTTCTTTCAATGCATATGTTTGTCCGCAATGTGATGAACACTTACGAATGAAAGCTCGTGACCGCTTGAACTGGTTCTTCGATAATGTTGTAACTGAATTGGGTCAAGAATTTACTGCTAAAGATCCATTAAAGTTTGTTGACTCTAAACCGTATCCAGATCGTATGCGTGAAGCGCAAAGCAAAACTGGTGAAACGGAAGCATTAATTGCCATGCAAGGTAACTTAAATGGCGTGGATATGATTGCATGTGCTTTTGAGTTCGACTTTATGGGCGGCTCAATGGGTACAGTTGTAGGTGACCGTTTTGTACAGGCTGCCGAGCTTGCAATTGAAAAACGTCAGCCATTAATCTGTTTTGCAGCTTCTGGTGGCGCACGTATGCAAGAAGGTATGTTATCGCTTATGCAAATGGCCCGTACTTCTGCTGCGATTCAAAAATTAAAAGATGCTGGCTTACCATATATCGTTGTGTTAACACATCCTGTGTATGGTGGTGTAACAGCTTCTTTAGCAATGTTGGGCGATATCCATATTGCTGAACCTAAAGCGATGATTGGCTTTGCTGGTAAACGTGTAATTGAGCAGACTGTACGTGAAACTCTTGAAGAGCCGTTCCAACGTGCTGAATATTTGCTTGATCATGGTGTAATCGATCAGATTGTTCATCGCCACGCTTTACGTGATACTGTATCTCGACTTGTATCGAAATTGATGAACTTACCTTGAACCAACAAGCTCCACTTTCAATAGACTCTTTAGATACATGGCTCAATTATTGGAGCCATGTTCACGTTACAGGGATAGATCTTGGTCTGGAACGTGTAATTCCTGTTGCAGAAAAGCTGGGTGTAACTCAGCCTAATGCTAAAGTTTTTACAGTAGCCGGAACGAATGGTAAAGGCTCAACCACAACCACACTGGCTGCGATATTAAACGCACAGGGTTATAAAGTTGGGTTGTATCAGTCACCGCATATCTATCGCTTTAATGAGCGAGTCAAATTAGGTGGAGTCGAAGTCGATGATCAAAGTCTGATTGATGCTTTTGTTCAAGTCGATCAGGCTCGTCGCGATTGTGATTTAAGCTTATCTTTTTTTGAAGCAACCACTTTGGCGGCTTTTGTTATTTTTAAACAACAACAATGTGATGTATGGGTGCTCGAAGTCGGTTTGGGCGGGCGTTTAGATGTCGTCAATGTGATTGATCCCAACGTTGCAGTGATTACTAATATCGGCCTAGATCACACAGATTGGCTAGGCGATACCATCGAAAAAATTGCTTTTGAAAAAGCAGGCATTATTCGCCCACATATTCCGGTTATCTTTGCGGGTGAGCAACAATTACCGCAAGCAATTCAAGATAAAGCACAAAGTTCACAAGCAGAGTTATATACTGTTAATCGTGATTATTTCTATAAGCTCGCAGAAGATGGACAAAACTGGTACTTTGCTTCGGAAGGAACCACTTTAAAACTTCCTTTAGGTACATTAGCGATTGAGAATATTGCAGGGGCGGTTGCTGCCATTTTAAATAGCGGACTTGAAATTTCTCAGTCAGCATTAGAAAAAGGTATTCAATCTGCTCGCTTAGCTGGACGTTTTGAACAACGTCAAGTGGATGGGAAGACAGTTATTTTTGATGCTGGGCACAATCCACATGGTGTTGAATTTTTGTTAAAGCAATTGCGAAATTTCTTAGAATACAATAAACAGTACACAGAAGTTGTCGCAGTATTTTCAATGCTGGCAGATAAAGATATAAAATCAGTAGTCGATTTATTGAAACCTACTGTTTTACATTGGAAAATTGCTGAATTGAATGTGCCGCGTGCTGCACCGATTCAGCAACTCAATGATGCCTTGCAAGGCCAGACAGTACAACAATATGGCAATATCAAAGAGGCTTTTAAATCAGCGCTTGAGCAAACAAATAACAATCAGCTGATTTTGGCCTGTGGTTCGTTTCATACTTTAGAAGCGATTTGGGAGTATTTGGAAGAATGTCAATGAATAACAAACAACGCTGGATGGGTGGCGTTGTTTTACTAGGAGGTGGTGTTTTATTGGCAGCATTACTCCTAAAAGGAAATGAGGAAATAAAACAGGTTGAAGTTCAACCCTCCGCATCCACATCGCCAAAAACTCAAACTAAACCAAAACAGACAACTGAAGGGCAAATGGTACAACTACAACCTCTTGCGGTTGATGTTGAAACTGAAAAACGGTTGCTAGAAGAACAGCGTCGTGCGCGTGAAAAAGCCGTTGCTGAACAAGAAGCACGTGCAGCTGAGTTCTTAGCAATGCAGCAGCAAGCTGAAGCTGACGCTGCTCGTAAAGCTGCAGCAGAGTACGCTGCGATTAATGCGCGCCGTACAGCGGCTCAAGAAAGTTCAGATAATATTCCACCGGAGTTAGTGGGTGAGGCGAAAGCTAAAAACCAGCAAACCAATACGGTGAATAAAACAACTGATACTTCAAAAATAGATGCAGACAAGAAAGCTGCTGAAGCAAAACGCCAAGCAGAAGCAGACAAGAAAGCGGCTGATGCTAAGCGTCAAGCTGAAGCAGACAAAAAAGCAACTGAAGCAAAACGTCAAGCGGAAGCAGACAAGAAAGCAGCTGAAGCTAAACGACAAGCAGAAGCAGATAAAAAGGCTGCAGAAGCGAAACGCCAAGCAGAAGCAGACAAGAAAGCAGCTGAAGCCAAACGACAAGCAGAAGCTGATAAAAAAGCCTCTGATGCTAAGCGAAAAGCAGAAGCTGAGAAAAAAGCAGAAGCTGAAAAAGCGCGTGAACTGCTTGAAAATGGCGATAAAAAGTGGATGGTTCAAGTCGCTTTGGCTGCTAACCAAGCCAATGCAGATGCAGTTGTTTCTAAATTACGAGCTAAAGGATATAAGGTCACTACAAGCCCAACCAGTAAGGGTATTCGTATTATGGTTGGACCTGCGAAAGACCGTGATACAGCAGATGCTGCTCGTAAAAAAATCACTTCTGATTCAAGTCTAAATATGAAATCAGCGTGGGTAATTGACTGGGTGCCGTTAGATCAACGTAAGTCAGATTAAAACTCCACTTTAGATGTCATTAAGATGGATTCGACAGTTGTTGTTGAATCCATTTTACATTTTCAGGTGTGAATAAACGGTCAATATTCTTCCAAATAATATGATAACCATAACCACCTTGTTTCATTTCCTTAACCGCATCATCAATTGCCCAATTTTCAAAAATAATGCGATACATGGCAACGCTAGCACCTGTACGGTCTGAACCATGGTAACAGTGCAATAAAACGCGTTGATCATTCTGCTTGGCAATTTTGATTTGTTGCATGACTTCTAAGAGATCTTGTCGGTCAATTGCCCAAGTGTTGATAGGAATATGCACAAGATTAAAATTTTCATTTTTAAAAACTAAAGTATCTGCGTCTTTGGCTCTTAAATTAATGATCGTTCCAATTTGATGATTCTTTAATTCAGAAATCATTGCAGCATCAGGCTGTTCACTGCGATAAACATCATTACTAATTTGATAAAAGTTATGAGTCTGAGAAACTAAGCTTCCCCAATCTTGTGGTCGATGCTCATGGGCGATACTTTCGTGCTGCATACACCCTTGTAAACTTATACAGATGACAAGTGTAAGGAGCGATAATTTTTTCATGTTTGATACCGTTTCAGCTCATGAGGGTCGTGAGCACAAATTATTTCAATCGTTGGTTCATGTTGAGCTAAATGCTGTAAACGCTTGAGATTAAAAAGACGCTTTTCATTATCTTCTGCAAATGTTTTTTCCAACAGACCGAGTGATCTTAATTTATTTTTAGGGTTTAACTCTAGGTGTGAGTAGTAGGCATCTCCACAAAATAATAACCATTGATTTTGTTGCTTTATTGCAATACCGCAATGTCCAGCTGAATGCCCCAACAGTGGTACCATTAAAATTTCATCTTGAAACAGTGGAAATCCTTTTACTTTTTCGAGGTTAAACCATGCTTCACCTTTTTGATATTCAATAAAGTTCCAGTAGCGATGATCTTTATATTGATTGGTTCTATAACGAAGTTTGCCCTTAAAATTTGGAAGTTGGGCTGCGTTATATTCTGCAGCTAAAACATGCACAGTGGCATGTGGAAAATCTGAAATTCCACCAGCATGATCAAAATCAAGATGAGTGATAAAGATGTGTTGTACATCTTTCGCATTAAATCCTAGCTTTTGAATTTGTTGGATCGCACTAAACTCAAGGTTAGGCTCAATTTTGCCTAAACGTTTAACTAATGAGCCTAGGCGTTGCTTCATATGTAAGTAATCTTGCAAGCCAAAGCCTGTATCGATAAGCACTAAGCCTCGATCAGTTTCAACTAAAAGACAATGACAGATGACTTCAGCTCGGAAGCCTTTTTGTCCAAATAAAGGGGCGCAAACTGGGCACATGCTGCCACACTTTAAATGATGAATTTTATAGATCATGATTTTTATTTTTTACCGAATCGCTTCGAGTTATAACTGATCTGAGCAATAAAAACTATGCTTATTCAATACATAAATAAAAAAGCCATCACTCTGGATGACTTTGTCGGGTGTGATATTTAATCTAAGTGTGCCTACGCGCTTCGCTTGTCTTGTAGCCAACTTTTCGAATGCTTGCCTACGCACTTCGCTTGTCTTGCAGGGAATCTTTTAGATGCTTGTCTACGCACTTCGTTTGTCTTGCAAGCAATAAAACCTTTAGTCGGTTTTATTGCTTTCAGGCTGTGGCGTGAGGCGTAAATAAGGTTTAACAGCCGTATAACCTTTAGGGAAACGCTGTTTAATTTCTTCTTCATCTTTAAGTGATGGCACAATAACGACATCTTCACCTTGCTGCCAGTTCGCAGGTGTAGCCACTTTATGCTTATCTGTTAATTGTAATGAATCCACAACACGTAAGACTTCATTAAAATTTCGGCCCGTCGAAGCAGGATAGGTAATGATTAAGCGAACTTTTTTGTTAGGATCAATAATCACTAATGAGCGCACTGTTAGAGTTTCACTGGCATTAGGGTGAATGAAGCCATAGAGCTCAGATACTTTACGATCTTTATCTGCAATGATTGGAAAATTTACCGTTGTATTTTGTGTTTCATTAATGTCATTAATCCAGCCTTTATGAGACTCTACATCGTCTACTGACAAAGCAATCGCTTTAACATTACGCTTCGTAAATTCATCTTTTAATTTTGCTGTATAACCTAACTCAGTTGTACATACGGGAGTATAGTCGGCTGGATGTGAAAATAAGATTCCCCAACTATCCCCTAAAAAATCATAAAAATTAATCGTGCCTTCACTCGATTCTTGTTGAAAATCGGGAGCAGTATCTCCTAATCGTAGTGTCATGATCTTTCCTCAATTGCTCATAATTTGTTATTCGATTGAATGAATATGCAGCATTTACTTTATGATTAAAATTATTGTTTTTGTATTTTATTATGAACTTTTTATATAAGTGTAAATATATATGACTAAAACTCATTATTTTAAGTGCTTAATCAATGTAACTTTAAGGTAAATTTGCTAAATTAGATTTCTCGGAAGTTATGCTTAATCGATGAGCGTTAATGGTGTGTTTTTGGTGCTCGGCACATTAAGGGGAGATTAGATGAATGAAAAACCATTCGTCTAACTATCAGATTTTTTTTAGGGGTTTTGTGCAAACCCCTTGTACTTCAAATTTCTGGCACCATAATAAACGACTGAGAAAAAGTTTATTCATTTGACCAAGCAAGATTTAGAGAGTTTATCCATGTTGGCAAGTCTGATCGGAGGTATCTTCGGTACAAAAAATGAGCGTGAACTCAAACGCATGCGCAAAATTGTTGAGCAAATCAATGCGCTCGAGCCGACGATATCAGCTTTAAGCGATGCAGACTTATCTGCAAAAACTCCAGAATTCAAACAACGTTATAATAATGGCGAAAGTTTAGATAAATTACTTCCAGAAGCGTTTGCAGTTTGTCGTGAAGCTGCTAAACGTGTAATGGGTATGCGTCATTATGACGTTCAGTTAATTGGCGGTATTACCTTACATGAAGGTAAGATCGCCGAGATGCGTACTGGTGAAGGTAAAACCCTTATGGGTACTCTGGCGTGTTATTTAAACGCTTTGAGTGGTCAGGGTGTACATGTCATTACTGTGAACGATTATTTGGCACAGCGTGATGCCGAATTGAACCGCCCATTATTTGAGTTTTTGGGTCTATCAATTGGTACGATTTATTCAATGCAAGGTCCGTCAGAAAAAGCGGAAGCTTATCTTGCAGATATTACTTACGGTACCAATAACGAATTCGGTTTTGACTACTTACGTGACAACATGGTGTTTTCTTTAGCAGAAAAGAAACAACGTGGTTTGCACTATGCCATTATCGATGAAGTTGACTCCATCTTAATTGATGAGGCACGTACACCATTAATTATTTCTGGTCAAAGTGAAGACTCTTCACACCTCTACAGTGCAATCAATACGATTCCACCTAAATTGCATCCGCAAAAAGAAGAAAAAGTAGCAGATGGCGGTCACTTCTGGATTGATGAAAAGCAGCGTTCAGTTGAAATGACCGAAGTTGGTTATGAAACTGTTGAACAAGAACTTATTCAAATGGGCTTGTTGGCCGAAGGCGAAAGCTTATATTCAGCAACAAACCTAAACCTTGTTCACCATGTATCTGCTGCCATTCGTGCGCATTTCCTATTCCAACGTGATGTTCACTACATCATTCATGATGGTGAAGTGGTTATTGTCGATGAACATACGG
The DNA here is from genome assembly GCF_025514755.1 of Acinetobacter sp. WU_MDCI_Abxc222. Lineage (NCBI taxonomy): Bacteria > Pseudomonadati > Pseudomonadota > Gammaproteobacteria > Moraxellales > Moraxellaceae > Acinetobacter > Acinetobacter sp. WU_MDCI_Abxc222. Next base: position 76,928 of record NZ_JAHPVG010000009.1, read on the forward strand.
GTCGTACGATGCCGGGTCGTCGTTGGTCAGAAGGTTTGCATCAAGCTGTTGAAGCAAAAGAAGGCTTAGAAATTCAGCCTGAAAACCAAACTTTAGCGACAACAACATTCCAGAACTATTTCCGTCTCTATAAAAAGCTTTCAGGTATGACAGGTACTGCTGATACTGAAGCTGCGGAAATGAAAGAAATTTACGGTCTTGATGTTGTGATTATTCCAACTCACCGTCCAATGATTCGTAACGACCAAAACGATTTAATTTATTTAAACCGTAACGGCAAATATAACGCGATTATTCAAGAAATTATGAATATTCGTCAGCAGGGTGTTGCTCCTATTCTGATTGGTACAGCAACCATTGAAGCCAGCGAAATTTTATCTTCTAAGTTAATGCAAGCTGGTATTCATCATGAAGTTTTGAACGCAAAACAACATGAGCGTGAAGCTGACATTATTGCTCAAGCGGGTAGCCCGAATGCAGTAACGATTGCAACTAACATGGCTGGTCGTGGTACGGATATTATCTTGGGTGGTAACTGGAAAGCTAAGCTTGCCAAACTTGAAAACCCAACTGCAGAAGATGAAGCACGTCTAAAAGCACAATGGGAACAAGACCACGAAGATGTATTGCAAGCAGGTGGTTTGCATATTATTGGTTCTGAACGCCATGAATCACGTCGTATTGACAACCAGTTACGTGGTCGTGCCGGTCGTCAGGGTGACCCTGGTGTTTCTCGTTTCTATTTATCTCTTGAAGATGATCTGATGCGTATTTTCGCAGGCGACCGTGTCGTTGGTATGATGCGCGCGATGGGTTTGAAAGAAGACGAAGCGATTGAACATAAAATGGTGAGCCGTTCGATTGAGAATGCTCAGCGTAAAGTTGAAGCACGTAACTTTGATATTCGTAAAAACTTATTGAAATACGATGATGTGAATAATGAACAGCGTAAGATCATTTACTCACAACGTGATGAAGTATTAGCTGAAAACACCTTAAAAGAATACGTTGAAGAAATGCATCGTGAAGTGATGCAAGGCATGATTGCCAACTTTATTCCACCAGAGTCAATTCATGACCAGTGGGATGTGGAAGGTTTAGAAAATGCTTTACGTATTGATTTAGGTATTGAGCTGCCAGTTCAGGAATGGTTAGACCAAGATCGTCGTTTAGATGAAGAAGGTTTGGTTGAGCGTATTAGTGATGAAGTAATTGAACGTTATCGTCAGCGCCGCGCTCAAATGGGTGATGAATCAGCAGCAATGCTTGAGCGCCATTTCGTTTTAAACTCTCTTGATCGCCATTGGAAAGATCACTTGGCTGCAATGGATTATTTGCGCCAAGGTATTCACTTACGTGGCTATGCGCAAAAGAACCCTGAACAGGAATATAAGAAAGAAGCTTTCAACCTGTTCGTAAACATGTTGGGTATTATTAAAACTGATGTTGTGACTGATTTGTCTCGTGTACATATCCCAACACCAGAAGAACTTGCAGAAATGGAAGCTCAACAGCAGCAGCAAGCTGAATCAATGAAGCTTTCTTTTGAACATGATGATGTAGATGGTTTAACTGGTGAAGTTACACTTTCTCAAGAAACCATGAACGAGTCTGCTGAACAGCAAGCTTTCCCTGTTCCAGAAAGCCGTAATGCACCATGCCCATGTGGTTCGGGACTAAAATATAAGCAATGTCACGGTAAGATCTAATCTGCCTTCACAAAAAAAGCAGAACAATTGTTCTGCTTTTTTTATGTTTGTAGTAAGCCTGTGAATAATGTTTGCAGTTTTAAGCATTAAATGCTATTTACTTCTCATCCAGAGTGTATGTTGGAAAGACAATGAAAAAAGTATTACAACCTTTATTTTTAACTGTTCTTGCTGTACCAAGTTTTGTTTTTGCAGCAGAAGCAGCTTCAGCCCCTCAAACGACAACGGTTGACAAAGTACTTGCAGCAAAAGGCCCAACTTCGGCTCAAGCTGTAGTGAAGCAAGAAAATACTACAGTGATTAGTCCACGTACAGGTATTCGCTATACGTTGGGTAACACAGGTAATCGCCCAATTATTTTACAAACTACTGCGATTGCTCCAGCAAACTCAGCAAATATTAATCGTATTGTGGCAAGTAACCCAGCTCTCTCTGCAAAAAGCCAAGAAAAAGCAAAAGTTGCTTTAATCGGTGAAGCAGCTGTAGCAGGACCAGCGGCAGTTGCAGCAAGCAATGTGACAACGTCAGCTGCAACAAATAGTGTTGCTCCAGCAAATCCTGCATCAATGAATTAATTCATTTACGTATAAAAAAAGCCAGTTCAAATTGAACTGGCTTTTTTATGGGGGTGTCTTTAAAACTTTAAATCTGATTATTTACATCATCATTTTTTGTTTCACGAATGAGTAAGAATGCGATAAGTGATAAAAGTGATGCAGCAGTAAGATAATAACCAACCGCATATAAACCATAAGTTTCAGCAAGTTTAGTCGCAATGAGTGGGGCAAAAGATGCACCAAAAATACCAGCCAAGTTAAAAGTTAATGCTGAACCTGTATATCGAACTGAAGTTGGGAAAAGTTCAGAAAGAACTGTACCAATTGGACCATATGTTAAGCCCATAATTGCTAAGCCAGTACATAAGAAAAGGAATACGATTAAGGTATTTCCAGACTCTAACATACTAGAGAAAAACAAGCCGAAAATCGCAGCAGCAATACAAACGCCAATAGAAGTTGTTTTACGACCAAATTTTTCTGCAAAAATAGCCGATAAAGGAATGAATGCGGCGAAGCAAAGGGTGGCAAAGAGTTGAAGTTCTAAGAATTCACCACGCGCATAACCCAGTTTAGTGGTTCCCCAGTTTAAGGCAAATACGGTAGTAAGATAGAACACAACAAAGGTACAGATTGCTGCAACTGTACCAAGAATAAGCTTACCGGTATGTTTGGTTAAAACTTCTTTAAATGGAATATTAACTTCTTTTTGCTTATCTAAGACTTTCTGGAAAGCTGGAGTTTCATGAAGTTTTAAACGGATATATAAGCCAACAATAACCAATACAGCACTAGCAATAAATGGAATACGCCAACCCCATTGCATGAATGCTTGCTCAGGAATAACTGCGCTTAATAATAAGAATGAACCTGTTGCCAGAATAAAGCCAATTGGAGCACCTAGCTGCGGAAACATGCCGTACCATGCTCTTTTTCCTTCTGGGGCATTTTCAGTCGCTAATAATACTGCACCGCTCCATTCACCGCCTAGGCCTAAGCCTTGTCCTAAACGACAAACAGCTAATAGTAATGGTGCGACAATCCCGATTTGGGCATAGGTTGGAAGCAAACCAATACATACAGTTGAAATACCCATAGTCAGTAAAGCTGCAACTAAAGTTGCTTTTCGCCCAATACGATCTCCTAGATGGCCAAATAATGCGGCACCGATAGGACGAGCAATAAAGGCAATTGCAAAGGTTGCCAGAGATTGTAAGACTGCGGCACTGCCACTACTAGCAGGGAAAAATAGATGAGGAAAGATAATCACGGCGGCTGTTGCATAGATATAAAAGTCGAAGAACTCAATAGTTGTACCGACTAAGCTTGCAAACAAAACTCGTGTTTTTGAATTAGTGGCTACTACAGGAGCAGCAGTCGCAGAAGTTGACTCCATATAAGTCCTTATATCCGTTAAAATTTATTTTTAATAGCTACTCTTTTTAAAGACGTATTTTTCTCAAAGAATAGCGTGAAAGAACATCATCCATGACTCTTTCAGGATCACTGAATATGAGTGAAAAATGGACTAAACTACGTACCAATAGATTGCAAGAAAATGTGCCCCTGCACCTAAAAGCACAAAAATATGCCAGATCGCATGGGTATATCTTACCTTTTTTAACGCGTAAAACAATGCTCCAACCGTATAAGCTAATCCGCCAATAATTAACAAAATCAACGCGTCTTTACTCAGATAGGTGCGCATATCATCCATAACAAATACAGCAAGCCAACCCATAAGAACATAAGCAAGTAGCGAAATTTTCTGAAAACGATGAATAAAAACTAACTTGAAAAGTGTACCAATTGCAGCAATGCTCCAGAGAGCAATAAGTAAAATATGAGCTTTTTGTGTAGGTATAGCAATGCTTAAGAATGGGGTATATGTTCCAGCAATTAAATAATAAATGGCAGTGTGATCGAGTTTTTTATACCAGTAGCGTAGGTTTTGTGTTTGAGCAAAATGATAGAGTGTAGAACTGGTAAAAACTAAAATCAGGCTAAATGAATATACCCATAAGCCCACCCACTGAGCAGTTGAAAGATAAGATCCCTTTATAATTAAAAAGATAGACGCTACAACTGCCATAACAACACCAGCACCATGACTATAGGCATTAAATAGTTCTTCTTTTGGATCGTAAGTTTCCAGCACAGATTTACTCATAACTTTAATTTTTTTGATTAAAAATACAAATGTATAGAAATGCAAAACAGTCGTAAAGTTATTTTATTTTTAATCCTAGACCCTTTAAACTTCTATTTTATATGAGTCTTCATTTTTCAGGTATATCCGTGTCGGTTTTCTCCTTTGAGCAAGAACAGCAATTCTTTCATGAAATCAAGCAAATGCTTGACCAACAAGCTTTTGAGCGTTTGATCTTGAGCCAATATAAGGGAGAGTTGGCGCAGCTTGAAAAAATTACTTTCCGCGTTGTAGAGCTACATGGACAAAAACAGCTTTCAGCTCTATATCATCACACGACCCAAGATGTGACTAAAAACTATTCATTTCAAGAAGGTTTGCAACAGATTGAGCAATTAATCACTCAGTGTAAGCAAGGAAACTTATTTTCGACTACTCAAGAAATTCAACTTAAAAAAAATAAGAAAAAAGCCATATTAAATATAGGCAAAAAGCAGGCAGTAAATACGACACAAACGGTTCAGGCGCATGACCGTGAAAAGCAGCGCTATGTACAGCAGGGGAATGCATTTTTAAAAGAGCTGGGTATTACTGATGAAAAAGCTCAGGTCATTCCAAGCATGGCTCGTAAATGGAAACAGATTAATAAATTTATCGAAATTTTTGCGAGTGCCTATGAACAGATTGATGCGTCTCAACAAGAGTTACGCATTGTCGATTTTGGATCAGGTAAAGGTTATTTAACTTTTGCATTGTATGATTATCTGCAACAACAACAGAAAACACCATTAATTACTGGTGTAGAGCTACGTCGTAATTTGGTGGAGTTTTGCCAGAACGTTGCAGACAAAGTTCATTTCAATCATTTAGACTTTTTTGAAGGTGATGTTCGTAGTTATCAACCGGAAAAGCTGGATGTTATGATTGCCTTACACGCATGTGATATTGCGACTGACTTTGCTATTCATACTGGAATTCGTTTAAACGCTTCGATGATTATGTGCGCACCATGTTGCCACAAAGAGTTACGTCCACAATTACATAGTCCGGAAGTTTTACAACCAATGCTACAGTTTGGTATTCATGCTGGACAACAAGCCGAGATGCTGACTGATACTTTACGTGCGTTACTTTTAAAAGCTTATGGTTATGAAACCAAAGTTTTTGAGTTTGTATCGCTTGAACATACCAGCAAAAATAAAATGATTTTGGCGACAAAACGCAAAAACGTTTCACAACCTGACGCCAAGATTATGGCTCAAATCCAAGCATTGAAAGAAATGTACGGAATTAAAAAACAAACGTTGGAATTGTTATTGCAAGATCAGTTGCCGATCGAAAATATCGGCTGTAAGTGCTAGGAAGGTGAATGGATGTATAAAATTGTAGAGGGTGGTTGGGAACAGCTTGGGCAAGATGCCAAATACATCCGTGAACAAGTCTTTATCCAAGAACAGGGAATTGCACCTGAAGATGAATGGGACGACTTGGATGCCACAGTTCTACATTTTATTGTCTATGACAAAGAGCAGCCTATCGCTACAGCACGCTTATTGCCACAGCATAGCGTAGGGCGTGTTGCTGTTTTAGTGCCTTATCGAAAGCAGGGTATTGGTAAAATTTTAATGCAGCATATTATTGACTATGCACGTCGTCATAAACTGCCTTACTTAAAGCTTTCAGCACAAACCTATGTAACAGCCTTTTATGAAGCTTTAGGGTTTCACGTGCAAGGTGAAGTTTACGAAGACTGTGGTATTCCACATATTGATATGATTTTAGAATTAACTTGAGACTTCTTTTTAGAAATCTCAAGTTGGATTTATTTCATTGCATTCCAGTTTTCGATGGCTTGTAAGCCAGTCTCTAAACCGACTTCATAGCTATAACGAAGCTTTTTCGGATTAGTAGTTAAACGGCCAGCCATATTTTTAAGTGGTGGTGGGCACACTTCTAAAATTTGCTGTTCTGGATTTTCACCACGAACAAAATCGACCGAAGCGTTATAACGAGCACAACGGCTACGCAAGCTACTAGCGAAACCATAATGATGTTTAAAAGCATAATTCGCGAGGAATTGATCACCTCGACTACTTGCTTTGAAATAGTTTTTCGGACGAGTACGTAAAACTAACAGTTTTTTTACGCCACTTTGCTGAGCCGTCCAGCGAACAGGTAGGGCATCTGCAACGCCACCATCAAAATAAGGTTCACCCATAATATCGACGGGATGACGCGTTAAAACTGGAATTGAGCTAGAAGCACGAAGCGCATTTAGCAAATTATCTTTACCCGCACGAAGATATTCTGCATGGCCAGTTTTAGCATGCGTCAACACCATATAAAAATCAGGATTTTTGGCAAAAAGACTCTGTTGATCAAGTGGATGTTCTTTTTCACCAATTTCCCACATCCATTTTAAATCAAGTAAATCACCGCCTTTAAAAAAGCGTTTGTAATCGATGAATTCAGGACGAAGTGAGTGATCAATATAAAACGTTAGAGTGCGGCCTTGCTGGCCTGCCAAGTAATTAGCCACATTGGTTGAACCAGACGATACACCAACGTATAAGTCAAAAGGATTAAACTGCTGTTGTAAAAATGAGTCAAGTACACCACTGGTAAAGGCACCACGCATGCCCCCACCTTCTACAACCAGTGCGTTGCGGGAAAAATCTGTCATTTGAAAAATATCTGATTACTGAGTTGATTGCTTATGTTCTTGCATATCCATTTCAGGCATGTTGTCACTATGTTGAGCATGTTGCTCTGTAGAGTGTTCAGCCTTTTGCTGCATTTGCTCTTGTTGAGCTTTGCGCTGTGCACCTGGCATATAGTCAGGTTCATTACTCATTGCTAAATAGAAAAAGCCAAGGAAAATCGCACTTAAAACACCAACGATCAGAACAAATTTCCAGCCTAAAATTGCTGACTCGGAAGAATTTTTATCGGACATAAGAATTTCTCGAATGTGCTATAGAAGCACAAAAATGAAGTCTATTTATAGCATATTTAGGCAGGGGGCTGAAATCTTAAAGGTCATAAAGAAAAACCCATATAAATAAAATATATTTATATGGGTAAGGTTTATGCAGTTTTTTAAATATCCAATAGGACTAAATTACTGAATATTTTGTTTCTGCTCAGCTTTGGTTCTTAGTAAAGCTGGCGGTGTAAAACGTTCACCATATTTTGCAGCTAATTCTTCAGCTCGTTTTTGTGCTTTATCAGTGCCGTATTGATTTAGGAATTGAATTGCTCCTCCAGTCCAAGGCGCATAACCAATTCCAAAAATAGAACCGACATTGGCATCAATTACAGATTCCAGTACGCCTTCTTCATAACAACGTAAAGTATCTAAGGCCTGTACAAACAGAATGCGATCAATCATATCTTGTTCAGAAATATCATGATCTTTTTTCCAGCGGTTTAAGCCTTCCCATAGATGCTTTTTACCATTTTCAGGATATTCATAAAAACCAGCTCCAGCAGCTTTACCTTTACGGTTTAACTCATGAATCATGGTGTGAACCACTTCATCTACAGAAGTTTTAGGTAAATCTTTTCCTTCGGCTTGTAGAGCTTTGCGTGCTTCACTAGCAACATGTTCAGTTAATGTTAAAGATACTTCATCTTGAATAGCGAGGGGGCCAACTGGCATACCAGCTTTCAGTGCTGCCATTTCAATACGCGCTGGGTGGACACCTTCGGCAAGCAAGCGCATACCTTCTTGAATGAAAGTACCAAACACACGACTGGTAAAGAAACCACGGCTATCATTGACAACAATCGGTGTTTTTCCAATTTGTTGTACAAAGTCGTAAGCTTTGGCAAGTGTCTCTGCGGAGGTGTTTTTACCTTTAATAATCTCAACCAACTGCATTTTGTCGACAGGGCTAAAGAAATGCAGACCGATAAAAGCTTTATCATCCTTACTTGCCTGAGCTAAACCTGTAATTGGCAGGGTTGAGGTGTTTGATGCCATCACACCGTTAGGCGCTAGATATTGCTCGGCTTCTTGAGTGACTTTAGCTTTGAGTTCTTGATTTTCAAATACCGCTTCAATAATTAAATCACAACCTTGAAGATCTTGAGCGGAAGCTGTCGCCGTGATGAGAGATAAAATCTGATCGCGTTTTTCTGCGGTCATGCGGCCTTGTGAAACACGTTTATCTAAGAGCTTTTGTGTGTAAGCTTTACCTTTCTCAGCATTTTCAACAGATACATCTTTAAGTACAACTGGAATGCCTTTAATGGCTGTTGAATAAGCAATGCCTGCACCCATCATGCCTGCACCCAACACACCAACTTTAGTCGCTTGCCATTTTGGAACGTCGGCAGGACGACTAGCACCAGACTTAATTGCATTTAGACCATGCCAGAAAGTGCCGATCATATTTTTAGAAATTTGACCTGTTGTAAGCTGAGTAAAGTAGCGAGACTCAATACGCAGTGCAGTATCGACATCAACTTGAGCACCTTCAACTGCGGCAGCCATAATTGCTTCAGGGGCAGGGTAACAACCTTTGGTTTTGTCTTTTAACATGGCTGGTGCAATTGCAAGAACTTGTGCAACTGCTGGAGTTTTTGGATCGCCACCCGGAATTTTATAACCCTTCACATCAAAGGGCTGCTGAGATTTTGGATTGGCCTTGATCCAAGCAATTGCTTTATCTAAAAGTTCTTGTTCATTTTCGGCAGTGTCATGAATTAAGCCTAAAGATTTTGCTTTATCGACACCGAACTGTTTGCCTTCCATTAAAAATGGGAACGCATTTTGAAGTCCAAGCAGACGTACCATACGTACAATACCGCCGCCACCTGGTAGTAAACCTAAAGTAACTTCTGGTAGACCAAATTTGCTTTTCGGGTCAATAATTGCAATACGGTGATGGCAACTTAATGCGATTTCCCAACCACCGCCAAGTGCCGTGCCATTTAATGCTGCAACCACTGGAATCCCTAGTGTTTCAATTGTACGTAAATGACCTTTTAGCTTTTCAACCATATTGAAAAAGTCAGTTGCGTGTTCAGGCTGAACTTGAATCAGCTCATCTAAATCACCGCCTGCAAAGAAAGTTTTTTTAGCCGAGCGGAAAATAACCCCTGAAAGTTCTGTTTCTGCTTTAAGTTTCTGAGTCGCTTCATCAAGCGAGTCACGAAACTCAGCATTCATGGTGTTCGCAGATTGACCAGTTGAATCAAGCGTTAAAATGACAATATTGTCGGCATTTTTTTCGTATTGAATTGCACTCATCTTCTATATCCCTAATTTTTATACGCGTTCAATAATGGTGGCGATACCCATCCCACCGCCAACACAGAGGGTCGCTAAACCGCGCTTTTTATCTTGTCGTTCAAGCTCATCAAGTAAAGTACCTAAAATCATGGCACCTGTTGCCCCTAATGGATGACCTAAAGCAATCGCACCACCATTTACGTTGACTTTTTCAGTAGGGACATTGAGCTCATTAATAAAACGCATAACAACTGCTGCAAATGCCTCGTTGACTTCAAATAGGTCAATATCATCAATCGTAAGCCCAGCTTTTTCTAAAGCTTTACGTGCAGCAGGCGCAGGGCCAGTCAGCATAATGGTTGGGTCAGTACCAACCAGTGCGGTCGCTAAAACTTTAGCGCGTGGTTTTAAGTTTTGTTCTTTTACCGCTTTTTCAGAAGCTAACAAAACTACAGCTGCTCCATCGACAATGCCTGATGAGTTACCTGCATGGTGAACATGATTAATTTTTTGTGCTTCTGGATATTTTTGTAAAGCGACTGCATCAAAGCCCATTTGCCCCATCATTTCAAAACTTGGGTTGAGCTTCGTTAGACCTTCGAGTGTTGTATTGCCTTTAATAAATTCATCTTTTTCTAAAATCACTACACCTGCGTGATCTTTGACTGGTACGACTGATTGGTCGAAATAACCATTTGATTGAGCCGCCGCCGCTTTTTGCTGTGACTTCACAGCGAAATTATCAACATCTTCACGGCTATAGCCATCTAAGGTTGCAATGAGGTCGGCCCCGATACCTTGTGGAACAAATGATGACTTAAGATTTGTTTCTGGATCTAGAGCCCATGGTCCGCCATCGGAACCCATTGGAATGCGTGACATTGATTCAACGCCACCAGCAACTACTAAATCTTCCCAACCAGAGCGGACTTTCATTGCTGCTATGTTGACTGCTTCTAAACCTGATGCACAAAAGCGATTGATTTGCACCCCAGCAACATCATCATTCCAACCTGCTGCAATCGCTGCAGTTTTGGCAATATCACCACCTTGATCGCCAATTGGTGTTACGCAGCCCAAAACAATGTCATCGACTTTAGACGTATCGAGTTGATGGCGCTGCTGTAATTCATTTAATAAGGTCGTCAGTAATGTAATTGGTTTTACTTCATAAAGAGAGCCATCTTTTTTTCCTTTTCCGCGTGGGGTGCGAATGGCATCAATAATATAAGCCTCGCTCATAACAGTTCCTTTTTTATTACTTAAACTTTGTTGTGTTTTGAGTGTACTGGTTTTAAAAGGCAACGCAATGACGATAAGCGCACCAGTCAGGTGATGATTTTTGCCAATAGAAATACAAAAAAGCCCAAGTTGAACTTGGGCTAAATGTGAAACTAAAGAGATTTAAGAGTTAGTGATAACCATGTAGCTGGCGATATAGGCCAGGAGTTACACCCGTCCACTTTTTAAATGCGCGGTGGAACGTACTGGTTTCACTAAAACCAACTTGTTGAGCAACGTCTTCAAGTGTTAATTCTGGGTTAAGTAACAAGTGAATCGCAGCATCTCGGCGTAGGGCATCTTTTACACCTTGGTAGCTTTTACCTTCGGCAGCCAAGCGGCGGCGTAAAGTTTGCGGAGATAAATACAACATTGATGCAACGTCATTAAGCGTTGGCATTTCTTCACCAATTTGGCTTTTAAGTACTTCACGAATACGAGAAGTTAGCGAGTTGGTGTTTTTGAATTTTACTAAAAGCTGAGCAGGAGCTGCTTTTAAGAATTCTTCTAGCGTTTTCTCATCTTGGCGGATTGGCAAATCAAGATAATCAGCTGCAAAGGTAATTTCAGTACGTGGTGCATCAAACTGCATAACTGGTGCAAAAAATAATGCATCATATTCATCGGCATGCGCAGGACGTGGATAGCTAAAATGAACACGTTCTAATGGCAAACGACGTTCAATCAACCATGATGCTAGACCGTGCCAAATCATGAGCATGCTTTCAGTAATGAAATGGTCTGGATCTAAAGTTTTTGGAATGAGGGGAACTAGACGTGCTTCATGTTTGTCACGCTCTAGAGTTACAGACCATTCATCGCCAAATAATTTGTAGAATTGAGATGACAGTTCAAGGGCTTGGCCCAATGTTTTTGCGTGAATAATCAACTGACACATAATGGCAAAAGTGCCCAGACGACGCGGTTGTACGTCAAATCCAACGTGTTCATCCTGTGTGACCATCCACAACATTTTTATAAAACGAGTGTATTGTTCTGGTGAGATTCGAGCTTTAGGTTGACGTAATAATTCCGCTTCAATACCCACATGTGAAAGGAGCATTTCAACATCCATGCCAAGGCGTTTTACGCCTGTCAAAGCCGCATTCACGAAGTGGATGCTAATCGTATCGCGACTCATATTGAATCCTTCAGTCTCTTTGATGTTCACTTTAAATTGACCTAAATGACCGTCTAAAAAAATAAATTGGCGATTTACAACAGAGTAAAAGCACTTTTTACATGTTAAATTGCCGAAATGATCAAGGTAAATGGCTGAACATGACATTGTTTTAGTATATTTGCTTAACTAATATAAAAGAAAATTCGAATAATAGTGGTTAAAAATACGATGACGACAGCATTAAATGGACTTAAAGTTCTCGATTTCTCGACGCTCTTACCTGGCCCTTTTGCCACAATGTATTTGGCTGATATGGGAGCAGAAGTCATCCATATCGAATCTCCATCACGTCCTGATTTAATCCGAATCATGCCGCCATATGCAAATGGTCAAGCAACAGCACATAGTTATTTAAACCGAAATAAACAGTCGATTGTTCTCGATTTAAAGGATAAGGCGAGTATTGATCTGATTAAAGCCAAAATTTCTGAGTTTGATATTGTCATAGAGCAGTTCCGACCTGATGTTATGCGCCGTCTCGGTTTAGACTACGCGACACTTGCCGAAATTAACTCACGTCTCATTTATTGTTCAATTACAGGTTATGGACAAACAGGGAGCTATAAAGACAGAGCTGGGCATGACATTAACTATTTAGCTTTAGCAGGTATTGCTGGATATAGCGGCCGACAAGACAGTGGTCCACCACCACTCGGTATTCAAGTTGCAGACATTGCAGGTGGTTCACTTCATGCGGTCATTGCGATCTTGGCTGCGGTCGTTGAACGCGGACGTAGTGGGATGGGACAATATATTGATATTTCCATGACCGATTGTGTTGCTAGCCTCAATAGTATGGCCGCATCAGCAACACTTGCGGCACAAGTTGAACAGGCTCCAGAGCATGGCATGCTCAATGGCGGTATTTTTTATGACTATTATATGACTCAAGATGGTCGTTATCTTTCAATAGGTAGTCTTGAGCCACAATTTATGTCTGGTTTATCAGTGGCGCTTGATTTGCCTTTATTATTACAAAAAGGTGCTTCCTTAGATGTCGAAGACCGACAGGAAGTTAAACAAGCTATTCAAGAGAAAATTAAAACGAAATCATTTAAAGAATGGCATGAAATTTTTGCAAATCTTGATGTGTGTGTAGAACCTGTTTTAAGCCTAACAGAGTCCTTAAACTCGCCTTTAGCACAAGAACGTGGATGGATTGTGGATGTACCTTTGCAAAATAATACAGCGGATACAGAACCACAATTGGCTTGTCCAATTAAGTTTTCAAGATCGAAAATGAGATATTCCTTTATAGGTCAAAAACTTGGTGAAGGGCAGTGGTAAAGAGCTGGGGCCATTTTTCATACAATGTGTATTAAGATTATTATTAGATTAATCAATCGATTAACATTTTGAATAATTTCTTTACATAAAATTAGCGTACCCTTTATAAACAAAGACATAAAAGGTATGTAAACATGAAAACACATAAATCCTTGATGGCTTCCTGTTTATCCGTTTTATCAATTACTCTTTTTATACAGCATGCACAAGCTGCTGCTGCATTCGACCCAAATAGTCCTTGGATATTGGGTGATTGGAACGGTCAACGCACCGCGTTACAAGCACAAGGTTATGATTTTTCTTTTGGATATACCGGCGAATATGCCGGTATTTTAGATTCAAAAAATACGTCTACGCATGGTAGTGCTTATACGGGGCAACTTGCACTAGGAACTCATTTTGACCTAAATAAAATTTTAGGTTGGCAAGATACTGAAGCTCAAATCACATTAACATATCGTGATGGGCAGTCGCTTTCTGAACATTCACCAGCTTTAGCAGGGCACTTAAGCTCGGTGCAAGAAGTGTGGGGGCGTGAACAAACTTGGCGTTTAACAGATTTGTGGATCAAGAAGAAATTCCTTGACCAGAAGTTAGATGTGAAAGTTGGTCGTTTTGGTGAAGGTGAAGACTTTAATAGTTTTGACTGTGATTTCCAGAACTTGGCACTTTGTGGTTCGCAGGTCGGTAACTGGGTGGGCGATCAGTGGTATAACTGGCCAGTAAGCCAATGGGCAATGCGTGTTAAATATAACTTGCAACCTGATTTATATACGCAAGTTGGTGTATATGAATACAACCCGGAAAATCTGGACCGAGGTAAAGGTTTTAACTTAAGTACTGATGGTTCTCACGGTGCAATTATCCCTGCCGAAGTAGTTTGGTCACCTAAATTAGGCGCTCAAAGTATGGCTGGTGAATACCGTTTAGGTTATTACTACAGCACTGCTGACGCCAAAGAAATTGCAGATGAAACCAAAAACTCACATAAACAAGGTGTTTGGGTAACTGCAAAACAAAAATTATTCCAGCCTGCTGATCAAACAGATCGCGGTTTGACAGGTTTTGTGAACCTGACTTTCCACGACTCTGATACCAACAAAATTGATAACATGCAAAATGTAGGCTTGGTCTATAAAGGTTTGCTCAATCAACGTCCTCAAGATGAGTTGGCACTCGGTGTGGCTCGTATCCATATCAATGATGATTGGAACGATGTTCAAACTAAAGAATATGACACTGAATACAATACCGAGCTTTACTACGGTATTCATGCCACTAACTGGTTAACTATTCGTCCAAATGTGCAATATGTTCGTCATGTTGGTGCATTAAAAAATGGTGATAACACTTGGGTTGGCGGTATTAAATTCTCAACTGCATTCTAAGCGTAATTACTCCGAAAAACGGATTGTCGAGGGCTAAATCATTGATTGAATTATCCTGACCTTCCGTTTTTTCTTGATGCCTGAATTTGTTTTAGATGTATTGGTGATGCCATTTTTCTATAAGGTTCTTGGCACATCTTTCCTATAAAAATGATGATTGATAAGAGGTGGTTTATGAATCAACCTACTTCAAGATCAGGTTTAACGACTTTTACCGTAATTATTATTGGGTTACTGGCGTTATTCCTGTTAATTGGAGGTATTTGGCTCGCTACACTAGGCGGTTCAATTTACTACATTATAGCTGGAGTATTACTCCTCATTGTTGCATGGCAACTCTACAAGCGTGCTTCTACTGCTTTGTGGGTTTATGCTGCATTAATGCTAGGAACTATTATCTGGAGTGTCTGGGAAGTTGGAACAGACTTTTGGGCGCTTGCACCACGTTTAGATATTTTAGGTATTCTTGGTTTATGGTTATTGGTTCCGGCTGTAACTCGTGGAATCAACAACCTTGGATCAAGTAAAGTTGCCTTATCTTCAACTTTAGCAATTGCAATCGTGTTGATGGTTTATTCTATCTTCAATGATCCGCAAGAAATTAATGGTGAAATCAAAACACCTCAACCAGAAACAGCTCAAGCCGTGCCTGGTGTTGCTGAAAGTGATTGGCCAGCTTATGGTCGTACTCAAGCAGGTGTGCGTTATTCTCCATTGAAACAGATCAATGACCAAAACGTAAAAGACTTGAAAGTTGCTTGGACTTTACGTACTGGCGATCTTAAGACAGATAACGACTCTGGCGAAACGACCAATCAGGTTACACCGATTAAAATCGGTAATAACATGTTTATCTGTACAGCTCACCAGCAGTTAATTGCGATTGATCCTGCTACCGGTAAAGAAAAATGGCGTTTTGATCCGAAACTTAAAACGGATAAATCGTTCCAGCATTTAACTTGTCGTGGTGTGATGTACTACGATGCAAACAATACAACTGAGTTTGCAACGAGTCTTCAAAGCAAGAAATCTAGCTCTACACAATGTCCACGTAAGGTATTTGTACCAGTCAACGATGGCCGTTTAGTGGCTGTAAATGCTGACACTGGTAAAGCATGTACTGACTTTGGTCAAAATGGTGAAGTGAACTTACAAGAGTTTATGCCATATGCGTATCCAGGTGGTTACAACCCAACATCTCCTGGTATCGTGACTGGTTCAACTGTTGTGATTGCTGGTTCGGTAACAGATAACTACTCAAATAAAGAGCCATCTGGTGTGATTCGTGGATACGACGTTAACACTGGTAAACTTCTTTGGGTATTTGATACTGGTGCAGCAGATCCAAATGCAATGCCGGGCGAAGGAACTACTTTTGTTCATAACTCACCAAATGCGTGGGCACCTTTAGCATACGATGCCAAACTTGATATCGTTTATGTACCAACAGGTGTAGGTACACCAGATATCTGGGGTGGTGACCGTACTGAGCTTAAAGAGCGTTATGCAAACTCAATGTTAGCGATTAATGCTTCTACTGGTAAATTAGTGTGGAACTTCCAGACAACCCATCACGATTTATGGGATATGGACGTACCATCTCAACCATCTTTAGCTGATATCAAAAACAAAGCTGGCCAAACTGTTCCTGCAATCTATGTATTGACGAAAACAGGTAATGCCTTTGTGCTTGATCGCCGTAATGGTCAACCGATTGTTCCTGTAACTGAGAAACCAGTTCCACAAACAGTTAAACGTGGACCACAAACTAAAGGTGAGTTCTATTCAAAAACTCAGCCATTCTCTGACTTGAACTTGGCTCCACAAGATAAATTGACTGATAAAGACATGTGGGGTGCCACTATGCTTGATCAGCTCATGTGTCGTGTATCTTTCAAACGTCTAAATTACGATGGTATTTATACGCCACCATCTGAAAACGGTACTTTAGTTTTCCCTGGTAACTTAGGTGTATTTGAATGGGGCGGTATGTCAGTTAACCCTGATCGTCAGGTTGCTGTAATGAACCCGATTGGTCTGCCATTCGTCAGTCGTTTAATTCCTGCTGATCCAAACCGTGCACAAACTGCAAAAGGTGCAGGAACTGAGCAGGGCGTACAACCGATGTACGGCGTACCGTATGGTGTTGAAATTAGCGCATTCTTATCTCCGCTTGGTTTACCTTGTAAACAACCGGCTTGGGGCTATGTAGCTGGCGTTGATTTGAAAACTCATGAAGTGGTATGGAAAAAACGTATTGGTACAATTCGTGACAGCTTGCCGAACTTGTTCCAGTTACCAGCTGTGAAAATTGGTGTGCCTGGTTTAGGTGGTTCAATTTCTACTGCCGGTAATGTCATGTTTGTTGGTGCAACTCAAGATAACTACTTACGTGCGTTTAACGTTACTAACGGTAAGAAACTTTGGGAAGCGCGTTTACCAGCAGGTGGACAAGCAACACCAATGACTTATGAAATCAATGGTAAGCAATATGTTGTAATCATGGCTGGTGGTCATGGTTCATTTGGTACGAAAATGGGCGACTATTTAGTGGCTTATGCCTTACCAGATAACAAATAAAAAGCTTTTATAGAAAGGGCCTGGATTTATCCGGGCTTTTTTTATGTCGATTTATATTAAAGCTTATCAATAAAACCGTTATTAAATATGCAAAAAAAGCATTTTATTGATGAATAAAAGCTCGCTATGCTATCCGCCTTAATAATGAATCTACTAGCCATACGCCATGTATTTATATACCGATTTCGACCAGCAGCTGGTTAATGAACGAGTTGCTCAGTTCCGTGATCAAACAGAACGCTATTTAGCTGGCAAACTTTCTGAAGATGAATATCGTCCATTACGTTTGCAAAATGGTTTATATGTGCAACGTTATGCGCCTATGCTGCGTATAGCTGTGCCGTATGGCTTAATGAATTCTAAACAATTACGTAAAGTTGCTGAAGTTTCAACTGCTTATGACCGTGGTTATGCACATGTATCTACACGTCAGAACATCCAGTTGAACTGGCCTGCGCTTGAAGATGTGCCAGATATTTTGGCGGAACTTGCAACTGTACAAATGCATGCCATTCAAACCAGTGGTAACTGTATTCGTAACACGACAACTGACCAATATGCAGGTGTGGTTGCTGGTGAAATTGCAGACCCACGTCCAACATGTGAGTTGATTCGTCAGTGGAGTACATTCCACCCAGAATTTGCATTCTTGCCACGTAAGTTCAAAATTGCTGTTTCTGCACTTGAAGAAAAAGATCGTGCGGCAACTGCATTCCACGATATTGGTGTTTATATCGTGCGTAATGAAGCAGGTGAAATCGGCTACAAAATTATGGCTGGTGGTGGTTTAGGCCGTACCCCAATCATCGGTAGTGTGATTCGTGAGTTTTTACCACGTGAAGATTTAATTGCTTACTTAGAAGCGGTTTTACGTGTTTATAACTTGCATGGTCGTCGTGATAACAAATATAAAGCGCGTATCAAAATTCTAGTTAAGGCATTAACTCCTGAAGTGTTTGCACAAAAAGTTGAAGCTGAATTCGAACATACACGTGAAGCATTGAAGATTCAGCCAGAAATCTTGAAAAAACTGGATGAAGAATTCACACCATTTGACTATCAAGATTTAGCAGATGAAGACTTCACAGGTTTATTTGCTGAGCATCCAAAATTCAAACAGTGGTTTAATATCAACACACATGCGCATAAAGTGAAGGGCTATCGTATTGTTACGATTTCTTTAAAACGTGCAGGTATTGCACCAGGTGATATGACCACCGCAGAAATGAATTTTATTGCAGACCTTGCTGATAAATATACATTCGGTGAACTTCGCACGACTCATGAACAAAACATTGCTTTGGCAGATGTACCCCAAAAGGATTTGTTTGATGTATGGCAAGCGCTTGAACAACAAAATATGGCGCGTGCACATATTGGTTTTATTACCGATATCATTAGTTGCCCAGGCGGTGATTTCTGTTCGCTTGCAAATGCAAAATCAATTCCAATTGCTGAAGCAATTACACGTCGTTTTGATGACTTAGACAAAGTTTATGATCTTGGTCATTTAGATCTAAATATTTCTGGTTGTATGAATGCTTGTGGTCATCACCACGTAGGTAACATCGGTATTTTAGGTGTAGATAAGAAAGGCGCTGAATTCTACCAAATTACATTAGGTGGTAATTCTGACCATGATGCATCAATCGGTGACATCTTAGGGCCATCATTTGCAGCAGATGCTGTGCCTGATGTAATTGAGGAAGTATTAAATACTTATCTTGATTTGCGTACTGAAGGTGAACGTTTTGTTGATACATATCGCCGTGTAGGAATTCAACCATTTAAGGAGCGTGCATATGCTTAATACAGCTCTACCAGTGCTTTATAAAGATGGCACGATTGCAGATAATACTTATCAAATCATTGCTGAAGATGGTGTTATTCCCCAAGGTGATGTTGTGGTTACAACAGCTCAACTTGATCAATTAGCTAACGTTCAAGGCAAAAAAGCTTTGTATGTAACTGTAAATGATTCACCTGAAGAGCACACATTTCCATTAAGTGAACTTGATGCAATCTTCATTGAGTTTGCAGGCTTTGGTGATGGTCGTGGTTATTCATTCGCTGCACTATTGCGTCGCCAAGGTTTCCAAGGTGAATTGCGTGCAACTGGTGATGTGTTTAAGGATGTCTTAAACTACTTAAAACGTTCAGGTTTTGATAGTTTTGTGATTAAAGAAGGTAAAGATGTGCAAGAAGCGGCAGCTGGTTTGCAAGACTTTACCAACCCATACCAAGCTTCAACAGCCGTACCGCAAGCAAGTTATCAAACTGGTGCTTAAATAGTTTTTAAATATAAAGGCTGAACTCAGGTTCAGCTTTTTTTATGAATAATTTTTAAATGACTCAACTGAAGAACAAAAATGTTTGGTTTAATTTCAAAAATAAATCCTGGTGCTTGGTGGCTACTTTTTGCTATTGCGACAGATGTACTCTCAACATTTTATTCTGCTAAGGGGAATGGCTTAGTCAATAAAACAGCGCAGGGCATTGCTCTGGTTTTGTATATTATTTCTTTTGCATGCGCTGCTATTGCTTTGAAATATATGCAAGCTGGAATCTTATATGTGCTTTGGTCTGGGATAGGTGTATTAGCAACAGCTTTTTTGGCAAAGATTTTTCTTGGTCAGAATATTGATATGGCAGGATGGGTGGGAATTGGTTTTATTACTGTAGGTTTAATGATTATTGCGCAATATTCCAATATCGATGTTTAAAGCCCTTATAGAAATAGTAAGTATTTCTATAAGGGCTAAATATTGAAAATATTAGGTGTCAAGCTGGCAGTTAATCATCCACTTTATACCGAACTGATCGGTAAAAGCGCCGTACAATGCGCCCCAGAAAGTTTTTTCTAAAGGCATTTCAATTTGACCATTAACAGATAAAGCATCAAAAAGTTGTTTTGCTTTTTCTTGCTCATCTTTTTCAAGATTGATCGAGATGTAGTGATTATTTCCTTGGGTAAAAACGCTGTTAGGGGCACAGAACTGATCATTTGTATCTGAGGCCATAAGTACAGTGTATTCATTAATTGGTAGAGACACATGCAGAACTAGATTTTTGTCGGCTTCAGATAGAGTCACGCCCTCGGTAGGTGGCATATCACCATATCGGCTTAACATACCGAATTCACCGCCAAATACTGACTTATAAAAATTAAAAGCTTGCTCTGCCTGACCTTGGAAATTGAGATAGTGATTGAGTTGCATTGTTATTGTCCATTGTTGTTTTCGTTTAAAGGAATAAGTTAAAACTTAAAAGTGATTTTGTGGGTCATTTTTTGTAGTTTTTTCATAAAAAATCCCACCGAAGTGGGATTTAAAAATAATGAATCTGGATTAAATGAGTTCAATTGCAACCGCTGTTGCCTCACCACCACCGATACAGAGTGCAGCAATACCTTTTTTACCGCCAGTACGTTTGAGTGCGTGAATAAGAGTAAGAATAATACGAGAACCCGTAGAACCTACTGGATGACCTAGGGCGCAAGCACCACCATTGATATTCACTTTCTCAGCATCAAGTTTGAAATCATCAATTGGACACATGGTAACCATAGCAAAAGCTTCGTTAATTTCCCAAAGATCGACATCTTGAGCATTCCATCCCGCTTTTTTAAGAACTTTTTCAATAGCACCAACTGGAGCGATAGTAAATTCTGAAGGATGCTGAGAGTTTGACGCTGTCGCGATAATTTTCGCAAGTGGTTGTAAACTGTGCTGTGCTGCAACTTCACTTGAAGTTAATACTAATGCAGACGCACCATCCGAAATAGAACTTGCATTCGCTGCGGTAATTGTACCGTCTTTTGCAAAAGCTGGTTTGAGTGAAGGAATTTTATCAATTTTAGCATTTAAAGGTTGTTCATCCTGATCAACAAGGATGTCACCTTTACGACTAGGTACGGTAACTGGAACGATTTCATCTTTGAAATAGCCTTCAGTAATTGCTGTTTGAGCACGTTTCAAAGAGCGAATCGCAAAGTCATCCATTTGTTCACGTGTATAGCCACGAGTATTGGCCATATCTTGAGCAAACGAGCCCATTAAACGCCCAGTTTCAGCATCTTCAAGCCCGTCAAAGAACATATGATCTTTAATTTCACCATGGCCCATACGGTAGCCAGCTCGTGCTTTTGGTAAAACATAAGGTGCATTTGTCATAGATTCCATACCGCCAGCAACAACAACTCCAGCACTACCTGCTTTAATCATATCAGCGGCTTGCATAACAGCTTTCATGCCAGAACCACAAAGCTTGTTAATCGTTACTGCACCTGTAGAGTCTGGTAAGCCAGCTTTACGCATTGCTTGACGAGCAGGGCCTTGTTTTAAACCAGCAGGAAGAACACAGCCCATAATAACTTCTTCGACATCAGTAGGCTGTAAACCTGCTCGTGCGATAGCTTCTTTAATCGTTACAGCACCTAATTCAGGCGCTGTAAGTCCTGATAGTGATCCTTGAAAACCACCCATGGCAGTACGAGCACCATTCACAATTACGATGTCAGTCATTGTTGTAATCTCCGATTGTTCTTAATCTCAAAATAAGAAATGTTTAAAACCTAGGCAGTATATTGCAAAAATTAAAGAGAGATATCTTCTGCATTAGACTGTAGAGTTCTAACAATTTTTAATGTCTTCTAAACGCGTGTGTCCCATTTTGCTGAGGATTAATTTAAAGTTTTTAAGCTGATTATAAGAACAATAAATAAAAGTACCGTTAGATTCACGTGGGAGTCCTGTGTCGCCCTGAAATACAATACTATTTAGATTTTTTCCAAACTTTTGAAATTTTAAAGAACCATAGTGATGGTCAAGTTCAACATTGGATAATATTTCCTCATTATTTTCTCTCTGTAGATTCTGATTTATGTCTACAAAACTTATAAGACTTGTATCCCAGTTACTATTACAAATAGACAAATCAACACTTGGGCAAAGTACGACATTTTTATGTCGTAGAATTGCGTCGTATTTGGCTTTTTGTATATGAATTGTGAGTAGTCGAGACGAATTTTTTAATTCTACAGAAGCCATAAATTGATGGTATAAAGGTAGCGCTATAGTGGTCATAATCATAAAAATTGCGAGCGTTATTATGAGTTCCACCAATGTGAAACCGGGAGATTTAAACATTAAAATTCCTTAATATATAAAGAAATATTTTGATTTTATGCTTTCTATCAATGATTTATAATGATTTTTATAATGAGGAAACACAAAATTAAATAAAGGTTATCAGGATGCTAGAATACTGGTAAAATCACCGTAAGCGAAAGAAAGAAGTTGTTCATATTTGCTAGTTGAGTGAAAAATTACCGAATTACAACGGAAATTGTAAGTAATTTTGTCAATAATTTACTTGATTAAAATTATCAAGCACTTGGAAAGTCTATCAAGTGTTTGTATGATTCAAATGTGAATAGCTTAAAAATAATACTGGGGTAAAAATATCTCAGGGGCCAATAAATTTAGGCTGAGCTTGAACAACAATTGTTATCTCTGGAGGATATCCATGAAATTGAGTCGTATTGCACTTGCTACTATGCTTGTTGCTGCTCCATTAGCTGCTGCTAATGCTGGCGTAACAGTTACTCCATTATTGCTTGGTTACACTTTCCAAGACAGCCAACACAACAATGGCGGTAAAGATGGTAACTTAACTAACGGACCTGAGTTACAAGACGATTTATTCGTTGGTGCAGCTCTTGGTATTGAGTTAACGCCATGGTTAGGTTTCGAAGCTGAATATAACCAAGTTAAAGGCGACGTAGACGGCGCTGCTGCTGGTGCTGAATATAAACAAAAACAAATCAACGGTAACTTCTATGTTACTTCTGATTTAATCACTAAAAACTACGACAGCAAAATCAAGCCATACGTATTGTTAGGTGCTGGTCACTACAAGTATGACTTTGATGGCGTAAACCGTGGTACACGTGGTAACTCAGAAGAAGGTACTCTAGGTAATGCTGGTGTTGGTGCTTTCTGGCGCTTAAACGATGCTTTATCTCTTCGTACAGAAGCTCGTGCTACTTATAATGCTGATGAAGAGTTCTGGAACTATACAGCTCTTGCTGGTTTAAACGTAGTTCTTGGTGGTCACTTGAAGCCTGCTGCTCCTGTAGTAGAAGTTGCTCCAGTTGAACCAACTCCAGTTGCTCCACAACCACAAGAGTTAACTGAAGATCTTAACATGGAACTTCGTGTGTTCTTTGATACTAACAAATCAAATATCAAAGACCAATACAAGCCAGAAATCGCTAAAGTTGCTGAGAAGTTAACTGAATACCCTAACGCTACTGCACGTATCGAAGGTCACACAGATAACACTGGTCCACGTAAGTTGAACGAACGTTTATCTTTAGCTCGTGCTAACTCTGTTAAATCAGCTCTTGTAAACGAATACAACGTTGATGCATCTCGTTTGTCTACTCAAGGCTTCGCTTGGGATCAACCGATTGCTGACAACAAAACTAAAGAAGGTCGTGCTATGAACCGTCGTGTATTCGCGACAATCACTGGTAGCCGTACTGTAGTTGTTCAACCTGGTCAACAAGCTCAATAATTTGAGTTTTTGAACAGTAAAAAAGCGACTCGTTAGAGTCGCTTTTTTTATCGCAATTTTTAAAATATTGAGTCATTTGTAAATCTCCTAATTCATAATCTCTTTCGATTTTGGTTTAAATTATTTACCAATCACCTTTTCTTAATTGCTGTTTCGTATCTTGTCTATCTCTACGATGCTGTGCACGAGGTTTTTCTGTCTCATGCATGCCACCTTTTTGAAGTAAAGGGGACAGAGCTATGTGGTTACGGACCTTAATTTTTGGCATTTCTTTAATTTTCATACTTTAACCTTTAATACATAAAACTTGTTTAAGAGTGTGAATAACTTCAATGAGGTCTGACTGATTCGCCATGACTTCATCAATGTCTTTATAGGCGCTTGGGATTTCATCGACAACACCATTGTCTTTACGGCATTCGATACCTTGAGTTTGTTCAATAAGATCTTGCTGATTAAAAAGAATTTTTGCTTTGCTTCTGCTCATCTTGCGACCAGCTCCATGGGAACAAGAACAAAATGATTCAGGATTTGCTTTGCCTTTAACAATATAAGATCGTGCTCCCATTGAACCAGGAATAATACCTAGTTCATCTAAGCCTGCTCTAATTGCACCTTTTCGGGTAATCAATAAGTTTTCGCCAAAATGTGTTTCACGGCTTACATAATTATGATGACAATTAATCGCTTCTTTTGTCATTTGAAAAGAAGGGAGAAGAGGGCGGATCGCTTCTAAAATTAATCGCATCATCTCTTTGCGGTTTTCAAAAGCATATTCTTGTGCCCACTCTACAGCTTCTACATAATCATCAAAACTTTTTGAGCCTTCAGCAAAATAACTTAAGTCTTTATCAGGAACATGGCCAAAGCGATGCTGAGCTTCTTTTTTGGCTAACTCAATAAAGTAAGTACCAATAACATTACCAAGCCCTCTGCTACCTGAATGTAGCATTACCCATACATCTTGATTCTCATCAATACATAACTCTATAAAGTGATTACCACCACCCAAAGTCCCAAGTTGCTTTTGCCATGTTGCATCAAATTGTCGAAGCATTCGGACAAGACCAGGATGCTTTTTGATAATTGGTTCTAAGCGTTTTTCAAGTGGAATAATGCTAGAAGCTTTCGCTTTGACTTGTTTATGCAAAGCAAAGCCAACAGGGACTTTACGTTCAATTGCATCACGCAAACGACTTAAGTTATCAGGTAAATGCGAAGCCTTTAAACTCAAGCGAATTGCATTCATCCCACATCCAATGTCAACTCCTACAGCAGCAGGAATAATGGCGTGTTTGGTTGGAATAACACTACCTACAGTAGCGCCTTTACCCACATGCACATCAGGCATAACTGCAATGTGAGAATAGATGAATTGCAGCTGAGCCATTTTTTTGAGTTGTTCTATACTTTCACTATCTATATCTTGAGTGAAAATTTTAACCGGGACACCATAGAGTGCCTCTTCGTTTAATATTTTTTGTATGCCCATAATTTTTCTCTTATTTTTGTCCGAGTAGGCATAAAAAAACCTAGCGAATGCTAGGTTTTAAATTTAAGCATTCGGACAAGTGGTGTGAATTTGTACACTTGTCCGTGAGCTGACATCGTGCCAAATTATTTAATCTGTTTTACCTTGTACTAATGGCATGATGTCCTCCTTATTTAAAAGTGCCGTTGAAAATCTGAACGGCATTTTACGCCTTTTAAATCAAAGATCAAGCTTTTGATCTTCGATTTACTTTAATGACGAGTTTTAATCTTGCTCAGGTTTGACGTTCATTTGATCGTAAGAGATCAATTTGGTTTTATTTTTCCACTTATAACCTAACCAAATGATCAAGAACAATGGCAAGCTAATATAAGTTGAAAGTAAGCCTAACCAGTCGATTTTTCCACCTAAAATTGCTTGATAGTTCTGCCCTAAAATGATGATTGAACAGAGAATAAATGCAAACCAAGGTGCAAATGGGAAAAATTTGGCGCGATATGCTAAATCTTCTAATTTATAGCCTTGAGCAATATATCCTTTACGGAAACGATAGTGTGAAATAGCAATTCCTAACCAAACAATGAAACCACACATACCAGACATATTGAGTAGCCAGTTAAATACTTGCTTTTCTCCAATAAAAGTCGTCAAGAAGCAAAAAGCGGCAATAAATGTGGTGGCATAGAGTGCATTCATCGGAACGCCACGACCATCGAGTTTTGCAAACCACTTTGGTGCACGGCCTTCTTGAGCCATTTTAAACAACATGCGAGTTGAAGAATACATGCCTGAATTACCTGCTGATAAAATAGCGGTAAGAATGACAGCATTCATTAACCCCGCAGCGAAAGCAAAGCCTACTCTTTCATAAAGCAATGTAAATGGAGAAAGCGCGATATCTTCAGTGGCAGCTGCTTGCAATAAATTTGGATCATCATAGGCAATCAGAGTGCCGATAATGAAAATACATAGGATATAGAATAATAAGATTCGCCAGAAAATCTGTTTGATTGCAAGTGGAATTGTCTTCTTTGGATCTTTTGATTCACCAGCAGCAACCCCAACCATTTCAGTTCCTTGGAAAGAGAATCCGGCAATCATTGCTACACCAATCATGGCTTGTAAACCACCTACAAAAGGTGCCTCTTTGTAAGTCCAGTTCCCGAATGTTGCAACACCAGGAGTTAGCATAATCTTGATGATCATGGCTAAGCCAATAATAATGAATGCAACAATCGCAATCACTTTTACCATTGAGAACCAGAATTCGCTTTCGCCAAATCCCTTTACTGTCATTGCGTTAATCATAAAAATAACGGCAAGGAATAGAGCACTCCAATAGAACCCCGGAATATCAGGGAACCAGAACTTCATAATAAACTGGACTGCAACAAGTTCGAATGCAACTGTAATTGCCCAGTTATACCAATAGTTCCAGCCTAGAGCGAAACCAAAGCCTTCTTCGACATAACGACTGCCATAAGTAAAAAAGGCGCCAGATGTTGGTGTATGAGTTGCAAGCTCGCCTAAGCTGGTCATTAAGAAGTAAATCATAATACCAATCAGAGAGTACGCGAGTAGCGCTCCACCGGGGCCAGCGTTTGCAATGGTTGATCCAGAAGCAAGGAAGAGGCCTGTACCAATGGAACCACCAATGGCGATCATATTCAGATGACGAGCCCCAAGCTTACGCTGGAGTTTTTCAGGAGCATGTGTTTCGCTCATGGAGATTCCTTACATAGTTTGTTATGCACAGGCATATAACACCTTAAAGCCTTGAAGATCAGTTTTAATCTGGCACTGACCAAAGTGCTTCTCAATTAAGATCGGATAGTTTAAAAAACGGTTTGCTACAATCCATAGCTCACCTGATGCCTTTAAATGTTTTTTAGCGTTTTGGCAGAGTCCTTCACTTGCATCATAGTTGGTATGAATACCTTGATGGAAAGGGGGATTACTGACAATGGCATCGAGTTCTGTTGGAGCGTCTGCAATACCTGTGACAGGCTGCAATCTCAACTGGTCTGACCCTATTCCATTTCGACTAAAAGTCATTTCCGTTGACCGTAAAGCGAAAGCATCAATATCTAGGGCATGAATAATATTACTTGAATTTATTTTTGCCAAATAGCAACTGATAATTCCAGCACCACACCCGAAGTCGGCAATTCTACCTGATTTCACCTGATTAAGATAAGGGAGTAAAACAGCTGTTCCGACATCTAGATGATTTTGGCTAAATACACCGGGAAGGGCACAAATCGTAAGCTCTTGTTCATTAACATGAACAGTGTAAGTTTTAAGCCAACTTTCGAGAGGTTTAATTTGTTCTGTTTTTTCAATTTTTAAGTGCCATAGCTGACAGTGACGTGCACTATCAAGTTTAAGTATTTTGCCGAAGCTTTGTAATTGTTTGGCAGCGCGTTCAACACCACCTTTTTTCTCACCTACTAAAAAAACAGACTGAGCAGTTTTAAGATTGCTCATTACGACATGCAGTATGTAATTTAACAGTTCTTTAGATTTCGGAACAAAAATGATCGCTTGATCGAATTCTTGTAATGGAAACTCAACTGAGAAATGCGCATTTGTTCCACTATTTATAAAGCTCTGGTAGTCGGCATAGTTCCATGTCCAGACTGACGCATCAACCTCAGTAGGTAATTGACTGACTAAGGCATCATTCGGTGCATTAATTAACAAGATTCTACCTTTTAAATAGTCTTGTTGTCTTAATACCACTTCACTTCTAGGATCCATGTACATCTCTCATGAAGAAGAATGCCCAGTGGAAACTGGGCAGTAATCAAAATTAAAAAATAGTTATTTGTGTGTTTCAGGAAGTACAACATTTAAAATTAATGCTGCTATACCACCTGTCGCTACGCCAGAGCTAAAAATATTTTTAAATAATTCTGGTAGATGTTCCAAAATTTGAGGAACTTGAGCAACACCTAAACCTAATGCAAGTGAAATTGCGATAATTAAAAGTGCTCGGCGATCTAAATGAATCGATGAGAGGATGTTAATCCCTGATGCCGCCACGGCACCGAACATGACCATCACTGCACCACCTAAAACCGCTTGAGGAACTGCTTGTATTACACCGGCTACTGCTGGAAATAAACCTAATAAAATAAGTAAAGCAGCAATCCAGATACCCACATAACGACTAGCTACACCAGTGAGTTGAATTACACCATTATTTTGAGCAAAAACGGAACTAGGGAAAGTGTTAAATAAGCCTGCGAGTAAAGAGTTCGCGCCATTCACTAAAACGCCACCTTTAATACGCTTCATCCATTCAGGGCCATTAACGGGTTGGTTTGAAAGTTTACTGGTCGCAGTAACATCACCAATCGCTTCTAAAGATGTGACTAAATAGATAAAAGCCATTGGAATAAATAAGCCCCAAGAAAAGCTTAAACCAAAATGCATCGGCGTTGGAATCTGTACAAGAGGCGCATCTTTAATACCTGAGAAATCTAGGTAACCCATAAATCCTGCAAGAATGTAACCAATCACTAAAGCAATTAAAATTGCTGAGCTTTTAATCCACACCACTCGGATACGGTTTAGCACAATAATAATAGCAAGTACGGTACATGACATAATAAGGTTGTCTGCACTTGCAAAAGTATGGTCTTGCATGGCTTGGTAGCCACCACCCATACTAATCAAGCCTTCCTTAATAAGCGTTAAGCCAATTAATAAAACAACAATTCCAGTCACCAAAGGAGTAATTAGTCTTTTTACCCATGGAAGAATTTGCGAAACACCCATTTCAATAAAGGAGCCAGCAATTACTACACCAAAAATTGCAGCCATAACTTGGTTTACAGGCGTTCCTGCGGCAACCATTGCACTACCAATACCAATAATTGGACCAATAAAGTTAAAGCTTGTGCCTTGTACAATCAGAAGGCCAGCACCAAATGGACCAACTTTTTTACATTGTAGGAACGTAGCAATACCTGAAATCACCAAAGACATCGATAAAATCATGTTGGTTTCAGTGCGTGATACACCTAAAGCTAAACAAATTAAAAGCCCAGGTGTAACAATTGGTACAATAATCGCAAGCAAATGCTGGAAAGCTGCTAAAAAAGCGATCAGTGGTTTTGGTCGATCATCTAAGCCATAAACAAGGTCAAGATGGTCTTGAGAGTGTTGATTGGACATGGGTGTAGGTCCGCCGCAATTTCGCAAATTGGCGCTATTCTAATCGAGATACCTATCTTTACAAAACGAAATACAGGCTATTGGAAAATTTTTTTGTCAATGTCAATAAACTGTCACTACTCAAGAGTAGTGTTTTTCTGTATAATTTGCCCTCAAATTTCAGGCGTTTCGAATTTTCATGTCAGATATCAAAAATCTCCGTAATATCGCAATTATTGCGCACGTCGACCACGGGAAAACCACACTTGTCGATAAACTACTTCAGCAATCTGGTGCTCTCGGTGAACGAGCAGGCGAGATTGAGCGTGTCATGGACTCAAATGCGCTTGAAAGTGAACGTGGTATTACCATTCTTGCAAAGAACACTTCTATTACTTGGTTAGATAAACGTACTGATACAACTTACCGTATCAACATCGTGGATACCCCGGGACACGCCGACTTCGGTGGTGAAGTAGAACGTGTTATGTCGATGGTTGACTGCGTATTACTTTTAGTTGACTCTCAAGAAGGCCCAATGCCACAAACTCGCTTTGTGACACAAAAAGCCTTTGCTCGTGGTTTAAAACCAATTGTTATTATCAACAAAGTTGACAAACCAAGTGCGCGTCCAGATTGGGTTATTGATCAAGTATTTGATTTATTTGATAACCTTGGCGCAACTGATGAGCAATTAGATTTCCCAATCGTTTATGCATCAGGTTTACGTGGTGTAGCGGGTCCTGCTCCAGAAGAACTTGCAGAAGATATGACCCCGTTGTTCGAAACGATTGTCGACATCGTTGAACCACCAGCAGTTGATGTTGATGGTCCATTCCAAATGCAGATTTCATCACTTGACTATAACAGCTTCGTAGGTGTTATCGGTGTTGGTCGTATTCAACGTGGTTCAGTAAAATTAAATACTCCTGTTACTGTAATTGACAAAGAAGGCAATACACGTAACGGTCGTATCTTAAAAATCATGGGTTACCATGGTTTAGAGCGTATTGATGTTGAATCAGCATCTGCTGGTGATATCGTATGTATTACTGGTATCGATGCACTTAACATTTCTGACACGATTTGTGATCCGAAAAATGTTGAAGCATTACCAGCTTTATCTGTAGATGAACCTACAGTATCTATGACTTTCCAAGTAAACAACTCTCCGTTTGCTGGTAAAGAAGGTAAGTTCGTAACTTCACGTAATATCCGTGAACGTCTTGATCGCGAATTAATTCATAACGTAGCTTTACGTGTTGAAGACACTGACAGTCCAGACCGTTTCAAAGTATCTGGCCGCGGTGAACTTCATCTTTCAGTTTTAATTGAAAACATGCGTCGTGAAGGTTTCGAAATGGGCGTATCTCGTCCACAAGTAATCATCAAAGAAATTGATGGTGAAAGACAAGAGCCTTACGAAAATGTAACTTTTGACGTTGAAGAACAGCATCAAGGTGCTGTAATGGAACAAATGGGTCACCGTAAAGGCGAGATGACCAATATGGAAGTTGACGGTAAAGGCCGTATCCGTATTGAAGCAACTGTACCTTCACGTGGTTTGATCGGTTTCCGTTCTGAATTCTTGACCATGACTTCTGGTACAGGGATCATGACTTCAAGCTTCTCGCATTATGGTCCTGTTAAACAAGGTACTGTTGCGAAACGTCAAAACGGTGTATTGATCTCTATGGTTCAAGGTACTTGCTTGGGCTATGCATTGTTCAGTTTACAAGACCGTGGTCGTTTATTCGCTAAACCACAGTTAGAAGTTTATGAAGGTATGATCGTGGGTATTAACTCTCGTTCAGACGATATGGTTGTAAACCCGACTAAAGCGAAACAATTAACTAACGTTCGTGCATCTGGTACAGATGATGCTTTAACTTTAGTACCTGCAATTGAATATACGCTTGAACAAGCGCTTGAATTCATTGAAGACGACGAATTAGTTGAAGTAACACCTAAATCAATCCGTATCCGTAAGCGTTATTTAACTGAAAATGAACGTAAACGTAACCGTGATAAATAATTTTTCTTAATTGAAAAAGAAGAAACCGCTAAATTAATTTAGCGGTTTTTTTAATCGTTATATTTGAAATTAAAGTAAGCTTAAAATCATATTTTTCTTGTAAACGAATATGTTGTTAAAGTGTGAAATAGCTTTCTTTTTTTGATAAAAATATTAAATTATCAATATCATGGCGAGAACTATCTAATTCGATAAGATGCCAATGAAAAAGAAAAATATGACGTGTTTCTGCCCCCGACATCTGGAGATGTTTAGATGAGTATTATTCAAGAATTTAAAGAATTTGCCGTTAAAGGCAATATGATGGATTTAGCCATTGGTGTGATTATTGGTGGTGCTTTTGGCAAAATCGTGGACTCTTTAGTGAAAGATATTATCATGCCACTTATCACTGTAATTACTGGTGGTGGTGTTGATTTTTCACAAAAATTCATTGTATTAGGTGCAAACCCTAATAACTTGCAATCTTTAGATGCTTTGCAAAAAGCAGGTATTAATGTTTTAACTTATGGTAATTTCCTCACCATTTTAATTAACTTTATTATTCTGGCGTGGGTTGTGTTCTTAATGGTGAAATTATTAAATAAACTTCGCCGTAATAAAGAAGAGCCAGAGGCTCCAGCTGCAACTCCAGAAGACATTCAATTGTTGCGTGAAATTCGTGATGAGTTGAAAAAGCAAGCTTAATAATATTCTGAATTAATAAGAAACGGTGCCGAGAGTGCCGTTTTTTATTACTTAGTATTTCATGTTGGACTAAAGATATTGATAAAATAGAAAAGTTACTGATAGGTTCAACTACCTAGATTGTAAAAGGGATATAAATAAATGAATCAGCTTTTTGTGTATGGCACTTTATGTCCGAATAAAGCAAATGCTCATATTCTCGAACAAATTGGCGGTAGTTGGACCAAAGCCAGTGTAAGAGGTGTGATTCATATTTTAGATTGGGGTCCTGACAAAGGCTTAAAAGCGCTTGAGTTAGATTCGGAAGCAGATTGGGTAGAGGGCTATTTGTTTAGCACAGAAAAACTTGCTGAAAACTGGCAGATGCTTGATGACTTTGAAGGTTTTCAATACCAGCGTGTTATCGCAAATATAAAATTAGAATCAGGCGATTATGTTAAAGCCTGGACATATCAGCTGAATGCGCAGGCTTCTGAAAAACGATAGTTAAAATTATGGAATCAACGTAAGCTACCCATTCTAAATTTAACTTCTAAAAGATGATAGCCAAACTGGCTTTTAATAGGGCCTTGCAACACGCGTTCAGCAGCCGTAAAAACAACTTTGTCGATGACGGGCACCAATTGCCCTTTTTTGACTTCACCAAGTTCACCGCCACGTTTTGCCGAATTACAAGTAGAGTATTGCTTGGCAAGTTTGGCAAAGTCAGCGCCACTTTGTAGCTTCTTTTTTAGCTGCTCAGCTAAGTCTTTATCTTTGACTAAAATATGTCGGACAATTGCTGTTTGCATGTTGTCTTCCTCCAAAAAATTAAGGCTTTCTCAGCTTTTTAAGCGGTTGGCACTGTGGGCAAAATACGCTGGCACGCTGACCAAGTTTTAAGTTTTCTAATGTGGTTTCACAGTTCACGCACATTTCTCCAGCACGACCATACGCGAGCAAGGTTTGCTGAAAATAACCATTTTCACCCATGGCATTGCTGTAGTCTCGTAATGTAGAGCCACCTAGATCAATGGCCGACTTTAAAATGCGCTTAATCTCGACAACAAGTTTCTCAATTTGTTGCATGCTTAAGTCACCAGCAGGCTGTGCAGGGTGAATACCAACATTAAACAAACTTTCAGTTGCATAAATATTGCCTACACCGACGACTACATGATTATCCATGAGTGCAATTTTTATGCCGACAGATTTATTCTTGAGTTTTGAAGCTAAATATTCCGCATGAAAGTCGGGACTTAAAGGTTCAGGCCCTAAAGTATCTATGAGTTTGCCTTGAGTCTCGTGGTTAAGCCAAAGAATACAACCAAAACGGCGAGGGTCATGGTAACGTAATTGCTGATCTTCAAATTGAATAATCAGATGATCATGCTTTCTCAGTTCATCATTTGGCTCGGTCAGACGAAAGCTTCCTGACATACCTAAATGCCAAAGCATTTGATCTTGTTCAAACTCTGCCAAAATATATTTTGAACGTCGATTTAACCCGATGAGACGTTGTCCGACAAGTTTCTGAACATCAGCTGGTATAGGCCAGCGTAAGCTAGGATTACGTACTTCAACACTAAGAACTTTTTGATTCAATAAGGGAAATAAACTGGTTTTGGTGGTTTCGACTTCGGGTAACTCAGGCATGCCAACTCGCAGAATTAACAGATATACTGGATTAATCAAGTATAACGTGTGGTATGTAATATTTCAGAGATTACTATGTCAGATATTTTACCATTAAGCTGGTTTCAACGTGAAACCTCAGAAGTGGCTTATGATTTAATCGGTTGCGTGTTGTGTAAACGACAACCTGACGGCCAAGTGATCCGCTGTACAATTAGTGAAACTGAAGCTTATTTGGGTGTTCGTGATAAAGCCTGCCATAGTTACAATGATAAACGTACAGCTCGAACAGAGGTAATGTATGGCCATGGAGGTACGATTTACGTCTACTTAATTTATGGCATGTATGAAATGCTTAATATTATTACTCAAACAGAGGGTGTACCTGAAGGAGTGATGATTCGTTCTGCGTTTTTAAATAATGCTTCAACCAAAAAAGACTTTAAGCTTTTAGCTGGGCCCGGTAAATTGACACGCTATTTAGGTATTGATCGATCTTTAAAAGGACAAACCTTGGGAGAAGAATCTGGACTATGGATTGAGGCGGCATCAACGCAACCAGAAGTAGTCCTAACGCCACGTATTGGAATTGACTATGCCGAAGAAGCAAAACATTGGCCTGAACGATATTGCTGGAAAGATCATCCATCTTTGAGTCGATAATTTTAATCTGGAAATCAGTTTTTAGATATCGATGAAGAATGTTCCAGATTTACAACAATGCAGATCGAATTCAATATCCAGACAAGACACTGCTTTTTGTTATCATAACTACAATATAAATAAAGGAAATAAGCATGTCCTTATTACGCTTAGACCGACTTCATTACTGTATTTTGATGAGTATGGGCTGTATTTCTAGCCCACTTGTTTGGGCAGAAGATTTAACACAAGACGTAACTGTATTGCCAACATTACATGTGGAAGCAACCCGTACCGATACAACCTATTTGCAGACACCGGCTTCGGTTTTTCGAATAGATGCACCTCAAGTTGATAGTTCTTCACAAGTAAATTTAACTGAAGTTGTGAAGGGTGTACCGAGTTTACAGATTCGTAATCGTGAAAATTATGCACAAGATTTACAGCTCTCTATGCGTGGTTTTGGTGCACGTTCTACTTTTGGTGTCCGTGGTATTCGCCTTTATGTAGACGGTATTCCTGCAACAATGCCGGATGGACAAGGCCAAACCTCTAATATTGATTTAAGTAGTCTGGACCATGTTGAAGTTCTAACAGGACCTTTTTCTTCACTTTATGGAAACTCATCTGGCGGAACGATTTTAACGTCTACTAAAGAAGGGCAAGGGAAAGATTCAATTGAGCTGAGCTATTCGGGAGGTAGTCACGATAAAAGCCGAGCAGGACTCGTGTTACAAGGTGGAGCAAAGGGGGAGAATGAACCAAGCTATGTTATTAGTTCATCGTATTTCGATACTGATGGTTATCGAGAACATAGCGGTGCAGAAAAAGTACTAAATAATGCAAAGCTCAGTTGGAATCTTGATGATGGTAGCAAAATCAACTGGGTAACCAACTATGTAAAAATTCATGCAGACGATCCGCAGGGTTTAACCCGTGACCAGTGGAATGCAAATCCAAAGCAACAAGTTCCGTTTTTAAAGCAATTTAATGTTCGTAAAGATATTGAACAAACGCAAACGGGTGTGACGTGGTCTAAACCGATTAATGATAAAAATGAACTCTATGCCATGGCATATTTAGGTAATCGCCAAGTTACTCAATATCAATCTATTCCTAAGTCGACACAAGATGCCAGCATCAATCATGCAGGTGGGGTGATCGATTTTGAGCGTGATTATTATGGCGCTGACTTCCGTTGGACGGGCAAAGAATTACTTCCAAATACTACTCTAAGTGTTGGTGTTGCACTCGATGCAATGGATGAAGATCGTAAAGGTTTTGAAAACTTTAATTTAGTAAACGGACAACCTTCTTATGGCGTCAAAGGTAATTTACGCCGTGATGAAGATAATACTTTGTGGAATATCGATCCATATTTACAAGCTTCATGGCAGTTCCTACCCACATGGCGTTTAGACACGGGAGTACGCTATAGCAACGTCCATTACAAATCTAAAGATAACTATTTAAGTAATGGCAACGATAGTGGTAAGACTGATTATGATAAAGTTTTGCCTTCTGCTGCTTTAAGCTGGCAAATTTTACCTGAACTCATGGCTTATGTGAGTTATGCCAAAGGATTTGAAACCCCAACTTTTACTGAAATGGCATATCGCCCAGATGGAGAAAGTGGTTTTAATTTTGATTTGACCGCATCCACAAGTGATACCTATGAAACAGGCTTAAAATCACAAAATCATTTAGGTGATTTCACTTTGGCGGTTTTCCAAACTAAAACCAAAGATGACATCGTTTCTGCCGGCAACTCAAATGGCCGATCAACGTTTCGTAATGCAGATAAAACCTTACGTGAAGGGGTAGAGTTTGCATGGAATAAAAAGTTGTGGCGAGATTTAACTGCGACTGCTAGCTATACATATTTAGATGCAACTTTTGATGCTGATATTCCAGCTTTAGGAAGTATTGCTCAAATTCCAGCGGGCAATGCTATCCCTGGAATTGCTAAAAACCAAGCTTATGCCTCTTTAGCTTGGCAGCCATCACACGGGCTATATGGCGGTGTAGATGTACAGTATATGGATAAAGTATACGTGAATGATACCAACAGTGACGCAGCGCCAAGCTACAGTGTAACCTCAGCTAATGTGGGTTATGCATGGGTAATGGGCGACTGGAAAGTAAATAGCTTTGCCCGTGTAGATAACCTATTTGATAAAAACTATGCAGGTTCAGTGATCGTAAATGATGGTAATGGACGTTACTTTGAACCAGCAGATGGACGTAACTGGAGTGCAGGTTTACGTGTAATTAAGCAATTCTAGGAATTAAAAATGGCAAAATTATTTGAAACGGTTAACTTTGGTTCACTACAACTGGTCAATAGAATTGTAATTGCTCCGATGTGCCAATATTCGGCAACAGATGATGGTGAAATTACCTATTGGCATGAACAGCAATGGGCGAATTATGCATTATCTGGCGCTGGGCTTTGTATTGTAGAAGCGACTGCTGTACAACCTGAAGGTCGGATTAGCTATGCTGACCTTGGGCTTTGGAATGATCAACAACGTGACAAAATTAAAACGTTGTTAGCTAAGGTTCATACACTTTCACCGATGCCATTTGGAATTCAGTTAGCACATGCAGGGCGTAAAGCATCTACTGAAAAGCCGTGGTTAGGTAAAGGTCAGATTGCAAAAGATCAGCCTCATGGTTGGCAAACAGTTGCACCAAGTGAAAGTACCTTTTCGGTCCATGATGCAGCGCCTCATGCTTTGACTATTGCTGAGATTAAACAAGTTCAACAAGACTTTGCAGCAGCGGCAAAACGTGCTGTAGAAGCTGGATTTGAGTTGATTGAAGTTCATGCCGCGCATGGTTATTTACTACATCAATTCTTATCGCCAATTGCCAATCAGCGTACTGATGAATATGGTGGTTCTTTAGAAAACCGTATGCGTATGACCCTTGAAGTTCTTCAGGCAATTAAACTCGCTGTACCAGAAGGTTATCCTGTTGGTGTTAGGCTGTCTGCGACCGATTGGTTGGAGAGTATTGAGCATTGGGATGTTGAATCTACAGTGGGCTTATCAAAAGCTTTAGAGCAATTGGGCGCAGCCTATGTGCATGTGTCTAGTGGTGGTTTGCATGAGCATCAATCTATTACGATTGGGGCTGGTTACCAAGTTCCATTTGCTGAACAAGTCAAAAAGCATGTGTCTATTCCCGTTATTGCTGTAGGGTTAATTACTGAGCCAGAACATGCTGAACAAATTTTGGAAAACCAGCAAGCTGATGCTATTGGTCTTGCTCGTGCAATGCTATATGACCCAAGATGGCCTTGGCATGCAGCAGCAGCTTTAGGTGCAGAAGTTAAAATTGCACCTCAGTATTTACGTTGCCAACCTCATGGATTAAAACAGCTTTTTAACTCTTTTTAATTGTATTGGGCAAAGTCATCTTTGCCCATTTTTCTTTCGCTAAGTGAGGACGGTCAGTGGTTTTTCAGGTTATTTTACCTATCTTGATATTGCTATTGATGGGCTATGTTTGTGTTCTCATCAAATTGGTAACACCTGAACAAATCAGGGCACTTAGCGCATTCGTAATTAAAATTTCTTTGCCCGCTTTTTTAATTCATTCTTTGGCAAATAAAAGCTTACAAGACATTTGGCATCCAGCTTATTTTCTTGCTTATGGTGGCGGGTCTTTAATTTTATTTTTCTTGGCTTTCATTCTCTATCGAAAATATTTTAAAAATAGCTTAACCCATAGCGCCGTTATTTCGATGGGGGCATCTATGTCCAATACTGGATTTATGGGAACAGCTATTCTAACTATGTTAATAGGTAATCACGCTGCGATCTATATTTCTTTAACACTCATCATTGAAAATTTATTGATTGTGGCGCTGATGCTCATTTTGGCCGAAGCTGGTTTACATCAACAGCAAAATCTTTTACCGCTTTTAAAACAAACATTTTTAAACTTACTCAAGAATCCTGTCATTATCGCTATTTTGGTTGGGATGGGATGCATTCTCTTAGATGTTAATCTTCCTGCGACGCTTGATCAGTCTCTAGAGTTACTTGGACGTACAGCTTCGCCTTTGGCTTTGTTTGCAATTGGCGGAAGTTTAGTAGGTATTGGAATCACAACGGTAAATATAGAAAGTATTTTGTTAGCGACCTTTAAAGTTGTGCTAATGCCATCTGTTATTTTTGCACTTTTTTTAATAACTCCAAATGTAAGCCGTGAAATGCTTTACGCAGGAACATTAATCGCTGCTTTACCAATGCCGATTGCTTTCGGAATTTTTGGACAGGCTTATGGCTTAAATGAAAAAGCCTTAACCCCGCTTATGATTAGTACAATTGTTGGTTTTATTGGGGTGAGTTGGCTTATTGCTTTGTGGTGGTAAAAGAAAAGCCCCCATAAGGGGCTAAGCATTGATTATTTTTTCGGTGCTGGCTGTGCGGGAGCATTTGCAGCCTGTTTGCTCTTTTCTGCAATAATCTTATCAACCGAGGCTAAAGACTCTTTAGCGTTAGGCACATTTTGATTGGCAAGTTCAGTAAAGATCTTTTTAGCTTGCGGTAGATTTTGCGGAATGATATTGCCATTCGCCATCATGGTGGCTAAAGCCATAGACGCAGGCGCATAGCCTTTTTGAGCAATTGATTGTAAAGCTTCGATACCTTGGCGTTTCATTAAAGGATTTTTATTTTCAACGCCTTGGCTAATGTCATAGAGTGCTTTGACCTGAATAGCAGGGTAGTTTCCTTTTCGAATTAAAGGCGCTAATTTTTGAAGGGCAATTTGATGTGACTGCGGTTTTTTCTGAGCAAATAAAATTGTCGCAATTTTCACAGTTGCATCATCAGAACCTTGAGCCGATGCCTTTTGAATATATTGACTGAATTTGTTGCTGTCTTTGGCAACGCCCAATTCACCCGTCTCATAAATTTGTGCAAGTGTGTAACTCGCTTGGGCATAACCCTTATTTGAAGCATCCTCATAATATTTAAGAGCTTTAGAAGAGTCCTTTGCTGTACCTTGGCCCATTTGACTCATATAGCCTAAGTTATAGATAGCTTGGGCATTACCTGTTTGGGCTAGGCGTTGCATTTCTTGAAATGCGGCAGAGTAATTTTTTGCTGCGTAGAGTTGTTCAGCTTGTTTAAAAACATCGGTTTTAGCAGCAGTCGCTGTGTTATCAGCTGCAAAAATTGATGCACTTGCAAGAGTGATTAGGCTTGCGATTAGTAATTTCTTCATTTCTTTTTAACCTTTTACTTC
This sequence comes from Acinetobacter sp. WU_MDCI_Abxc222, assembly GCF_025514755.1. NCBI lineage: Bacteria > Pseudomonadati > Pseudomonadota > Gammaproteobacteria > Moraxellales > Moraxellaceae > Acinetobacter > Acinetobacter sp. WU_MDCI_Abxc222. The sequence continues at coordinate 116,773 of NZ_JAHPVG010000009.1, forward strand.
GTAGCTACATCATTCCATTGATGCATTGAATAGTTTCAATTTCTCATCATAAATATTGATTGCTGAAAGTAAACAGCCGATTTGTATATAAAGCACTGCACTTTGGGCAAATTGTGGAGAAAAAATACCCACTCATATTTATAAAACAGAGTGGGTAATATTATTATTTTGCTGACTAGAGTAATGCTTCAATTTGCTTGGCATCAGTTGGTACGCCAGAGAGTCTTTGGCCATCTTGCAAGAACAGGGTAGGTGTTCCATCGATATTTAATTTTTGACCTAAAGCAATATTTTTCTGAATTGGGCTTGAGCAACTTTTGCTATTAGTTGGCAATTTGCGATTAAGCATATAGTTTGTCCAAGCTTCTGCCGGATTCTTTGCACACCAGATTTGATTTGAAACTTTTTCAGCATTTGGATGCAAACTAGTAAGAGGATAAAGGAACACATATACGGTTACGTTATCAACCCCAACCATATTTTGTTCTAAGCGCTGGCAATATGGGCAATCTGGGTCACTAAAGACATAGATTGTACGTTCACCTTTACCTTTCACATATTTAATCGCCTGATTTAATGGCAAACTTTTAACGTCAATCTTACCCAATTCGGCAATACGTTCTTCAGTCATATTTTTTTGTTGTTTAATGTCGACTAAATTACCAACAAAAAAGTACTTCGCATCTTGATTAGTATAAACAATGCGGCCGCTTGTATACACTTCATAAATACCTTGCACAGGCGATTGATAAACACCTTTTACAGGCAAATCGGGATAATTCGTCTTAAGATTTTGTTCAAGTGTTTTAACATCAGCATGAGCAGAACCGAAAATAGCCAGACTCAAGATGAGTGTAGCAAGTTTAGTTTTCATCTTTTTTCTCTTTAATTTCAACAGGGCTAATGATGGCATATAAAGCTTAAAAAATTGACGTTCTAATCTAATGAAATCATTAGTGTTTTGTATCTATAAAAAAGCCCACTAACTTAGCAGTGGGCAGTTCGAGCTAATAAAAATTATTATTGTGGTCTTGCAACGTCGCCACTTAAAGCTTCTGGCAACTCAAGAACTTGAAGCCCCAACTCTTGTAGAGCAGCAGGTTTCGCAACAACTAAAGCAAGATAGCCTTCATCATTTGCAATACTATTAACGACTTCAACATCATTATTTAATTGAGTTGCTGAAGCAGGCGCTTCACCTGTACCCTGAACCAGATGTAACCAGTGTTTTGGTTTTGCTTTAAACCAAAGACGCGCCACAATTTCCTGACCTAGGTAACAGCCTTTATCGTAATTGACGCCTTCACGTTGATGTAAACGTAATTCCTGTGGTTGGAATTCATGCTCAGTAGCCTGTGTAATCCAAGCTTGACCTGTCATGATGGCTTGTTTTTGCCATTCTGAAATATCAGTTTCAGCAGTAGTGAATTCAGTTTGATGATTCACAACTTTTGGAAACACAGCACCTTGTTCACTTAAGGTCATTTTTGAAAAGGCACCATACTTTTTAATATGCTTGGCAAACTCTTCGGCTTGATCTTGAGTAACTACAATTTCAAAACTTTCAGGACTAATCTTCTTTAGCCATAAGCCAAAGTGAATACGACCTTTAAGATCACAAATGGCTGTATAGCGAGTTGTATTTTCAGCTAAACGTTCAGTATCTACAGTAACTTGGCCTTGTAAAAACTTTTGTGCATCTACACCGTTTAAAGCATATGAGGAGAAAGCGAGCAGACTCATGATTAATCTCAAATTCAATATGTTTCTTTATGATTGCTGACTATTTTGCTCCATTTTTACTAAAAAATCAGCCATAGTTTTCGTAATTTGAGTTTGTCCTGAAGTTGGCTTTTTTGTTTAAAAAAACACCAAAAATATACGTTCTGATAAATCGGAAGGTTTAAGCTAATAGCCATAATTTCAATAATTTTAAGGAAATTAAAATAAGGAGAATATGATGGCAACAGGTACAGTGAAATTTCATCGCGTGTTTAAGGCACCAGCCGAGCGAGTTTACCGTGCATTTTTAGATCCAGATGCTTTAGTAAAGTGGTTACCACCCCACGGCTTTACTGCTAAGGTTCATAGTTTTGATGCAAATGTTGGTGGTTCATACAAAATGAGTTTTACCAATTTTTCAACAGGTTCAACCCATGCTTTTGGTGGAACATATGTAGAGTTAGTTCCAAATGAACTAATTCGCTACAACGATCAGTTTGATGACCCAAATTTACCTGGGACTATGCAGGTTACTATTACATTAAAAAGCGTATTGGTAGGTACAGAAGTGCATATTACGCAAGAAGGCATACCGGAAGTGATTCCTGTAGAGGCATGCTACTTAGGGTGGCAAGAATCCCTATCTTTGCTTACTTTATTGATTGAAGCTGAAATTCCAGATCAATAAAGTTACTTTGCTTTTCTTATAAAAAAGAGTAGGTCGTATGACCTACTCTTAACATAGCTCTAATTGGTTTTGTTGTTCCAATATTTTAATTATTGCTGAAAAATCGACTTGTTGTGCATCGGGTTTGGAAACCTGATTAAACTGTTGCTGAATGAGACTAAAAGCTGGGAGTTCCAAATTATTTTGAGTAACGAGATTTAGTGCAATTCCAATATCCTTTTGTAATAAATCTAATGCAAAAGTTTTTTCAAATTTACGGCTTAAAACACGTTGCATCATGATGTGTTCTGAAATATTACTTTTGCCACTAGAGTGGTTAATACAGTTCATTGCGGAGTGTAAATTTACACCTTGAGATTTAAGGATACTTAATCCCTCTGCCAACGCCCAAAGATGTGTCGCCATTAATGTGTTATTGATGGCTTTTACTGCAAAGGCAGCGCCACTTTCGCCGACATATTCAACTAAATTAGCAAATGCTTGAATGATTGGTTTTGCTCTTTTAAAAGCAGACTCGACACCTCCGACCATTACCGTGAGAGTTCCTCGTTTAGCTCCAATCGTTTGTCCTGAAACTGGTGCATCCAAATAATCAACTCCATTTAATTTGAGCTGTTGGCTGAGTTTTCTTGCTGTCTCTGGCACACCGCTAGTGCAATCTACCCAAATACAGCCTTGTTTTAGTTGAGAGTCCGCAATTAAATTTTCTACATCTTGGCTAGTCGGTAGGCATGAAAAGATAATATCTGCTTGTAGAGCTTGTGTCAGGTCTACAGCCTGCGTACCAAAGGTTTGTTCATGTTGCTTTGCTTTAGCAAAAGTACGATTCCAAACATAGACTTGGCTGCATACTTGGGTTAAATGGGAAGCCATGTGCCATCCCATTGCACCTAAACCGATAAATGAAATACTTTGAATCAAGGAGTTTCTCCAGAACTAGAGATGTGGGACAGAATTAAGCGGTTCTACTGATTTTTCAATAGATTGATTTTCGGATTTTTCCGTTCTGTTGAGTAATAGGTTAAGAACAATTGCTGCAAGTGTCGCAGTTCCAATACCTCCTAAGTCAAATGGCCCAATATGTAGACTTAAATTGCCAGCACCCATAATGAGACTGACTGCTGCAATAATTAAAGTACTATTTTTAGTGAAATCAACTTTGTTATCGATCCAAATTTTTGCTCCAGCAACAGTAATTAAGCCAAAGACAACAATGGACGCACCGCCTAATAAAGCAACAGGAATGGTACTAATAATTGCTCCAAATTTAGGGGATAGACCGAGTAGAATTGCAAATAGTCCCGCAACCACAAAAATAGTCGTTGAATAGACTTTAGTTACAGCCATTACCCCAATATTTTCAGCATAAGTCGTCATGCCTGTACCACCAACAGAAGCTGATAAACTTGTACAGATGCCATCTGCAAAAAAAGCACGACCCATATATGGCGATAAATTACGTTCTGTCATGGCAGAAACCGCTTTAAAATGTCCCAAGTTTTCAGCGACTAAAATAAGCGCAACAGGTGCAATCAATAAAATAGCTTTGGCATTAAAAACAGGTGAGTGAAAAGTGGGTAGGCCAAACCATGCAGCTTGGCTGATTGCATTAAAATCGATGGGTTTGCCTAATCCTAAGATATTGGTGAGTAGAAAATAAATAAAATAAGCACTGATGAGCCCGATGAGTAATAGAAGGCGACGAATCATACCTCTTGTAAAAACAGCAACGGCACTAATGCATAAAATGGTAATGACTGCCATCCACGTGTCAAAGCTATTTGTCGAAACGCTTTTGATTGTTACAGGTGCAAGGTTTAAACCAATAATCATGACAATTGCACCAGTGACCACGGGTGGCATGAGTTTTTCAATCCATGCAGTTCCAGTTTTCATGACAATTAAACCGATGCATGCATAAATCAAACCGCAAATGATTGTACCGCCCAGCGCTACAGCTAAATTTGGATTTGATCCAACCCCTGCATAGCCTGTCGCTGCTGCGACTGCGCCAATAAAGGCGAAGCTTGATCCGAGATAGCTAGGCATACGCCCACCTGTAATTAAAAAGAACAAGATGGTGCCAATACCAGTAATAAAAATGGTGAGGTTCGGATCAAAGCCCATGAGTAACGGGGCTAAAACAGTTGCTCCGAACATCGCAAAAGCATGTTGTAACCCCAAAACAATACTTTTACCGAGAGGAAGATATTCATCAATTTGTACGGGAGTTTCTAAATTACCTGTGTGCGGCTTAAATTTAGGAAACCAAGATTCTTGTGTTCGCATAACAGATCCTCTTTTTCATTTTTTATCTGCATTAGCATGCTGTTTGTAATTCGCAATAATTGCGGTTGAAGTACATAAGTGCATTAAGCCCACTTTGGTGTTTCATTGCTTTGACCGAACAAAACAAGACATCATGACTACCGATACTCATGCTTTGTACAATTTCACAATCAAATGACACCAAGGCCTCATTCAAAATCGGAGAACCAGTGATTAGCTTGCTCCATTCCCCATGAGCAAAGCGTTCTGGCATTGGTGTTTTTCCGCCGAATATTGTAGATAGGGTACTTTGATGGGCAGCTAAAGTATTGACACAAAGCACCTTGTTTTGTTTAAAAGTATTAAACACAGATGCTGAGCGGTTGAGGCAAACCAATAGTGTCGGTGGTGTATCGGTTACGCTACATACTGCGGATGCTGTAAAACCAGCTTGCCCTGCAGGTCCATCCGTCGTGATGACATTCACTGCTGCTCCAAGATTGGCCATGCCTTGTCTAAAAGTATGCTGATCTACTTCTAAGTGTGTTGAGCATGTTTGAACCTGCTGAATAGCAGATGGAGTTAAAACCTGTTTCTCTTCTCTTTTTTGCATGATTGCTCTCCAACCCCAATGCATGATCATTACAATGAATCGAGGCTAAAACATCACATCAGTTATGATGCTTAAGGTTTTTATCAGTGACATCGTTTATCCCACATGGGCAATCGATGCAATTTCAATTAAGGCATCGGGTTTCACCAAGCCGCACTGGATACAAAAGCGAGCAGGTTTGTCACCCGGAAAGTATTCGGCATATACCGTATTCACTGCGGTATAGTCCGCCCAATCTTTAATGAAAATGGAATTGAACGTTACGTCATCCATGGTGCCACCCGCAGTTTCAATCACTTTTTTGATTGTTTCTAAAATATGGCGAGTCTGTCCTGCAGCATCACCAATACAAACCACATTATTATTTTCATCAAAAGCCAATGTGCCTGAGACATACACAATATTGTCCGCTTTGGTTGCAGGAACATAGGGTGCAAGTGGTGCCGATGTTCCTTCAGGGATAACAACTTGTTTAGACATAAAATGCTCCAAATCAAAAAATTTTAGATAAAATTAAATGTATGAATTAGGCAGATTGCTGTAGCAATGTTGATGCCGAACTAAAGGTTTCAATGAAACTATTGGTGTCAGATACCCAGCCAAAAAAAGTTTTAATGTTATATAGCGCTGCGTCGTGAGCCTCTTGAGGTCCGGCTTGATAGCAAGCATCTTTAAGTGCAACACCGAAATATTCCAAAAAGAAACCATCACGTAAGGTCGACTCGACACAGACATTGGTGGCAATACCTACAAAGACCAAATTACGAATGCCACGAGCACGTAAAATGCTGTCGAGCGCGGTGTTAAAGAAACCGCTATAACGTGGCTTTTCAATAATGATATCTTGTGGAAGTGGTTCTAACTCATCAATTAAAGCAAAGTCCCAACCACCTTTAGATAAAAGTTGGCCTTGTAACTCAGGCTGTTTACGCATGGTTTTTAAAGCATTGGATTTATGAAAATTTGGTGAACCTAAACCACCAGCTTCGACGTAGTTTTTATCCCAACCATTTTGAAAATAGATGACCTGAATCCCTGCACTATGTGCAGCATCGATCGCCTTTTTAATATTTTCGACTACAGGCTTAGTCTTTGAGACATCAAAACCTGCTAAATCTAAATACCCACCCAAAGAGGTGTAAGCATTTTGCATATCAATGACAACAAGCGCAGTTTGTTCTGCTGCTAGTTGAATATGTTCAGGTTCGGCTTTTAATACTTTGCCTGTACCAATCTGTGCCGTGAATTCTGCACATACAATATTAGACATTTCATTCATGCGCTTTTCTCCAAAACAGTTGGTTCGGCTTGCTTTGTCAGTTCGGTAACGACACTTTCACGACATTTCATGAGCGGTTGAATGCGTTGACCAAAATCTTCTACGCCTTGTACAAAGTCATCAAAGGTCAACAAAATTCCCTCTGTCCCTTTAATCTCGGAAATTTGATCGAGCATTTTTGCGACATTTTTAAAAGAGCCAACAATGGTGCCCATATTGATATTGACGGGAGAAACGCTAGAGGCCATGTGGCGAATATTGGTGTCAGTGCCAGACACTTTATCTTTTGCACCTTGGTCTTGTAGCCAACGGATAGCTTCCATGTCCGCACCGTCGTTATAGTGTTGCCACTTCTGCATTGCAGCTTCATCTGTTTCGGCAGCAATTACCATAAACAACACATAGGTCTGTACATTGCGTCCAGTTTTGTCGGTTTGAACTTTTAAGCGATCATTAATTTCGGCATAGGCTGTCGGTGTGTTTAAACCTTTTCCGAAAACAAAGTTGTAGTCAGCATATTTTGCGGAAAAAGCTAAACCAGCATCAGACTGTCCTGCACAGATAATTTTCATATCAGCTTGAGGCTGTGGTTTGACCTGACAATCATTCATCTGGAAGAACTCGCCTTTTAGGTCTGACTTCCCAGTTGCCCAAAGTTCACGTAAAACTTCGACATATTCAGATAAGTAATCATAGCGTTTAGCAAAATATTCATCGCCGGGCCACATACCCATTTGGGAATATTCAGGCATTTGCCATCCGGTCACAACGTTTAGGCCAAAGCGACCGTTGGAAATCGAATCTATGGTCGATGCCATACGTGCCACAATTGCAGGAGGCATGACTAGTGTTGCAGCGGTTGCATAAATTTGGATTTTACTGGTGACAGCGGCGAGACCTGCCATGAGGGTAAATGTTTCAAGGTTATAGTCCCAAAACTCAGTTTTTCCGCCAAAACCACGCAACTTAATCATGGAAAGGGCAAAGTCAAAACCGTAGTGTTCAGCACGCTGTACAATTTGTTTGTTTAATTCAAAGGTAGGTTTATATTGCGGTGCATTTTCTGAAAGCAGCCAGCCATTATTTCCAATTGGACAAAAAACGCCGATCTTCATCTTGATTCCCCATCGTGAGTTTAGGAAGTCGAACTGAAAGCTATAAACGATATAATTTTCAGTGTTTGGTTGTATTTTTTAATAATGCATAGCTCATGCCAACTTTAATATTTTTATATTTATCAATGTATTGAATTTATTGTTTGGTATAATTTTTATCAAATGGTAAAAAATAATGCGATTATGCACCAAGGAGGAACTAACTTGCTTCATTGTGCATCATTTGATCAATTTTGCTTTTGGAGTGTGTATGACATCCAATGTTTTAAAACAGCAGAATAAAAAAGGCGACATTGAAGTCGCCGTGTAGAACTAAGGTATTTCTCTTTTGAGATTGAAGAGGGAGTTATGTACTTAACTCATTCTACCCGACAAGCCTCTTCAAAATTTAAACGGGGAAGGCGAGTATAAACTTTTTGAGGGTCGCCATAGCCGATGTTAATGATGATATTAATATGATGATTTGTGCCTGCAAAAAATAGCTCATCAACTTGTTTTGCATCAAAACCAGACATTGGACCCGTATCTAAACCTAGACTACGACATGCCATAATTAAATATGCAGCTTGTAATGAACTATTACGAAAAGCAGTTTCATGTGCTACGGCTTCACTTGATGTAAACCATGATTTTGCATCGGCATAAGGAAATAGTTCTGGCAGTTTGTCATAAAATCTTGCATCGGTTGCAACCAAAACAGTGACAGGAGCTGTCATCGTCTTTTCTACATTGCCAGACGACAATGCTGGCTTGAGTTTTTGTTTAGCTTCAGGTGTTGTTAAAAAGACAAAACGAGCAGGACTACAGTTGGCAGAAGTCGGCGCCATTTTGACCAGATCATAAATTTGTTGAATTTGCTCAGTGCTGACCGCTTTATCTAACCACGTGCTGTGGGTTCTAGCTTCTAAAAAGAGTTGATCTAAAATATTTAATGTTTTTGCATTCATGATAAGGCCTTAATGTTATGGAAAAATTGAATGAAAGTTTGATTTAGTCGTTGAGATTCGGTCACTGTGGAAGCATGGGCACCAGAGGGTAAAATGCAGAGTTGACCATGAGCGAGTTTGATAAAAAGATCCTGTGATTTATGTACTGGAACTAAAAAATCATCTTGATTGGCAACGATATGAATTGCGGTGTCTTGCAATGCTTGTAAGTGCTCTGCTTGTAATTGAAAGCGCATCAATGCTTTGAGTCGTGCAAATACATTGGTCTTAGGTGGAAAGTTTTGGAGTTGAATATCTTCGGTATTTTTAATGTGGCTATGATTCTGAGAAATCCATGCTGGGGGATACAAAAATAATGCCTGTGCACGCACATAGGCTTCAGCACCTGCTGACGCTAATAATGCGATACGGGCATCAAAACATTTTTGTGTATGGGCATCTAGCTCATCCCACGCATTAATCAGTGTCAGGCTGAGCATGGTAATTGAGCTGGATTGTAGTTGTTTTGCTAGCTCCATTCCGATGATGCCGCCTAAAGCATGCCCGATCATATGGAATTCATGAATTTGAAGATGTTCTAATAAATGTAGTACTTGATTTGCCATGTCACACATATGGTAGTGTGCCGGTAATAAAGCACTGTCTTGGTGACAGCCTTCTTGGTCATAAGTCACGATGTTGAAATGCGTGCTCAATGATTCAAGTTGTGGGCTCCAAAAACTAGCATGACCACCTAACCCAGATGAGAAAATCAAATAAGGGGCATCTTTTTGAGCTGAACACGGATAAATATAATATTTCATTTTTTACCATTTGATAAAATAATGAAAAATTCAAAAGCAATTTATATGCCTGAATTAATCAGTAATGGCAAATTGAGACAATATTTAGCGCAAAAGATTTAGATTGTAGAGGAAGGCAAATCAATGTGATGATTAAGCCAATGATATTTAGATTGAGCTGAGTAGGTGTCAGAAATGGATATACATATTAAAAGAATTTATGAAAATGCTGAGCCTAGTGATGGAAAGCGAATATTGGTTGACCGTTTATGGAGTAGGGGAATTAGTAAGGAGAATGCCCACTTAGATTTGTGGCTAAAAGAAATAGCACCATCGACCGAGCTTAGAAAATGGTTTCATGCTGCAACACCAGATCATTGGCACGAGTTTAAACAGCGCTATTTAAAAGAGCTTGAGACCAATTCCGCAGTTCAAGAGCTACAACAAATCGCATTGAAGAATACGATCACACTTTTATATTCAGCCAAAGATGTTGAAAACAATCACGCAATTATTTTGAAGGAATATTTATTAAGTAAAAACTTAAAATAATATATAAATTTTTTTTTGGTAAAAGTCTATTATTTAAAACTTTAAAAAATGAGTCATTTCTCGCATAATATACTTTTTGAGATTTTTTTCATGTCTTTGCCAAACTGCCCAAAATGCCAATCAGAATATACTTACCAAGATGGCGACCTATTGATTTGTCCTGAATGTTCACATGAGTGGAAAGAAGGAGAAGCATCAGCAACTGAAGAACAAGAAATTATTAAAGATGCAAATGGAAATGTCTTGGCAGATGGTGATAGCGTCACTGTAATCAAAGACTTAAAAATTAAAGGTTCTTCTTCAGTCGTTAAAGTAGGTATGAAGGTAAAAACGATTCGTTTAGTTCCAGATGCAAGTGATGGTCACAATATTGATTGTAAAATTGATGGTATTGGTCAGATGAAACTAAAATCTGAATTTGTAAAAAAAGCTTAAACTGTTAATTATTATTACATTTCAGCAGAGATATATGTCTATATCTCTGCTTTTTAAATTCCCAACATCATTATAATTTTATTACGAAAAAGTATAAAAAATGGACTATTCAAGGAGTGTTCGCGCCTTTATATTGTCACTAATAACAAATAACTTTCGTCCAGAATAATAACGAAAGTCATACCCACACCAACAAAAAAATGAGGTTTTTATGGCAGGATGGTACGAAATTTCACAAGCAAGTGATGGACAATACCGCTTTATCTTAAAGGCAGGAAATGGTGAACCTATTTTAAATAGTGAGCTATATAAGGCAAAAGCTTCTGCTGTAAATGGTATTGAGTCAATTCAGAAAAACAGTGGTGATGATGCCCGATATGAGCGTTTAACTGCAAAGAATGGGAAACCTTATTTCAATTTAAAAGCTGCAAATCATCAGATTATTGGCACGAGCCAGTTCTATGCGAGCGAAGCTTCACGTGATAAAGGAATTGAGTCGGTTAAAAATAATGGTTCATCCACGACTATCAAGGATTTAACTGTTCAAGCATAAAAATTGAAATAAAAAAGCAGCTTCTAAAAGCTGCTTTTTTATTTATGTATTTATTAACGCACTAATTTAGCTAAAAGCTCTTCTTTAGTTAAATTACTCGCTTCAGCATCGCGGCGGCCTTTGTATTCAAAAGTACCAGCATCCAAACCTTTTTCACCAATTACAATACGGTGTGGAATACCCATCAATTCAAGGTCAGAGAATTTAACACCTGGACGTTCGTTACGATCATCAAGTAACACATCAAAACCTTGAGCTTGAAGTTCTGCATAAAGAGACTCTGCTGCTTCAAGAGTACGTGGTGATTTGTGCGCATTCATTGGAACAATTGCAATTTCAAAAGGTGCAATGGCTTGAGGCCAGATAATACCTTTGTCATCGTAGTTTTGTTCAATTGCAGCTGCAACAACACGTGTTACACCAATACCGTAGCAGCCCATAGTTACTGTAAATGGTTTGCCATCTTCACCTAGAACTTTACAGCCCAAAGCTTCAGAGTATTTAGTACCAAGCTGGAAAATATGACCTACTTCAATACCGCGTTTAATTTGTAGTGTGCCTTTGCCATCTGGAGATGGATCGCCTTCAACCACATTACGTAGATCAAAAACTTCGCTAATTTGTGCATCACGTTCCCAGTTTACGCCAACCGCATGTTTGTCCGCTTCATTTGCACCAGCAACGAAGTCAGAAAGAACAGATGCAGCACGGTCAACAATTACAGTTAAGCCTTTTTCGACTAAACCTTGTGGACCTGTAAAGCCAGCAGTTAAACCAAATGCTTGGAGTTGTTCTTCAGTTGCAAAAGTAAGAGGCGCAGCAACTAAAGGATGCTTCTCAGCTTTAATCTCATTAAGTTCATGGTCGCCACGTACAAATAGAGCAACAACAGGAACATTACCTTTTTCATCAGCAACGCCTTGAACCAATAAAGCTTTAACAGATTGCTTTGGATCAGCATTTAAGAATTGGCAAACATCATCAATCGTTTTTTGGTTTGGTGTTTCAACCAATTTAAATTCTTGTGTCGGTGCTGCACGTTCACCCACTAAAACAGCCTCAGCCATTTCAACGTTTGCCGCATAATCAGATTCAGTTGAAAATGCGATGTCATCTTCACCACTTGCAGCCAATACGTGGAATTCGTGTGAAGCTGAACCACCAATAGAACCTGTATCTGCTTGTACTGGGCGGAAATCTAAACCTAAACGAGTGAAAATACGACTATAAGTGTCGTACATCACATCATAAGTTTCTTGTAATGACTCTTGAGTTGCATGGAAAGAATAAGCATCTTTCATGATGAACTCACGTGAACGCATTACACCAAAACGTGGTCGAATTTCATCACGGAATTTGGTTTGAATTTGATAGAAGTTTACAGGGAGCTGCTTATAACTTTTTAATTCGTTACGCGCCATATCTGTAATAACTTCTTCATGCGTTGGCCCAAGTACGAATGGGTTCGTATGACGATCTTTAAAGCGTAATAACTCAGGACCATATTGTTCATATCGACCTGATTCTTCCCAAAGACTTGCGGGTTGAGTCACGGGCATGAATACTTCCATCGCGCCTGAACGGTTCATTTCTTCACGAACAATCGCATCTACTTTTTTAAGCACACGTGTTCCCATCGGCAGCCATGTATATAAACCAGATGCCAATTTACGAATCATCCCCGCACGTAACATGAGCTGGTGTGAAATCACTTCAGCATCATTTGGGGTTTCTCTCAACGTTGCAAATAAAAAGCGGCTTGCGCGCATGGAAAAAGTCCTAAAAGTTAAGCGTTATAAAAACGCAGATTATACGATAATCGCTGCATTATGACATGAATCGTCGAGTTTGACGCAGCATAAAGTTTTTCAAGTCATCCAGATAAGTGAAAATGACGGGTACAACCACAAGAGTCAACAGGGTAGAGGTAATCACACCACCAATAACTGCATGAGCCATTGGTGCGCTTTGTTCACCACCTTCGCCGAGACCTAAAGCTAATGGAACCATCCCCATCACCATAGCGCTTGTTGTCATCAAAATTGGACGTAAACGGGTCTTACCAGCTTGTAAAATAGCGTCATAACGGCTCACACCCTGATCCATAGCTTTTTTAATAAAATCGATCAGCAAAATTGCATTTTTAGTGACAAGTCCCATCAGCATAATAATACCAATAATCGAAAACAGATTTAGGGTGCTTTGGAACAAGAATAGGGCAAGAAAAACACCAATCAATGATAAGGGTAAAGAGGCCATAATTGCTGCAGGATGAATAAAGCTATTGAACTGAGAACCTAGCACGATATAAATAAATACAATCGATAGGGTAATGGCTGTCAATGCGTATCCCGCAGATTCAGCCATATCGGCGTTTGCCCCTTGCGTATCGAATGTATAACCTGCAGGTAACTTAAATGCTTTTTGCATTTTGTCGATGTCTTGACCAATATCGCCACTAGGGCGACCTGAGGTATTTGCCTCAATAAGAACCTCACGTTCAAGATCACGTCGGTTAATTTGCGAAGCCCCAAGCTTTTCTTCGGTCGTTGCGACGGCACTCAAGGGAACTAATATATTTTGTCCAGCTGCATTGGTTTTATTAGAGTTGATATATAAATTTTGCACATCTTGCGGAAGCATACGTTTATTTTCATTTAAACGTAAATTCACATCATAAGTTTCACCATCACGGTCTTCCCAAGTGGTGACATTATCGCCCGCAATTAATGGTCGAATGGCATTCGCAATTTGGGAAACAGATAAGCCCAAATCACTTGCCAGCACGCGATTAATATGAACACCCAAAGTAGGTTTGGGTTCTTTCAATGAACTTTCTAAATCAACTACGCCTTTAATTTTTTCCATTTCTGCAATAAAGCGATCTGAAATTTTTTGTAGTTCATTTAGGTCAGATCCTTTAATCGAAATCATGATTGGTTTCTGACCGCCAGATACAGAGTCTTGTGCTGCGGCAACAGAAGTCACTCGAATACCCGCTACAGTTTGCAAACGATCACGGAACTCATTATTGAGTGTATTTAGATCTGAGCTACGTTCTTGTTTTGGCTTTAAGGTAACTCCTAAACCGGCATGGTTTTTACCAGAGTCTACTTCACTGTTGACCACGCCATAAGTAGAAACGACATCAGGGAATTGTCTAATAATTTGATCGACCTGATGTAATTTTGCTTGGGTATATTCTAAAGAAGAATCTACAGGAGTCTCGAACTGAATGCGCACTTCACCCTTATCTGGTGTAGGTACAAATTCGGTCCCAATCAGTTTCGATAGTCCTAATGCAGCAAATAATGAAGCGATTGCAACAATAACCGTGATTAAACGGAAGCGTAGAGCAAGTTTTAATAGCTTTTCATAAACATGGGTAAGCCGATCTAGTATTTTAGAAATATGGTTAAAAAACCGTTGTAGCCAATTATCTTTTTTCTTTACAGGATCTTTCCAATGAGCAGAAAGCATTGGATCGAGCGTAAAACTAATAAACATTGAAATTAGAACAGCTGTACTGACTGTTACACCGAACTGATAAAAGAAACGTCCAATCAGACCACCCATAAAGGCAACAGGTAGAAATACTGCCACAATGGTAAGTGTAGTTGCGAGTACGGCTAAACCAATTTCTTTTGTCCCTTCAAGAGCTGCAGTTACGTGGTCTTTGCCAAGTTCAGTATGTCTGACAATATTTTCCCGAACTACAATTGCATCATCAATAAGTAAACCAATACTGAGCGATAGTGCTAACAGCGTCATCATGTTAATGCTAAACCCGAAAGCCCAAATAAAAGTTAAGGTTCCGAGCAAAGTAATAGGTAAGGTTAAACCGGTAATAACTGTAGAGCGGAAAGAGCCTAGAAAGAGTAAAACAATAAGAACTGCTAAAGCAGCACCTTCAATAATGGTTCGAACAACATCTTTGATTGAAGCGCGAATACCTTTAGAGCTATCAGCTACGACTTTGTAATCTAAACCCGCAGGCATTTGATCTTTTAATTTTTCTAACGTTTGATAAGTCTGATCGACGACTTTAATTACATTGGCATCGGAACTTTTTAAGATATCGACAGAGACCGCAGTTCTTCCATTATAAAAGGCACTCGATTGTAGTTCTGCTTGAGTATCTTCAACGGTTGCTACTTGTTTTAAAAAAATAGGGGAACCATTTTTATTAGCAATAACTAAATCACCAAATCCAAGAGGATGGATGACTTTTGATTGAATCTGTACAACCAGTTCAGAATTCTTTTGTTGTAAGGTTCCTGCAGGTACTTCAATATTTTCATTTTTTAGCGTGTTAATGACCTGATCAATACCAATACCGTAGCTTTGTAATTGTTCAGGATGAACCTTAATCCGAATTTGACGTTTAGCATCACCTAGTAAATTGACATTACCCACACCAGAAACAGTTTTAAGCTGAGGCACAATACGTTTATCTACATAGGAACTTAATTGAGCCAAACTCATGCTGTTTGATTCAAATACGACTGACATGATTGGGCTAGACGAGGGGTCATAGCGTTGCACAATCGGTGTATCAATTTCGTCACGGAACTGCGCTGTGACGGGTGCAATTTTGTCACGAACATCCTGAGCAGCAATCGCCGAAGAAGTATCAAGATTAAACTCGGCAATCACCATTGAAAGGCCTTCACTTGAGCGTGAAGTAATCTGTTTAATGCCTGAAATAGTATTGATTTGATCTTCAAGTTTTTTTGTTATATCTGACTCAACAGCTTCAGGTGACGCACCCGCATATTGTGTGGTGACTACTACGAATGGGAAATCTATATTTGGAAACTCTTCGACAGTCATACGTTTCCAAGACGCCAACCCGAGTACCATTAAGCTGAGCATCATCATAATGGTAAAAACTGGGTATTTCACACTGATTCGAGTAAACCACATACGCTATTTGCTACCTTATTTATTTTTGTCGGTTGTAACCGTCACTTTTTTATTAATGTCGGAATCTTCAAATTGAATACGGCTAACCAGATCTGTGCTTTGTAAACCTTCGACTAAAGCAATATTGTCGTTATAAAGCTGTTCAACCACCCGAATTTTAACTTTTTGAATGGTGTGATTGCGTATCACCCATACAAATGGATCATGTTGCATATTTTGAATGCTGTCTAAAGGAATTGTTTGGCCTTGATGAGTGTCGTTGTGCAGAATGTTTCCATTAATGAAAGCTCCTATGCTTAATGAATCAATTTTTTCTTTAGGAGCAGCAAAAAACTCAATTTGTCGACTGTCTTGATCGGCAACAGGTGAAATGCGAGTGAGCGTTGCATTTAATTGTTTTGAATTGCCCTGAATTTGATATTGAATGTTACTACCTATCTTAAGCGCAGATTGCTGTTCAATTGGCAACTTGGCCTGTATTTCAAGCTGATCTGGATTTACGATTTCAAATAGTGTTTGTCCAACTGAAACAGTTTGACCTGGTTCTACTTGTCGTTTAGTAATCACACCTGAAATTGGACTGATAATAATTCCGTCCTGATCAGCTTTTTTAGCAATGTCGACATTTGCTTGTTGTGCTTTTACGCTTTCAAGCTGGCCTTTGTAGTCAACCTGACTTTGTTCAAACTCGACACGAGCAATAAAACCTTGATTAAATAATCTTTGTTTTCGGTTCATCAAATTACGTGCAAGTTCAGCTTGTGACTGAGCTGATGCAAGGTTGGCGCGTGCTTGTGCTAAACGTGCAACATTGTCCTGATTATTCAATCTCACCAGCACTTGACCTTTTTGTACCTGTTGACCAACATTGGCAGTGACATTCGTCGCTGTTGCACTCACTTGTGCCTGAATGGAACTTTGCTGAACCGCACGAATTGTTCCTGTAAATGCAGTTTTGGAGTCAAGTGCTCCTTCTTTAACTGCAATAAGGTCTTGAGGAATAAGCTCAATTTTTGTAGGAGCTGAGGCCGCAGTTTTGGTTGTTTCTTGTTGATTACATGCAGCTAAAATTAAACATAAACTAATAATACTCAGTTTAAAAAAAGTAGAAGGGGTGAGATGCATTGTGTGCATACAGCATCATCCTATAATTCAAATTTTATTTTGCCCCTATTCTTGATAAACCTTTGCCGTTATTCAAGCTTTTTTAAACGTTCGATAATATTTTCATACTCATTATTAGTTCGACTATAGGTCTTGGAAAGTGTTTCAATGGTTTGTTTAACTCGATTAATATTATTTAGATTGTTTTCAATCAATGCTTTATGACGCTTAGGAATCATTTCTCCTTTCCTGAAATACTCCATTTCCTGACGCTTAAATAAAATTTTGTCTTGTTGTAATTGGTTAAGTTGTTCCTGTTGATAATTAATTTGCTTTTTTATAGACACTAATGCCTGATCTCTTTTAATCGAAGCTGTCTTACTATTGCTATAAGCTTTTTTTAATTTGATATCTTGTTCTTTATGTTGTGCTAATAATGCGCGTTGAGTTGATTGATTTAAATCTGCCTCAGCATTATAAGAGTGGTTTCTTTTTATCACTTGCATATTGCGATCCAGAGCTTCATATCCATAACGGATGTGAGCTGGCGTAACTGAAGTGCTGATATTGGCAACACCATTTTGATCATAATAACGATACCAGACCGCTTTAGAAGTATCGGTAACAGCCATACTAGAAGGTGAGAAAAAGAGTGATCCGAAGGAAATAATGCCTATAGATACAGACACGCAGTTCCTATAAAAGGCATATTTCGTCCTATCAGTCATTGAAAATCCCCAAAAAAGATAGCTAAGTCGCTTATTTTTAAATAATTAATCTTTATTATATTAATTATTATTTAGCTGAATAAAAATATAGTCATTATAAAAAAAATGATAATTTTAATTAAAGTGTGATGAGGTTAAAAGTTATTGTTTATAAATGAGAAAGTAGACAAAAATGCCTCATTGAAAATAGAAGGTGAGTTATGTTAAAAATGCGTATAAATGTGTAAAAACAAATTTAAGTTAAATTGCATTTATATTTTATGTTATGGGGATGGAAGATTAAATGGAAGATACGTTCCAAAATCTGAAAGTAATGGTTATTGATGACTCAAAAACTATTCGCCGTACAGCAGAAACACTATTGCAACGTGAAGGTTGTGAAGTAATTACTGCTGTGGATGGATTTGAAGCTTTGTCTAAAATTGCAGAAGCAAATCCGGATATTGTTTTTGTGGATATCATGATGCCTCGTTTAGATGGTTATCAAACTTGTGCTCTGATTAAGAACTCTCAAAATTATCAGAACATTCCCGTTATTATGCTCTCTAGTAAAGATGGTCTGTTTGATCAGGCAAAAGGGCGTGTGGTAGGTTCAGATGAATACTTGACGAAACCTTTTAGCAAAGATGAATTGCTAAATGCGATTCGTAATCATGTAAGTTCATAATTAAGTAATTTAAGGGCAAAGAAATGGCACGTATTCTTATTGTTGATGACTCACCAACAGAAACTTTTCGTTTTAAAGAAATTCTAACCAAGCATGGTTATGACGTACTTGAAGCATCTAATGGTGCAGATGGGGTAACCTTGGCAAAAGCAGAGCAACCTGACTTAGTGTTAATGGATGTTGTGATGCCAGGTGTAAATGGTTTTCAGGCAACACGCCAGATTACTCGTGATGAAGACACTAAACATATTCCTGTTGTGATTGTGAGTACTAAAGATCAGGCAACTGACCGAGTATGGGGTAAACGTCAAGGTGCAATCGATTACCTGATTAAGCCGATCGAAGAAAAGCAATTGATTGATGTAATTAAACAATTTCTAAATTAACTCATCCATCCATAAAAACATAAATGACGGGATACACCCGTCATATAGGATCGAGTATGGCCGCGAATGGATTTATCGAATTACTTCGTCTGTCTAAACGAGGTAATAAGAATTACGCTTCAGTCCAAAATGAAGCAGAACGGTGGTCAGGAATTGCTTTTGAAATGAGAGGGCAATACTTCGTCGCACCACTTGGGGAAGTCTCAGAAGTTATCTATCCACCAAAATATACACCTGTTCCTAATACTCAAAGCTGGGTGAAGGGATTAGCAAATATTCGAGGAAGATTACTTTCAGTTTCTGATTTGGCACATTTTATTTCAGGGCAACGAAGTTCATTTTCGTCTGCCCAAAAAGTGTTATGTATTAGCCATCATGACCAGTATGTGGGGTTGGTTGTTGATCAGGTTTTGGGGATTCAACACTTTAATAAGAAAAGCTTTTTTTCTCAAAGTTTAAACTTGGAGGAAAATCTAAAAGAATATTGCCAAGGGTATTTTCACCAGCATAATCAGCATTGGCATGTCTTTTTATTTAGTCGATTATTGCAAAACCCACATTATATGAATGCGTCGACAAAATTTATAAACTAATTTTTATGCTGTTAATAAATAGCATATTTTTCTGGGGAGAAGCTGTATGGGCTTTAAACTTAAAAAGAAAAGTGGCAGTCGTGATCTAAACGAAAAATCGAAAGTCAATTTTATTGCAAAAATCCAGTCAGAAATTGAGCAATATGCCAGTTTGTTTGGGGAAAGTAAAAAGTCCAAGCCTATCCTTTATGTAGCGTTGTTATGTTTAGTATTTGCTTTAACTTCGCTCGCCTATTTGTTTTATAGCGTGCCTCGACATAACCAATTAACACGTAGTTTGGGTGAGTTACGTTTATTGTCACAAACGATTTCTAGACAGGCTACCGAAGCAACAGCTTCTGGATCACCTGAAGCCATGAAAGAGTTAGTTGAGTCGGAAAAACTTTTTGCAGAAAATATGCAAGAAATTGAAAAGATTCATGGTACATCTTCAAAAGAATATAAAAAAGTTGCGGTTTTGTGGAAAGCTTTGTCTTATGACATTAACTTGATCTCATCACATCAGCCTGTAATTAATCAGTTATATAACATGAATATCTCGATTAGTGACTCTATTCCTGAAATTCAGGCTGAGTATAACTTGATGGTTGATAAGATGGTTCGCGAAAAAGTATCGAGTAATCAGGTAATGATTGCTAAAAACCAGGTATTTATTGCAGAACGTATTTTACGATCTATTAATTCGGTTTTGGTTGGCACAGAGGATTCTCAAAGTTCAGCACATGATTTTGGTGTCGATATCGAGACTTTTGGTGTGTATTTAAATGCTCAGCTAAACGGTAATGCTGAGTTGGGAGTTACTAGAGTTGAGTCCCCAGAAATACGAGAATCTTTGGAAGGTATTAAAGCTGAGTATGATAAAGTTTTAAAATCTGCAGCGACATCAGTTCTCAAACATACAGATCAAATTGTAAATGTACGTCAGTCATCGGGTGAAATCTTCTCACAATCTGATGAGATGTTATCTGCATTAGGTAAGCTTTCTGAGCAAACACACTATGGCTGGAAGGCTTTTGCTTTGGGTGCACTTGTTGCATTATCGCTTCTTGGATTAATTAGTTCAGTCTTAAAGCTTTTATCACTTCGTAGTAAAGCAGATAAACAACGTGTAGCTACCTTACAAGAAGAATATGACCGTAACCAGAACGCGATCTTACGTTTACTTGATGAAATTGCCGATCTTGCAGATGGTGACTTACGTTCATATGCAACAGTATCTGAAGACTTTACAGGGGCAATCGCCGACTCTATTAACTTCGCAATTGACCAATTACGTGACTTAGTATCTCGAATTCATGAAACTTCACAAGAAGTTGCTCGTTATACGCATAATACTCAGAATATTACTAACCAGCTAGCAGAAGCATCTGAGCACCAAGCACAAGAAATTGCAGGTGCATCAACAGCAATGAATGAAATGGCATTGTCTATTGACCAAGTATCCTCTAATGCGTCTGAATCTGCTAGCGTAGCACAGCGTTCGGTATATATTGCATCCAATGGTGCACAAGTAGTAAACCGTTCTATTGAGGGTATGGATACCATTCGTGAACAGATTCAGGAAACCTCTAAACGTATTAAACGTTTGGGTGAGTCTTCACAAGAAATTGGTAACATTGTCTCGTTAATTAACGATATTGCAGACCAAACAAACATCCTTGCATTAAATGCTGCAATTCAAGCATCTATGGCTGGTGAAGCAGGTCGTGGTTTCGCCGTGGTTGCCGACGAAGTCCAACGCCTTGCGGAACGTTCTGCTTCAGCGACTAAACAGATTGAGACACTCGTTAAAACGATTCAAACGGATACTAACGAAGCTGTTATTTCAATGGAGCAAACGACAACAGAGGTTGTGCGTGGTGCTAACTTGGCGAAAGATGCGGGTATTGCACTCGATGAAATTCAAAAAGTATCTGGTGATTTGGCAAAGTTAATTGCCAGCATTTCTGATGCAGCAAAACTTCAATCTGCATCTGCAAGTCATATTGCCGCAACCATGACAGTCGTACAAGAAATTACTTCACAAACAACAACGGCAACCTTTGATACTGCTCGCTCCGTATCGGAATTGGCGAATATGTCGGAGTCACTACGTGAGTCAGTAACTGACTTTAAATTACCTGACTAAATTGGGGGAAAAGAATAGCTATTTCTGTAATAGCTATTCTTTTAAAAAGTATGAACAGCACCAGTTAAATATTGGGGAAAATAGCTATTTTTCTGGTGTTGACTCTGTCGTTTTTCTCCATTTAGGGGATAAGCAAAAGAAGCCTTTGCTATGAAAGAAATACTAAAAACTTTAACTGAAGCAATGATGCTACCGGAAGATAGCTACTCTCAACAAGATGATGAATTTCTAGATATCTTTGTTGAAGAGATTGAAGAAATTTTTGTTGAATTACAATCTTTGATTCATGAATGGATGCAATCTGGAAATATTGCAACGCTTACTGAAATCCGTCGCCATTTTCATACATTGAAAGGTTCGGGGCGAATGATTGGGGCCAAATCTTCTGCTGAGCTTGCTTGGACTGTAGAAGATACACTTAATCGGGTAATCAATCAAAGTCTTGGATTAACTCCAGACATCCAACAATATGTTCAGTTGGTATTTAAGTTCTATTTCTTTAAGTTAGTAGATGATTTCAAATCTAAAAAAGAACATGCTGTAGATTTTAAAGCACTTATTTTATTGGGACAACAATTACAACAACAGCAAAGTTTAGAGCCTGCATTGGAAGAGCTTTTAGTGTTGTCGGGTACTCTTACTGCTGAAACTCCGACTGGTTTAGAAACGAATAGTTTAAACCAAGAATTAAGTGACACTTTAAGTAGTGAAACTCCAGAAGTGCTTGTAGAAAATGAACAGCCTCTTGCTGAAACCCTAATTCTATTTATGGAAGAGGCGGAAGAGCATTTGGCGACAATTGATCAGTTTTTAGAAAAAGAAATACATCAGCATGAAAGTTATAATGCTTTAATACGTGCGTTACATACGTTACGTGGCAGCTCTGCAATGGCACAGATTGATGCGATTTTTGAGGCCAGTACTAAAGTTGAGCATCTATTTAAAATACTATTACAAGAAGAACTCTCTTCTCACTCAGAAGAGATTTTACTGCTCCGTGATTATCGACAGTTTATTCGAAATTGTTTAGATCTATTGGCTTCACATTGTTCTAGTGAGCAATTGGAATCTGATTTACAAAAGTTCAATCAGATTTGGGATGCTTATATGGAGCAGCGTGGAGAGCATTCGAGCCCACTCACTCCTCCGCATGGCCTAGTATCTCAGTTATTACAGTTAGATGTTTCCGAATTACTTGATGCAGAATTAGATTTTGAGAAGGGAATACGTACAGAGTTCCCTCATTATCTCGAACGTTTAAGTGAACAAGCAGATTTATTGTTGCAACATACTCAGTCGCAGGCAATGATTGGTTTATATGAATATACTAACCAGTTAAAAGACAGCTATGGCATATTGCTTGATCGACCTGATTTATTGCAATCGGATTATGTTTTTGAAATTTATCAAAAAGCCCACCAACAATTAATTCAGTTATTTGATGCTTTAGCTGCGGGGCAGAGAGTAAGTATTATTGAGCAGCACCAAAATGTTTTGGAAGAGCTAAAGCTATATACTCAACATATTCCAAGTCTTAATTTTGAACCATTCGAAAGCCAGCAAAAAGTTATTGAGCTATCGTTTAATACAGATGCAGAACATTCATTGAATGAATCTCCGATGAGTTCAGAAAATGAATTAACTGATCACGATCTTATAGGCCAGAGTGTGCAGATGGATCGACAGTTCATGTTAACTGAGCATGTAAATCGACATTTTGATCCCGATCTATTAGACATTTTTCTTGAAGAAGCTGATGAGTTGCTTGAAGGAATGGATACAGATCTTAATATTTGGATTAATGATCAAGAGA
Organism: Acinetobacter sp. WU_MDCI_Abxc222; assembly: GCF_025514755.1. Taxonomy (NCBI): domain Bacteria; kingdom Pseudomonadati; phylum Pseudomonadota; class Gammaproteobacteria; order Moraxellales; family Moraxellaceae; genus Acinetobacter; species Acinetobacter sp. WU_MDCI_Abxc222. The sequence continues at coordinate 140,072 of NZ_JAHPVG010000009.1, forward strand.
ACTTTGCTGCTCTTAATAATTTGATGCGCTATTTGCATACCTTAAAAGGTGGGGCAAATATGATTCAAGCAACTTATATCGGTTTAATTGCACATGAATTGGAAAGTGTTTATGAGCGCTTAATTCAGAGACAGCTAATTGCCTCATCTGCTCTCATTGATTTTATTCGTCTGGTTCAAGATGATTTAGCTGACCGTCTTCAAGTTGTCCGTAAACAGCACCTAGATTATGCAGCTTCTTATACTATTCAAGCGCTTAAAAACGTAGGCAATGTGTATGCTTCACTTAGTTCTAATTCTAATAAAGAAACAACAGAAGACTCTGAACAATCTATTATATCTGAATTAAACTTTGAAGTATTGCAACAAGAAACTATACATAATAATGCATTAAATATTGACGAGTTAAGTTCTAATTTTGAGCAAATTGTTGAGAATACGGAATTACAAGTTTATGAGGCTGACCCAAGATATATAGAGAGTATCCAGGACCAGAATATTAACTCTGTGGTCGAGCAAACATTTATGGAGGAAGCGGCCGAGTTGTTAGAAATGGCCGATCAATTATTAAAGCAGTGGTTTGAGCAGCGTACCAATCGTAGTACTTTGCTTCAACTACAAAGGGCTGTGCACAGCTTGAAAGGTGGTTCCCGCATGTTGGGACTTGAAACTGTTCAAGCGATTGCTTATCAGCTCGAGAATGCTTTTGAGCAATTTGCACTCCATCATTTCAGCTCAAATATTTATGACAGCTTATTAGAGAGAGCGATTGTTTGGCTAAAAGAAGCCATTTTTAAGCAAAATTATCAGCACTTTGATAGTTTACAGCAAAGTCTGGAAAATATTCAGTTTATCGAAACTGCAATTCAAATCCCGAGTAAGCTGACGAGCACAGATCTATTTAGTATTGAACCTGTAATGAGTTTTGTACAAGGTGATGGTGCAGAGCCACCACCAATGATGGGAGCATGGGAGCAAACACAGCGTCTTGATCAAAATAATGAAATGATCCGTGTTTCGGCAGATTTGATTGAGAAAATGATTGATTTATCTGGTGAAAATTCGATTAACCGTTCGCGCATTGAAATGGATCTAGGTCAGTTTGGCCATACGCTCTTGGAAATGGAATTGGCCATTCAACGACTTGCAGATCAGTTACGTCGAATGGAAGGTGAATTAGAAACCCAGATTATTGCCAAACACGGCATTGAACATTCACGTTATAGTGATTTTGACCCTTTAGAGATGGACCAATATTCATCTTTAAATCAATTATCAAAATCTCTTGCTGAATCTGCATCGGATTTGGTCGATTTTAAAAATACATTATCTGACAAGATCAGAGATACAGAAAGTCTACTTTTACAACAGTCGCGGATTCAAGCAGAAATTCAAGAAGGTTTGATGCGAACGCGATTAGTACCGTTCTCTCGATTACTACCGCGATTACAACGAATTGTTCGTCAGACATCTACAGCGTTGAACCGACCAGCAGAGCTTTTTGTAAATAATACAGAAGGTGAGTTAGACCGTAATATTTTAGAACGCCTAGTGACACCGCTTGAGCATATGCTTAGAAATGCAATTGACCATGGTTTAGAAGATCGTGTGCAACGTGAACAAGCACAAAAACCGGAAACTGGACGTATTGAACTTAATATCCATCGTCAAGGTACAGATGTTGTTGTCACATTTAAGGATGATGGAAGAGGGGTTGATATTGAAAAGGTCCGTCAAAAGGCCTTAATGTCTGGTTTAATTAATGCTGAACAAGTATTAGAACATCACGATATTTTACAGTTAATTTTCCACCCTGGTTTAAGCACAGCTGATCAAGTCACCCAGATTTCAGGTCGTGGTGTAGGACTGGATGTAGTACAAAGTGATATTAAGGCCTTGGGTGGTCATGTGAGTGTCGACTCTGTGTATGGGCAGGGAACTGTCTTTACCATACGTGTTCCAACTACAGTAGCTGTCAGTGATGCTTTAATGGTTAAAGTTGCTGATCAGCAATTTGCAATCCCATTAGCTCAGATTGATCGAATTGTACGAGTTTCACCGACATCATTAGAGCAGTATTTTGGAAGTACCCAAGAATTTTTTGAATTTGAAAACAAACACTATCCATTACGCTACTTATCTGAGTTCGTTGGCAATCAGCCAATTCCACGTTTAAGTGGAATGATGTATTCATTACCTGTATTAATGATTAAAGCAAATAATGGACAAACGGTTGCGTTATTAGTTGATCAGCTTATTGGCTCACGCGCACAAATTGTGGTCAAACCAATTGGACAACAATTCTCTAGTATTGGTGCAATTGCAGGAGCAACTATTCTAGGTGATGGTCAAGTTTGTCTAATTTTAGATGGACAAAATATTGCTCGCCAAATTCAGGCTAGTCGCCGACATAAGCTGATTAATGACGCTATTTATAGACAACGAGAGTCTGATGAACGACGTCTCATCATGATTGTAGATGACTCGGTAACAGTACGTAAGGTGACGTCTCGATTACTCGAACGTCAGGGCTATGATGTAGTCACAGCTAAAGATGGGATCGATGCGATCGAGCAGCTAGAAAATATTAAACCAGATCTAATGTTACTTGATATCGAAATGCCACGAATGGATGGTTTTGAGGTACTCAACCTCGTTCGACATCATGATCTCCATCAAAATATGCCAGTGATTATGATTACATCGAGAACTGGTGAAAAACACCGTGAACGAGCATTTACTTTAGGCGTTAACCAATACATGGGCAAACCTTTCCAGGAAGAAGATTTACTTCACAATATTGATGCATTATTCATGACATGTGAAGGGGGACTTGCATAATGAAAAGTAATATAAGTACATCCTTAATTAATGAAATGGATCAGCAAGAACTCCAGCATTTAATTACTGTTTCAACAGGCTTTATTGATGCATATATTATTGAATGCGATCAGCAAGTACCAATGCTATTGCCACAAAATATAGTGTTATCAGCTATGGATGTTAAAAATGGTATAAAGTATATTGAATGGCATGATGTAAAGCTTCCTGTTTATTCGGTTCATAATGAAACTGATTTACGAGCAGTAGCATTAGTAATTGAAAGTGAAGATATTAGTCAACGGTTTGCACTCATATGTAAATCGATGCCGGTCTCAGTTCGTTTGCGTATTTCTGAAGTCGTAGATGAGAATGATGATATACAAGATTCTTTGCAGCACCCTAGTGTATTTAAATATGTGCGTATGGAGAATCAACGTTTCCACGTTCCAAATTTACAATATATCCAAAACTCACTTTAGTTATAAAAAAGGAACTCATTTTGAGTTCCTTTTTTTATCAAAAATAGGTGAAATTCTTTTATAGAATATAAATTTTTTTTGTTTAAAAAATCCTTGAAGTGCTTGCTTTATTTATATCGCAAATTTATATTTTATATGTATTTCAAATGCTAAAATATAAGAAATTACTAATATTTACTTTTAATAAAGTCTCATACTAAATTTTAAAAGGAGATAAATTGAAGTTATAGTTAAAGAATGAGCCTAATTTTATTATATTAATCATAGCGAAATAACCTAGAATAAAATATTTGCAAAAGTAGAAAAATAAATGTCAATTCATAGAGAACTACATATTTTAAAGACAGATGATCATGGCGAATTTGCTTTATGGAAAGTTTATAGAAGAAATAATTCTCCAATAAAAAAAGAAGCAATTTTCTTATCTCATGGTGCATTTTCGGATAAAACTGTTTGTATAGGCGTTGCAGATTATTTGACAAATCATGGTTATATTTGTTTTATTTTAGAGTGGCGAGGGCATGGTACTAGCCCAAAAACAGATATACCATTTAATTTTGAAACTGTTGCATTATATGAATATAAAACTGCATTTTATTATATTTACCATCATTTTAATATAACCTCCTTGCACTGTGTAACACACAGTGGTGGAGGGCTATGCTTAACCATGTTCTTAATTAATTATCCTGAATATTTAAAAAACATTCAAAGTATTACTTTTATTGCTTGCCAAGCATTTGGAGCAGTAAATAATTCCTTTGATTTTATTAAATTGTTTTCTGCAAAATTAGTTGTAAAAGGTCTAGGTCAGATTCCTGCTAATAAATTTAAGTTGGGGCGAATAAATGAAACCTATTACACGATGCGTCCATGGTTTAATTGGAATTTAAAGGAAAATTTTATAAGTGAATTTAAGGATATAGATTATAAAAAATTTATGAGTTCTATTAGAGTTCCAATATATTCTATTTGTGGGGCTGGTGATAAATTTATTGCCCCTACTAAAGGATGCTATAAATATTTGCAAGCTTTTGAAAATGAAAATAATATTTTTCGTGAATTTGGTCATTCCAATAATAACTTAGAAAATTATTCTCATAGTCGAATTGTACTTAGCCAAAATGCTGCAAAAGAAGTCTGGCCAACTATATTGCAATGGATAGATAAAAATTCGAAAGAAGATATATAAATTATTGATATTAAATATAATTATATGAGTTCTTGAATTTGATTCACATTGAAGCTTTTAAAGAATGTACTGATAACTTAAAGACAAAAAGCGCCCCAAAAAGGGCGCTTTTTCAATTCATTAGATTTTAACTTTTACTTAGCTAACAAATTTTCTAAAATTTGCTCATAAATATCAGTTAGTGGATCAAGGTCTTGTACATCAACGTGTTCGTTAATTTGATGAATTGTTGCGTTTAGAACACCTAACTCTAATACCTGTGCGCCTGTTGGAGCAATAAAACGGCCATCAGAAGTACCGCCACTTGTTGAAAGCTCAGTTTCAGTACCCGTGACGTTCAAAATAGCAGTTTGTGCTGCATTAACGAGTTCACCCACGGGTGTTAGGAAGGGTAAACCAGAAAGATTCCAGATGATTTCATACTGTAAACCGTGTTTATCTAAAGTCTCATGCACACGTTGTTTAAGTTGTTCTGCTGTCACTTCTGTTGAATAACGGAAGTTAAAAGTAACTTCTAGTGCGCCAGGAATGACATTTGTTGCGCCAGTGCCAGCATGAATATTTGAAATCTGAAATGATGTTGCTGGGAAATATTCATTTCCATTATCCCAAACAGTTTGGCATAGTTCTGCTAAAGCTGGCGATGCTTCATGAATCGGATTAAGCGCTAAGTGTGGGTAAGCCACATGACCTTGCTTACCTTGAACTTTTAATACGGCATTGAGTGAACCACGACGACCATTTTTAACAATGTCACCCAATTTATGAGTACTTGAAGGTTCGCCTACCAAACACCATGTCATCTTTTCGTTACGTTTTTCAAGAGTCTCAATCACTTTAACCGTACCGTTAATAGCAGGGCCTTCTTCATCAGAAGTAATTAAAAAAGCAATTGAACCTTTATGATCAGGATGTTTTGCGACAAAACGCTCAGATGCAACGACCATGGCTGCAAGTGCTGTTTTCATATCGGCCGAACCACGACCATATAATTTTCCATCACGAATTTCAGGTGCAAACGGATCTGAATTCCATGCTTCTAACTTACCTGTCGGAACTACGTCAGTATGACCGGCAAAACAAAATACAGGTTCTTCAGTTCCACGACGTGCCCAAAGATTGTCAACGTCACCAAAACGCATCGGTTCAATATGAAAACCAATTTTGGCTAAACGGTCTGCCATGATGGTTTGGCATGTATGATCAATAGGAGTAACAGAAGGTTGTTGTAACAGTTCTAAGCTAAGCGAGAGAGTGTCTGAATGGTTCATACCGAAAATTGCGTGCTGATCAGGTGAAATATAGTTCGATATAATAGGCGAATCTCTATGGGATGGGTACGTAAAAATAAAAAAACCTTATCGGAACGATAAGGTTTTTGACGTAATAACTCTAACTTACATTTTATCTTGTGTTTTTTCAGCAGTATTTGTTACAGCATCACCTGCTTTAGAAACATCTTGCCCAAAACCTTTAAACGTATTACACCCTGTTAAAATCACAGCAACCATTACAGACGCAGCTAAAACTTTTTTCATCATTTTCTCCGTTTAAATTTAATAATGAAGTAAATTTAGATTAAAAAACAAACGGAAAAAGAAACATGACTGTTTAATAGTAAAAACGTTATAAAATGTTTCTAGAAGCTTAAAACTTATTGTTAATTAGCTTAATTTTTGCAGGTGAGGCTTGATGTTTAAGTAGGAAGGATGTCTAAACATATAAAACAAAACCTCTTCACTATTTTTACAATATAAACCGTCTGTCCACCAATGTGCTGAATTCGAACTAGGTTGTTTATTTGGACACAACCATTCGTGTCTTTCCAATCGATAAAAAGAAGAGTGTGGAATGCTGGTGCCCCAATATCCCAATCGACGCTTTAAATTTATCCAGTCTGGTAATGATTGTTGCAAATTTAATTGTAAAGGAAGATAGAGCTGTCCTTTTAAAACAGCAAAACGTTGTTGAATCTTAAAATTTAATGCTTCAGGGAACTGAAATTGTTTGTTAGTAAAATGATAAAGTTTTTTGCTTAAAGTATCCTGACGATTCAATCCAATCCATTGTTCTAAATCTAAACTTGCTTCACCTAGATAGTATTTTAATGCGACTTCCCAATGTTCAATTTGTTGAGTTTCTTTATTTAAAATTAAAAAATCTAACTCACCTAAAGTTCTTGCCCCATCAATTTTTTGAATACTATGACCCAATAATTGGTAAGGATGATAACTATCTTCTTGTAACCAAAACCAAAGTAAATTCTCAAAACGTAAACCTAAACGTGTGCTTTTAAGTTGAGACATAAACTGAAGTAAAGGTTGAGGTGCTTCATCGAGCTGTTTTAAACGTGGTAGATAGTTGTAAAAATGTTGTTCCCAAATCTGATCAGTATGTAATTGGAAACTATGTTGAATAGATAGAGTTTGGGGAAGGTGAGAAAGTAGATTTGGACTAGCAATCGTAAACGCTAATTGTCTGACCATTGGATGGTTAAATTGCAACCATGGCTCAAAATAGGATGTTTGAACTGAGGCAATATTCATATGTTTAATACTCGCAATAATTCATCCTAATTTCATGGTTGATCAACAAAACAATACCAGAAAAACACTTTATACTATGACCAACAATAGCTTAAGGTTTCTATATGCAAACATTGTTTTGGCGAACGCTGGTCGTGATTTTTATCACGCTTGGTATTATCGGAGCAATTTTACCAGGCATGCCTACAACAGTGTTTCTTATTCTGGCTGCTTGGGCCGCATCAAAGGGATGGCCTCAGATGGATGCATGGTTGTTAAATCATCCGAAATATGGGCCAACCCTACGTGACTGGCGAGCAAATGGTACAGTACCACGTAAGGCAAAGTGGATTGCAAGCATTATGATGGCTGCAAGTGGTATTTTAATGCTATTTACCTCAGCGCCGTTTTGGGTAAAAGTTTTCACTGATACTACCATGTTCATCGTTGCAGTTTGGTTATGGTTACGTCCTGAGCCAAAAATAAAAGATTGATAATCTTTTATTTTTGGCGCAAGACAAGCAGTGAAACTGCGCGTAGAGTAAAGAAGATTGATAATCTCTTATTTTTGGTCCAATACAAGTTTTCCCATAAATTTTCATTAAAACTCAAAAGAGAGTTGAGTTCATATAATTAAGAGAAGAAATTCCATGTCCCAATTTAAACTTGAAGATGCCGATATTCTCATTGATTTAGAAAATCAAACTTTAAGCCTACCTAAACAAAATAAGTTTTATGTGGTCTCTACAGGTAAGAATGGAATTGGTGAACAAGAAAATACTGGAAAAACTCCGCGTGGCTGGCATAGGGTTGCAAAAAAAATTGGCGCACAATCTCCTCAAAATGCAGTTTTTATTGCACGTAAGCCAACAGGAGAGGTCTATAGTAATGAACTTGCAGCACAATTCCCTGAGCGAGATTGGATATTGTCACGCATTCTTTGGTTAGATGGCTTAGAAGAAGGCTTCAATAAAGGCGATGGCCACGATACCATGCAACGTTATATCTATATTCATGGGACACCTGATAAAGAACCGATGGGAGTTCCAATGTCTCATGGGTGTATTCGAATGCGTAATGAAGAAATCATTGAACTGTTTGATTTAGTCTCTGAAGATGCATTGGTTTATTTGTCTGAACAATCTTTAACCTAAAATAAGATTTTAAAAATTCTTATTTAATTAGCTGAATGATCAAAATATTAAAATAAGTGCTTAAATAAAATACAAAAAATTGTTTTTTACTTAATAATGACTTATTTTTAATCATTCATTCGCATTTTTTTGAAAAGTTGTCGAAAAGCGTTTGACACCTGTTAAAGATTCTCTATAATGCACCTCACAAACGATGAAGACGTTAAGGGCGCTTAGCTCAGTTGGTAGAGCGTCTGCCTTACAAGCAGAATGTCGGCGGTTCGATCCCGTCAGCGCCCA